>NZ_KK082202.1 GCF_000598065.1 Paenibacillus darwinianus | reverse complement strand
GATCGTCGCGGCGAGCACCGCCATCGAACCGGCGAACAACCCCGTCATCCATCGCGGCGCAACGGGCCTCTTCATGCGGACTCCGGGTCCGTGCATCAGCCGCTGCCAAGCCCCCGCTCCTTCGCGGGCGTTGGCGTATCCGCCGTTGAACGCTTTGTTCAGCCATCCGGCGAACGGCTTCAACGTCGAATTGCCTTCGACGAGCTTCATGAGCTCGTCCGCGAGCCGGTTCTGCGGCAGCAGCGTTTGCGTCAAATGCAGAAGCCGTCGGCTCTCAAATAAATGGACGCAAAGCACGCCGAACGAGAACAGGTCGTAAGTGCCGTCGGCGATGCGGGAACCCGCGTTCCAATAACCCCGGTCATACACCTCCGTGAATTGCCGGACGCTTCTGCCCGAAGCCGTCACGCCGCCGTAATCGACCAGCTCGACCCTCCCGTATTCCCCGACAAGCACATTCTCCCGCTTCAAATCGCCAAACGCCCACCCCGCCTCGTGCAGCGCGGCCAGCTTGCCGAGAAGATGGAACCCGATCAGCGGGAACCAGTCGGCGCCTTCCTTCTCCATAAAATGATGCAACGGCATGCCGCGCACATAACGCATGACGTAGAACGGATAATCCTGTCCTGCCGGGTCGCTGTAATCGTCAACGGCCACTAGAAACGGCTCCGAGCCGGCCTTCCGTAGCCGGATATTTTTCAGCACGTTGATTTCCGACTGAATGTCGACGGCGTCGCGTCCGATCTTGAGCGCATACCAACGCCGCCTGTGCTCGACCAAATAGACTTGACCGTTGGCTCCTTCACCCAGCAGCCTTACGACTTGATAGCGCCCCTGCTTCCACTTGCCCGTGAGAACCATACCGGGCCTCAGCCGGAGATCAAACGACGTAGTCACCCATCATCCCATCCGTTTCTCTTCTGTTGTAATTACCATAGCCGTCTTTCCGGTAAAAATCAACAACCTGCATCAGCGCCGGTCCGGTCGGGGTCGTTCCCCGCATCTGCAGCTGCGGAATAATCTTTTTCACGCCGCGCAGGTTATCAGTCCAATCCAGATCGCATACGCAGCCGTCGCCCCGCGACGATTCCGGAAAATGAAAAACGGCGATCTCGCTCTTCCCTGTGCGGGCCTGCAGGCTGAGCACCAGATCGCGGATCCCGTCCTCCACGGCTTGCAGCTTGGGCCTCATACTGGCGCTGGCGTCGATCAGCAGCGCCACCTTCAGCGCCGAAGTCTCGCCAAGCTCATCGATCACGCGCACCACCTCGCCCCGCTTCTCCGGCGGCAGCGCCTCAACCGAATCCCCGCCAAATACCTGCTTCAGCTCTTTGTTAACCGCATGGCGGATCGTGGTCATGACGGTCGCACGCGTCATCATCTGGACCGTCTGCGAAAGCTGGCGCGTATTGACAAGACGGCTGATGCCTCCGCCGGCCTTTGCAATTTCGGCGATTTCCTCGCGCCCCGCAAGCAACGCTTCATCCGGCTCCAGCACACCCACCACATTCACGGTGATGCCCTCCGCCCAAGCGTGCGCGGCCGCCACAACCGGACTGAGCCCGACATTCGAGCACCCGTCCGTTATCAATAATATTTGCTTCATAGGTCGCCCTCCTCCGATCTGGAATCTACCGGTTCACTCTACCAGCATGTCCGAATCCGCGAGGGTTTAACCTCTGCAAGCTGCTATAGGCTATCATCGACCTCCCGAACACAGATGGTAACCGCTATCGACAGAAAGGCGCCGTCAACTGACCGTGCGCGGCCGTTCGAATTTGGGCATGCCGGTCCAGCGGAACGTCGCCCATTCGGGCTGATGTTTCTTCACCTGCGCGATGACGACGGTCATATCGTCCAAGATGTCGCCCTGATGATGGCGCACCACCGTGTCGAGCAGCTCGTTCGCCATCTGCTGCGGATCCGAAGCTTTGAGTTCCTGGATCACGCGTTTCATCCAGAGTTCCTTGTTGACCGCATGCCCCGGCGCGTCAAAAATGCCGTCGGTCATCATAATGAGCGTATCGCCCGGATACAGCTGCACCCGCAGCAAGTCGACGTCGATATCGTGCAGGATACCGATCGGCAAATTGTTGACCGAAATCGGGATGACATCATTGCCACGTTTGATAAAGCTGGGCGTCGAGCCAATTTTCAGGAAGGTCGTCTTCGCCGTATACATATCGATCAGCGCCAGATCGACGGTTGCAAACACCTCGTCGGAGGAGCGGAGAAGGAGCACCGAATTGACCGATTTGATCGCCAGCTTCTCATCCATTCCCGACTGCAGCAGTTGCTGCAAAATATTAAGCGCCGTGCTGCTCTCCAATCGGGCCCGTTCGCCGTTGCCCATCCCGTCGCTGACGGCGACGGCGAATTTTCCGTTGCCGAGCTCGACCGCGCTGAAGCTGTCGCCGGACAGCAGGTCGCCGCCTTTGGCGGCGCCGGCGATGCCCGTCTCCACCTCGAATTCCTTCGCCGAACCGAACGTCACCGACGCCGGCTGCCCGCTCTGCTCGGCGAATCGCTCCGACCGGACGGTGATCGGCTCGCCGAGAATATCGCTGAGGAGCGGCGCCACGATTTTCCGGCATTCGTCGTAGCCTTTCGGGAACGTATGCGTCACCTCAATGTCGACGTTCCCGGCCTCCAAATTGATGATTTCCACCGACTGGATCGACAGGCCCAGCCCCTCAAGCCCCTCGCGAATCTGCTCCTCCTGCAGATGCATCTCCTGCCCTTCGCGCCGGATCTCCTTCGCGAGATCCTCCATGATTTGCGAGACCCCGGACAATTGATCGGCAACGAGCAGCCGCGATTCCTGAATTTGCTTGCGCCAGTGCTGGTCGTGCTCGAACAGATCGTACTGTTGTCGCATGACGGCCAACACCTGATGCGGCCGCACGCAATGGGTCGTCCACTCCTTCGGCAGCTCCTTCGTCACCGCGCGCCGGTTCTGCTCCACGGACGACATCATATCGGTCATCACCTTATAGGTTTGATAAAATTTCGCCTCCCAGCATAAATCCTTGCGGAAGCACGTCGCGCACGACCTTTCCGCAACGGCGTTCATGAAATGCGTCTTGTCGTCCTCCTTGCGCTGCCAGGCGTCTGTCTCCAGCGTCTGCCCGAAGCTGCGCGAGAGCTGGCGGAACACTTCGGAGAATTGCGCCACCCGCTGCGCCGTCACGTCCCGCACCCGCCTGGCATACTCGTACTGAGTCTTCGTATGCTCCGCCGTGCCCGGCACGAAACGCGCGATCGTCCGCAGCAGCACGCGCGGTGTAAGCATGAACAATACGGCGGCCAGCACAGACTCCCAGGTGGAAGTCATGACGTCGGCTTGTCCGCCTATGTAGATGGACAAGATCGAGGTGCCGACCAGCATGCCGAACGCGACCGCCGCCTTTCCGCCTTCACGCAGCAAGCCCGCCAGCAGGCCCGAGAAGGCAAGCAGGCTCATCTGCACGATAGCCGCGAAGTCGGCCAGGCTTAAAATAAGCCCCGCCACCACACCGACCGATGCGCCGAGCGGCGCCCCGCCGACCAGGGCGAACAACAGCAGCACATAGCGGGACATGACGTGTTCGACCGACAATCCGTTCACCTGCCAGCCGACAGCCCCTGTCATGATGCAGGCGAGCAGGATCATCAAACAAATGATTTCCTCATTGCGCAGAGCGGTCGTTTTCTTCGTCATTGTCAGCACCGGCACCGCCTGAATGAATACAAGCGTCAGCGCAAATGCCAGCCCCGCCTCTGCGCCCACCAGCATCAGCCGATACCAATCCAGCGTCTCGCCGATCACGACCCCGAACAGCTGCACGAGCAGCGTTGAAATAAATACGAGCAGCGGCGCATAGGATAGCTCGGAGCGTTCATAAGCCTCCAAACCTTTGACGAGCAAATAAAAGGAGGTCAGCTCCAGGGCGACCCAAACGGTCGAGGGCGTAGGCGCAAACCAGCTGCCGGCGATAAGTGCAAGTCCGACGGGGATATACGTATCCCTGCGCAAATAATAGATCACCGCAAAATAAGCGATCGCAAAGGGAGTAAGCGTCTCGAGAATCATGGCCCTGCCAAGCAGGAACCCGACGACACCTAACAGGAACATCCACTTTTTGGCGGCGATCGCTTGCACGGCTCTTCCCGTTGCAGCACGTTTCCAGCCATTGCGCACCACCTCTTTTATGAGGTCCTTCCGCTTCGCCGTTGGAAACATCACCAGATTCCGCTTGTCCATTATCAGGCACCACCTATTCCGGTTTATTGGGGTGACTCCCATTATAGGAGAGTGTGAACAGGATGTTTGTCATAAACAGGAAGCGAACGGGGAATTTTTTCCGACAAGGCCGCGTCGCGTACGCGCATGGCGCAACGGTTGTCAGACGCAGCCGACGCTCAGGTTTGCGCGTGCCCGGCACGAAGCTTGGCGGCGGATCGGCCAACAAAAACCGGGGAACTCCCGCTCGGGATGAACGCGCTTACCGTCCGAACCTGTCGGAGTGGATGGAGATATACGGGAAAGTATTCGGCATACGTGTGCGCAGCCGCCAATAAACCGGAATGGCCCGCTTCAAGAATGAACATTGCCTGGTATGGACGCGCGGCAGCCGAACGCTCGTCGGCCCCAACTTCGGGCTTGATTACGGTGCCGCGGCAGGCCGGGAACAGCAAAAAAGCAGAACCGTCCGGTTCCGCTTTCTGTCCGTCTATAAGTTAAACGCGTTTGGCGCCGCGGCCGCCGCGTTTGCCTTCGGTATTTTTCTTCAGGGAAGAAATCCGTTCCTCGCTGTCTTTCAGGAAACGGGACATTTTATCCTCAAATGATGGCTTGCCCGGATTCGCTTTAAACCCGCCGCGGCCGCCTCCCCCTCTAGGGAACCGATCGCCTCCGCCTCCACCTTGGCGCGGGAACGAGCCTCCGCCTCCTCCGCCTTGTCGTGGGAACCGGTCTCCACCGCCTCCTCCTGCAGGACGTTCCCGCTGCGGCGGTACGTAGCCTTCCGGCCGGTCGATGGCTTGCTTGATGGATAGACCGATTTTTCCGTCCTTATCTACATTGATCACTTTGACCTTGACGACATCGTCAATTTTTAAATGATCTTTGACGTCTTTGACGTAATTATCGGCAATTTCGGAAATGTGAACGAGCCCCGTGACACCCCCCGATAAATCGACGAATGCCCCGAAATGCGTAATGCCTGTCACTTTGCCCTCTAATTTGGCTCCCACTTCAATTGCCATGAATAAAATGTTCCTCCCTAAGATTTATGCGCTTACCGTGATTATAACCGAACGCCGGAAGCAAGGTCAACAGACGGGTGTCCCGTCATTCCACCCTTCCCGTTACGTGAATCGGCTTCTCGCCGGGCACGATCATGCCCTGCTCCTTGCGCGCAAGCTCGCGGATATACTCGGGGTCGCCGAGCCGATCGATCGCTTGCTGCAGCTTTGCGTTTTCCTGCTCGCCTTCGGCAAGCTTGTCTTGAACGCCCGCCAGCTGCAATGCCGTACGGCCGCTGTGCTCCATCTGCAACACCAATGTATAAATCGCCCACGCCATGAACAGCGCTATGAAGGCAACCCAAAGCTTCAACCGACGTTTGGATCCTGGATGCGCGGTGGTTTCTCTGGATTGCCGGGCGTTAGCCATACGATGTACCTCCTAGAACCATTTCTTCCGAATGGTGCAGATGATGTCTGCCATCCTGCGATACAGCCCGTTAAGTCCGAGCGATTCGGACCAGCCTCTGAGCTTCCTCCACAGCGGTCCGGCCACAGGAGCCGATAGCCACCGAAAAAAAAGCCAAAACGGACGACACAATTGTACCACAATTCGGACGAGGAACAAAGAGAAAACGATGGCACAGCCTAAAATAATTCTGAGGAGCCGAACCAGCAGCACGACGGGGCGTACAACAAAGAGGTCGAATGTCCGTATCCCGAGCCGGATGAGCGAACGAACCGCCGCCTGATACCCCCGCACAAGCCGGATGACCGTTCCGCTCAGCAACCAGAAGTAGAAAGCGATGCCGATCATCAGCCCGAGAAAAACGTAGACCCGCACTTCCCCCTCATTGCTCGACGCCAGCACGCGAAAGACGATCAGTGTGGCGGCCGCCCAATAGAGCAGGTCCAGCAGCGGAATCCACAGACGGCCGATTCTCAGCTCGTTCGACACGACCCGATAGCCGTCGAATGCCGCGCCCATTCCGATCCCCGAGATCACCATCATGGCCAGCGTAACGAACTGGACCTGAAGGCTCACTTGAACAACTTCCCGAAAAAGCCCTTGGATTTATCGGCGGCGCTGCCGTCCAAGTAGGCGACCGAATGGACCATCCCTTCGATGGCGACGAGACCTTGCTCCAGACTAAGGTGCTTCATATGGAGATTCTGACCGCGGACGGTCAGGAAACCGCATTCGGTCTCGAGCAAAAACTCTTCGCTGTCGAAGCTCTCCACATTGCTGACGCCCGTAATTTCCATCACTTTGCGGTTGAGCATTTTAATTTCCTGGCGTTTGGCCTTCCCCTGTTCGATCATGGCTTGGCCCCCCTTCCTAATTCATAGGTATGGAGGCGGGACAAGATTTAGAACCGACTGGGCTACTCATGTATTAAACGCGCAACCGCGGTTTCAAACAGAAGAAACCGCCCTTGTTGAGAGAGCGGTTTCCTTATAAGGCGGAGGGCTTACCTGCCCGGTCCGTCCTCGGCTTTGCGGTTTTCTTCCTTCAGCAGCGTATAGAGCTCCGACGCCTCATCCTTGCGCGTCGTTTCGGCGGTGCGCTCGATGCGGACGGTCACCGTCTTCTGCCCGAACTGAATGGCCAGCTCGTCGCCGGCTTTGACGGTGCTGCTTGGCTTCGCTTCACGCCCGTTAATCCAGACGCGCCCTTGCTCGGACACATCCTTGGCGACGGTGCGCCGCTTGATCAATCTCGATACCTTGAGAAACTTGTCCAGACGCATAATTACTTGATGGCGTCTTTCAATTTGTTGCCGGCTTTGAATGCGGGAATTTTGGAAGCCGGAATCTCGATCGTCTTGCCCGTTTGCGGGTTGCGGCCGACGCGGCCGGAACGGCTGCGGGTTTCGAACGTGCCGAATCCGATCAGCTGCACTTTGTCGCCGCTTTGCAGCGCTTCGGTGACTTCACCGAGGAATCCGTTAAGAACCGCTTCAACGTCGCGCTTCGTCAGTCCGCTCTTGGCGGAAATGTTGTTGACAATATCCGTTTTGTTCATGATCTACATGACCTCCTAGTGTCATCCATTTAATTGTTTGGCGGCTCGTTAGCGCGCCAAGCCTTGGTGAGTCTGAGCTTTCGAATTGTAATATTCTTCTCCAGGCTGGAGGAATCCTGCCTGGAGAAGAATATTTTTTCGATTTTTAGGGGAAAAGGCCGATTTTTGACGAATTCACAGAGCAAATCGTTACGACTCCCTTTTCGCTTCCTCCCACCATCCGTCCATCTCCTGCAAATCAGTCTGGTCAAATGTTTTGCCCTTTAATCGGAGCTGCTCCTCGATATAGCCGAAACGGCGCCTGAACTTCGCATTCGTTCTGGACAGCGCCTCCTCGGGATCGGCCCCGATGAAACGCGATACGTTCACCGCGGCGAACAGCAAATCGCCCAGCTCGATCGCTTGCTCATCCTTGTCGGCGGTCGCAATCGCCTCCCTCAGCTCCGCGATTTCCTCTTCGACCTTCGCCAGCACCGGGCCGAGATCATCCCAGTCGAAGCCGACCTTCGCGGCCTTTTTCTGCAGCTCGTACGCCCGCATTACGGCCGGCAAATCCTTCGGAATGCCGTCCAATACCGATTTGCGGTCCTGATCGATGCCTTTGCGGCGCTTCTCCTCGGCCTTCATCTGCTCCCAGTTGCGCAATGCCTCGCCTGCATTGCCCGCACCCGCGTCGCCGAACACATGCGGATGGCGGAACAGCAGCTTTTCGTTCAGCGTCTGGATGACGTCGTACACGCTGAACGTGCCGATCTCCTCCTCCATCTGGCTGTGCAGCATGACTTGAAGAATGACGTCGCCGAATTCCTCCTGCATGCCCGTCGGATCGTCGTTGTCGATCGCCTCGATCGCTTCGTAGGTTTCCTCGATGAAGTTTTTGCGGATCGACTGATGGGTCTGCTCCCGATCCCACGGACAGCCTTCGGGGCTCCGCAAAATACCGACAATTTCATGCAGCCGGTCGAACGACCGGTTCTGCAAGGCAGCGTCGGTCGAGCGCGGCACCCAGACCAGCGACAGGTTGCCGAAGCCATGGTCGCGGTCCAGCTCATAGAGCGGCATACGGACAATCCGCTCCTCGCCCTCGACGCCGAGCGCATGCCCGATCACCACCGGGTGATCGTCGGGATATTTCTCCATCAGCGACAGCTTGACGTCCGAAGCCGCGAACACATCGTACACCTGTCCGATGACCGTATGCAGGCGCGGCTGCAGCAAGGAAGGCGCCAGCTCGGAGGCATCCAGCAATTGGAATCCTTCGATCGGATCGAATCCAAGCCGGACGAAGGCTTGGTCCAGGAAACTTTCACCGCCGAGTATATGGAGCCCGATGCCTTGGTCGGCGCAGCGTTCCCTGAGCAGCTGTACGGTACGCTCGGCGACCATCGGGTGGCCCGGCACGGCGTAGATCAGGCCGGAGGAGGCGCAGCCGGCCACATCGGACCCCGTCTCAACGGCGTGGCCGCGCGGGTTCCCTGCCTCGGGTGAGCCCCCAGACAGCGCCGGCGCCTTGGCCAGCCGGATCAGCTCAGCCGCAATCGCCTCGTATACGTCTGGGAATGAGTCCGCTTGCTCATAGAGATAATCGAACGACATATAGGAGAGCCCATGCTCGCCGAACAGCCGCATGACGGGGTGCTTCTTCGTGCGCACATAGATGCGCTCCGCCGCCTGCAGCCTCCGCCACACGCCGAGTGTCAATTGATCCGCGTCGCCCGAGCCAAGCCCTACAACCGTAATGGTACCATTCATGCCGGTTAACCCCCTGAACGTCCGCCTGTCCGGACGTAGATTATTTGTTTCTATACTATAGAAGGAAAGCGCGTGTTTTGTCGAACTTCGTCGGCCCCGGACGGTCACGCTGTGCCGGTAAATTGCCGTTAAACTGCGGGTAACCATCCGTTAATCATCATCCGGCTCGTGCGCGCTGCCTGATCGGCTGCTCGGTCCCAACGGCAGGCGCTGCATGTGGCTGCCGTCATGGCAGCAGCC
>NZ_KK082201.1 GCF_000598065.1 Paenibacillus darwinianus | reverse complement strand
TTCTGCGGCAGTCCGCCGCAGGCGTAGAGCTCGTTCACTTCGACGCCGTTGCTGTGGAACGCGTCGACGATTTTGCGCGTGCCGTAAGCGGTCGCCTCAAGCAGCGCGCGGTAGATCTCCTCCGGCTTCGTCAGCAGCGTGCAGCCGAGCAGCAGGCCGGTCAAGTCCGTGTCCACCAATACGGAACGGTTGCCGTTCCACCAATCGAGCGCGAGCAGGCCGGATTGGCCCGGCTTGTAGACGGAAGCTTTCTTTTCCAGCCACTCGTGAACGCTGACGCCGTCCTGCTGCGCCGCTTCCTTCACATAGGCCGGCACCGCTTCCTCCACATACCATTCAAAAATATCGCCGACCGCCGATTGGCCGGCTTCATAGCCCAGGTATCCGGGAATAATGCCGTCTTCGACGACGCCGCACATGCCCTCGACTTCCTTCTCCTCGCTGCCGAGCAGCATGTGGCAGATCGACGTGCCCATCGCCATGACGAGCTTGCCCGGCTCGGTGACGCCCACCGCCGGCACGGCCGCATGCGCGTCGACGTTGCCGACCGCGACCGCGATGCCCGGCTTCAGGCCGGTCATCGCCGCCATCTCCTCCGTGAGACCTCCCGCGTTGGTGCCGAGCGGAACGATCTCGCCGCGCAGCTTCGTTTCGGCGAGCTTTTCCAGCCTTGGGTCCAGCGCCTTGAAAAAGTCGTTCGACGGATAGCCGTCCCGCTTGTGCCAGATCGCCTTATAGCCTGCCGTACAGCTGTTGCGCGCTACGTTGCCGGTCATGCGGAAAATGACCCAGTCCGTCGCCTCGAGAAACTGATCGGTCTGCTCGTATATGTCCGGCGCCTCATCGAGGATTTGCCATACCTTGGCGATCATCCATTCGGAGGAGATTTTGCCGCCGTAACGCGGGAGGAACTTCTCGCCGCGCGCAGCCGCGATTTCGTTGATCCGGTTCGCCTCGTCCTGCGCCGCGTGATGCTTCCAAAGCTTCACCCAGCTGTGCGGATTGTCCTTGTATTCGGGGAAAAAGCAAAGCGGGCTGCCTTCCTTGTCGATCGGCAGCATCGTACAGGCGGTGAAATCAATGCCGATCGCGACGACGTCCGCCGGATCGATACCCGATTCCCCCAACACGGCAGGCACCGAGCGCTTCAAAACTTCGATGTAATCCGCCGGATGCTGCAGGGCCCAATCATGCTCGAGCTTGATGCCGGAAACCGGCAGTTGCTCGTCGATAACATGGTGCGGATAAGGGGTGACGTGGTCGGCGATTTCGGTTCCGTCCGTCAGATCGACGAGCACGGCCCGCCCGGATTGGGTGCCGTAGTCGACGCCGATCGCATATTTTTTGCCGCTCATGTGCAGTTCAGCTCCTTTGTCGGTTATTGTTGTTCCGGGTTCGATTGCCCGTAGTAAGCGTTGGCTCCATGCTTCCGCAGAAAATGCTTGTCGAGCAGCGTTCCGTCCATCGCTCCGACTTCCTGGTTTAGCCGCACCGTACGGTGGCCGATTTTGGCGACCTCCTCCAGCACGACCGCATTGTGGAGCGCTTCATGCGCATCCTTCCCCCAGGCGAACGGCGCGTGGGCATGGACAAGAACGCCCGGCACCATCGCCGGATCGATGCCGCGCGAACGGAACGTTTCGATAATGACGTTGCCGGTCTCGAGCTCGTAAGCGCCCTTGATTTCGGCTTCCGTCATCGGCCGCGTGCACGGCACCTCGCCATAGAAATAATCCGCGTGCGTCGTGCCCATCGCCGGGATGCCCATGCCCGCCTGCGCCCAGCTGGTCGCCCACGGCGAGTGGGTGTGTACGATACCCCCGATCGCGGGGAATGCTTTATATAAGGCCAGATGCGTCGTTGTATCCGACGAAGGCTTCAGCGAGCCCTCCACCTTGTTGCCCTCCAAATCGACGACGACGAGGTCGTCCCGCTTCAGCTCCTCATAAGGCACACCGCTCGGCTTGATGACGACGAGCCCGCGTTCACGGTCGATGCCGCTTACATTTCCCCACGTAAACGTCACCATTTTGTGCTTCGGCAGATCCAGATTCGCTTCCAGCACCTCTTGCTTCAACTGCTTCAACAACAAGTCCCTCTCCTTTCTACTCGTTCTTCCCTGCTTCTGTCCCCCATTATACACTTGTACGTACATCTGAACAACTATTAATTAAATAGCTTTCGGTTGTTCCTACATGTTGCCGTCGATCTGTGACGTATATCTAAATAATACGGAAAATTTATTCAAGTCGAACTTAAATAATTAAAAATTTTTGCATTTCGAATAATAATTTACTCTGATCGATGGGGTATTTTGTGCGCTTATAATCGGGCTGATGTCGGGGAGGGGATTACACATAACGGAAGCATCATGGCGAACATCGGCGCATAGATTGGAATATTGAGGAGGAACCCGAAATGAAGAAAAGGAAATGGATATTTATTATGGCCCTTATCGCGATTCTCGCATCCACGGCGATCAGCTTTGCGGCTAATTCAACGACGACCAGCGTAACTGTTAACGGCAGCACCAGCAAAATGGACGCAACCGCGGTAACCGTAGCGGCAGACCGGCCTTCCTGGAGCCCGACGGTCAATAGGGCCGGAGATATTGCACAAGGGGAATTATTTGAAATCGATGCCACGGGAAATGCTTCAACCGAAATTATAGCCTCACTTTATTTGACGAATCCGGACGATCTGGCGAAAGCCTACAGTTATTTAAACATGACGATTGCCGTTTATTATGAAGATACCACCGGCTCAACTCCTGTCTGGACTGAACTTACTACAAGCGGCACCGCTTTATTATCCCTTTCCAACGGTTATGTTACCTTGAAATTGACGGGCAGAGAGAAGTACAGAATCGGCGTCAAAGAAGGCTCTTATTATGCTCTTAACACATCGGTTGCAGCGAACCTCGCTCCGCAGTTCACGATAGATTTACGCTAATAAATAACGCTGATCGATGAAGACTAAGCGCAAATATATATTCGCCGCAGCCGTCGCCCTGTTTTTAAGCATCAATCTCATCATCTGGGCCGCCGCCACCTTGTCGCTGCAAATCGACGTCACGCCGGGCAGCACGCTGCCTGACGGCAAAATGGCCGCGGTGACCCCGTTGTCCGGGAGCTTCACCGTAAAGAAAGGCAAAGCGCAGGTCGTAAACGGCATCGAGCTGCTTCGCCGCTTTTGTTTTATTATCGGCTCGGACAAGGGGAGGGCGGGCATAGATGATGAGAGCGACAGTCGATTATTTGGGCAGGATCGTTACGTTTCTGTCATTGGCCGTTCTCGTGGCAGCCACGATCTATTTCCAATATTTTACCCCGCCCTTCGCCGCCATTCCGAGCCGCAGCATGGAGCCGTTGTTTCAAGTCGGCACATTAATTGTCGTGGAGAAAATCAATCCGATGGACATCAAAGCCGGGGATATCATCGTTGTCTATGTCCCGGCGATCGTGCAGGACCGCTACAACTATCCCGCTTCCATCGTGCACCGGGTCGTCAAAGTCAACCGGCTGGGGCCGGATCCGACTTTTCGGATCAAAGGAGACAACAATCCGGAGGAGGATCCGTTTACCGTTCTGCCGGAGCAGGTGGCGGGCACGGTGCAGAAGTCCATTCCGTACGCGGGCTACGCCGTGCTTTTCTTGCACAGCAAGCAGGGCTTCTATTTCATCCTTTCCGCAAGTATCATCTATGTGCTGTACGTACTTTCGGAGAAGATCGAGCAGGCGGGCAGAACGCTCAGAAAGGGAATCTCCGCGCTTATATTCGCGGATGTCCTCTCGCACATGGACGAAATGGAGCGAACGCAAGCGCGAAGCATACAGCGGCTCGAACAGGTCATACACGAACAAAATGAGCTCATCGCCGAGCTGATTAAACAAAAAAAATGATTATTCCTGCCAAACCAATTAAGCAGCATATTCCCCCACCGATGCGGGTATTCATGATATACAGATCTGAAGGTTCGGTAGCGTCTTTAGAGGTCCATTGTTCTGTGAGTGACCAAAATAAAGTTGTCTTCCACATCATCAATAGTCCGGCTAGCAGCAGAAACACACTAAGGAAAATCAACGACGCCCCCCCTAACCAAGCATTTACACATTGACTGCCCGTGTCGACTCGCGCGCGACCAGTTCCGGCTTGTACACGATATCCGCCGCCGTTCCTCCGGCTTTGCCGGCGATCAGGTCGAGCAGAAGCTCCGCCGCTTGGGCGCCCATTGCCGTTTTCGGATGGGTCAGCGTCGTCAGCTTCGTATCCGCGGCCAATGCGAGAGTCGAATCGTCGAAGCCCACGATCGACAGGTCGTCGGGCACGCGAATGCCGCCAGCTTTCGCCGTCCCCATCAGCGCCAAGGCCAATTCATCGTTGTAGCAGACGAACGCCGTCGGGCGCTCCTCCTGTTCCGCCTTCAGCAGGGCGAGCGCGGCGGCATGCGGCTTCGTTTGCTTTTCCTCCGAGGAGTAGTAGGCGACCGCGTCCGGAATCATCGGCACCTCATAGTGGCGATGCGCGCGAATGAACCCTTTCATCCGGTTCGCTCCCTGCAGGTCGTCCGTTTTGAAAAAGCCCGCGATCCGCCGGTGTCCCAGCTTGATCAGATGCTCCGCCGCCAGGAAGCCGCCTTCCTCGTCATCCACCTTCAGGCACGGACAGTCCAGCTCGGGGTAGCGCTCATTGATCATAACGAACGGAACGCCATGATATTGAAGCGTCATGTATTCGTTCAGGTTGGGATTGCCTTGCGCGCTTTTCGTCGGTTCGATGATGAGTCCGGAGAGCGAATGGCCGAGCATGGACCGCAACCCTTCCTTCTCCTTCTCCTTGTCGTTGTCCGTGCTGGAAAGCAGCAGTCCATATCCCCGCTCCCTGAGAACCGCCTCCGCTCCCCGCACGATGTGCGGAAAAATATAATCCGATATATAAGTGGTAACCATCCCGATCATCGGCGTATCCCTGACCGGTCTCGCTTTTGGCGCGGAAACGAACGTTCCCTTGCCCTGCTTCCGGTACAGCAGACCTTCCTTCTCCAGCTCGCCCAGCGTCTGCCTCACCGTCTGCCGGCTCAGGCCGAACTGCGCGGCGATTTCGTTCTCCGAAGGCATGAGATCATCCGGCTTCAAGTGCCCGGTGTGGAACCATGACAAAATTTCTTCTTTCAACTGCTTGTACTTCGGCAATTCCTTCCGGTTCATGGCTCACCCCGTACTCATAGGCTTCCGTATTGGCTACCGCCATTATAGCACTCGCCCACTTGTACGTACAATTTAAGAATGCGAATTGTGTTTTGGTTTACTTCGAGACGACCACCCGCTACAATTAATTGATGGATGAATTATCCTTCCCTTACATAAGCAATGAAAGGAAGATTATCGTGGATTTTGTTTGGACGACTGCGTGAATTCAAATACTGTCTGTGCTGGCCATCTTATGGGTTGTATTCGTGGTGCGACAAATATTCAGAAAATTTCGAGCCCAACAACAAGAGCTGCAAAGAGTAAGAGACGAGCTCGGAAAAGTGAATGCCAGAATCGACAAGAAATAAGAAATTGTTTAAGTGAAGCAATTCGGGCGAAAACAAAACCGGCTCTGTTCGCATCCCTTTGCGACGTAGCCGGTTATTTGTCGTTCGCCAAGTTCACTTTCTGATTGCACTATCGTTTACTTTGGAGTAAAGTAAACCTAAATGAACTTATAAAAAACCAATATGAACGAACCAAAGGATCGATTAATGATGGACATCCGCTATGCCTCCCACCCGAACGAAGTGAAAGGTTTCGACACCTCCCGGCTGCGCGAGGAAATTCTGATCGAGTCGCTGTTCCGGCCCGGCGAAGTGACGCTGACTTACAGCCACGTGGACCGCTTTATCGCAGGTGGCGTTCTGCCGACCGGCGGCACAATCAAGCTGGAGGCCGATCAAAAGGAAATGGGCGCCGAGCATTTTCTCGACCGCAGGGAAATCGGCATTATCAATATCGGCGGCAGGGGAACCGCGACGGTGGACGGCACGGCGTACGACATGGAAACGAAGGATTGCCTGTACGTCGGGCGCGGCGCCAAGGAGGTTGCGTTTGCAAGCGCGGATACGTCATCGCCGGCCAAGCTCTACTTCAACTCCTGTCCGGCTCACCAGACGTACCCGACCGTCAAAGCGGTGATCAGCGAAGCGAATCCGCGCCATCTGGGCAGCCTAACGAACTCGAACGAACGGACGATCTATCAGTACATTCACGAGAACGGCATCCGAAGCTGCCAGCTCGTCATGGGCCTCACGATGCTGAAGCCGGGAAACATGTGGAACACGATGCCTTGCCACACGCACAACCGCCGCTCCGAGGTGTATTTCTACTTCGACATGCCGGAGGACGGCGTCGTTTTCCACCTGATGGGCGAGCCGCGGGAGACGCGCCATGTCGTCGTACGCAACGAGCAGTCGATCATCTCGCCAAGCTGGTCGATCCACAGCGGCGTCGGCACGTCCAACTACACGTTCATTTGGGGCATGGCCGGCGAGAACCAGGCGTTCGACGACATGGACATGGTTGCGATGAAGGATTTGAAATAGCAGACGAAAGCGGATGAGGGCAGATGAACGCAGTACGGCGATATGAAGCGATAATGGAGCGGCTGCTGTCGCAAAAAGAGGTCACCGTGGCCGAGCTCAGCGACCGGCTTCAAGTGACCGGCAAAACAATCCGCGAGGATCTCGCGAAGCTCGAGGAGAAGGGACTTCTCCTCCGCGTGCACGGCGGAGCGGTGCTTGCGCAGAGCGAACAGCTCGGCATCCTGCCGGCCAAGGAGCCGTTCACCAAGCACAATACGGAAAAAGCTGAGATCGCTGAACTTGCACTGCACTATATCAAGGACGGGGACATCATCGCCCTGGACGGCGGCTCGACGACGTTCGAAATCGCCCGCAAGCTCGACAACCGTCCGCTGACCGTCATTACCAACGACGTGTTCATCATCGGCGAGCTTGCCCGGAAGCCCGACATTCGGCTCGTGGTTCCCGGCGGATCCCGTGTGCGCAATATGCTGATCGGACCGGAGGCGGCGGCGCTCGTCCGCACGTTCAACGTGCGGAAGGCGTTCCTGTCTTCGACCGGTGTGCATGCCGAGTACGGCTTTTCGATTTATACGAGTGATTTTCTGGCGTTCAAGCAGGCGTTAATCGAATCGGCTCGGGAGCGCTACATTGTGGCGGACCGGCATAAGTTCGGCACGGTTGCGCTGCGGACTTTTGCCAAGCTCACGGAGGTCGACGCCATCCTGACGGACGGCGGGCTCGATCGCGGGACGGCGGAAACGTTCCGGAGGGCCGGTGTACGGGTCGAATATGAACATGAAGCGAGGGAATGAAGATGGGACTTTTTGATTTAAGCGGCAAGGCCGCGCTCGTCACCGGCACATCCGGCGGGCTCGGACAAGCGATGGCGATCGGCTTGGCCGAGGCGGGCGCGGATATCGTGGCGATTTCCTCGTCGGGCAGCGCGCAGACGGCGGCGGCGGTGGAAGCGCTCGGGCGCAGGGCGTTCGACCAACAAGCGGACCTCAGCGACGCCGATGCCTTGGAGAGCGTGTTCGATCGGGCGGTTGCGGCATTCGGGCGAATCGACATACTCGTGAACAATGCAGGCATCATTCGCCGCACGCCGGCCGCCGACCATGGGAGGCAAGACTGGTACGACGTCATCGATCTGAACCTGAACTCGGTCTTTTTCCTGTCCCAAATGGCAGGCCGCCATATGCTCGAGCGGGGCAGCGGCAAAATCATCAATATCGCCTCCATGCTCTCCTATCAAGGCGGCGTCAACGTGCCCGGCTATACGGCAAGCAAGCATGGCGTAGCGGGCCTGACCAAAGCTTTGGCCAACGAATGGGCGGGTCGAGGCATACAGGTCAATGCCATCGCTCCCGGTTATATGACGACGAACAATACGGCGCCGATCATGGCCGACGAGCAGCGGTACCGATCCATCACCGAGCGGATTCCCGCCGGGCGCTGGGGCGTGCCGGATGACCTGAAGGGCCCCGTCGTTTTCCTCGCCTCGTCCGCCTCCGATTATATGAACGGCCACGTGCTGAATGTGGACGGCGGCTGGATGGCGAGATAAAGGATAGCGCAAGGGTGTATAGCTTACGGATAGCGAATTATCGAAAGAGAGGTTTATTAGGATGAAAAAACTGCAACTGCTCCAACAGCTGCGCGAGTCCGGCGTTGTCGCCGTGCTGCGGGGCGATTCGCCCGAAGAGGTCGTGCGCATGGCCGAAAGCGCCATTGAAGGCGGCATCAAAGCGATCGAAGTCACGATGACCGTGCCGTTCGCGCTCGAGGCGATCACGGCGCTGGCGAAGAAGTATCACAGCGCGGAGCCGTCGGGGGCTGACTATGCGATGATTGGCGTCGGCACGGTGCTCGACCCGGAGACGGCTCGTGCGGCCATTATGGCCGGCGCCGAATTCGTCGTGTCGCCATGCCTGAATCCGGATACCGTCAAGCTTTGCAATCGGTACCGGGTGCCGGTTATGCCGGGTGCGATTACGATTCAGGAAATCGTTGCGGCGCTGGAGCTCGGCGTCGATGTCGTCAAGCTGTTCCCCGGCAGCCTGTTCTCGCCTTCGATCGTGCCGACGATCAAGGGACCGCTGCCGCAGGCCAACGTCATGCCGACGGGCGGCGTGTCACTGGCCAACCTCGGCGAGTGGGTCAAGGCCGGCGTGTTCGGAGTCGGCATCGGCTCCGATCTCACGAAGGAAGCCGTCGCCAAAGGCGACTTCAGCCTGATCGCCGACAAAGCGCGCGCCTATATGGAATCGTACCGGAAGGCCAAGGCGGAATCATAGCATAACTGTGAAGATGCGGAGACCAATGCAAAGACCGAAGGTGTATGGACTGTCAACGCAACTGAGTCGACAGTCCAATCATTATGACTTCCAATCAATAACGGTGGGCAGGATTGATGGAAATATTGTACGTGTCTTATTCGTATCAACATTTATAATAATGACATCAGTCTTGCTTAGATTATAAACTGCCCCTGCCACTTTGGGGTCCAACAGGATTTAGTTGTTCCAGTATAACCACACTGCTGTCATTACTCAATCGATAAGCTAAAAACTTTTTGTTAATGGAGAGTGCAGGCGCCAGAGCATTACTTTTGAATACAACTGCTTTTCTGTTCGCTATATCATAAGCCATTATGTTATAGCCGGCTTTTCGCATGAAATAATTTTACAAATCGAATTATCTTAACC
>NZ_KK082200.1:8326-9211 GCF_000598065.1 Paenibacillus darwinianus | reverse complement strand
CGTTTCCGCCACCTCGACGCCGCCGCCGGGATAATTCCAGACGATGTCGCCTCTTTCCACATACTCCCTGACCATCAGCACTTCATTTGAGCCGTTGACGATTACCGCTTGCGCGATCAATCCATTCACCTCTGAATGTTTAAAGTACCCCGTCTCTGTATGCGATCTCAATAACAGCCTCTTCGATTATACCAGAAAAACGGCGGTTCGTAACACCCAAAACGATAGATACGCTGATGGCACATATGTTAGAATTAGTCACGGTGGCAATGGCGAACGGGGAGGTCAACAATGGCAAGGAACAACTCTATGCCGCGCAGGCTGAAAATAACCCTAATCGGATTGACGATCGCCGTAATCGCCGGATGCTCCGGCGCGAGCGGCAGCACGGACGGCAGCGCCGCGGCCGGCAAAACCGAGCTTCTGATTTCGGCGGCCGCCAGCCTGCAGGACGGCTTGAATGAGATCGAATCCCGTTATGAGGCGCTGCATCCAGATATTGATCTGATCATGAACTACGGCTCCTCGGGGGCGCTGCAAAAACAAATCGAGCAGGGCGCTCCGGTTGATCTGTTCATTTCGGCCGGTAAAAAACAGATGGACGCGCTGGTGAGCGGCAAGCTGTTGGCGCAGACCGGTACGCTGCTCGGCAATCGGCTGGTCCTGATCGCGTCGCCCGACGATCCTCTAACGATAACTCGAATCCCGTTATGAGGCGCTGCATCCAGATATTGATCTGATCATGAACTACGG
This sequence comes from Paenibacillus darwinianus, assembly GCF_000598065.1. Taxonomy (GTDB): domain Bacteria; phylum Bacillota; class Bacilli; order Paenibacillales; family Paenibacillaceae; genus Paenibacillus_I; species Paenibacillus_I darwinianus. Next base: position 8,458 of record NZ_KK082200.1, on the reverse strand, counting down.
CTCCTCGGGGGCGCTGCAAAAACAAATCGAGCAGGGCGCTCCGGTTGATCTGTTCATTTCGGCCGGTAAAAAACAGATGGACGCGCTGGTGAGCGGCAAGCTGTTGGCGCAGACCGGTACGCTGCTCGGCAA
>NZ_KK082200.1:5560-8226 GCF_000598065.1 Paenibacillus darwinianus | reverse complement strand
GCGTCGCCCGACGATCCTCTAACGATAACGGATTTGCGCGGCCTGGCCGATAATGGCATTCGGAAAATAGCGGTAGGCGAACCGGACACCGTGCCCGCGGGCGCCTACGCCAAAGAAGCGCTGGCGAATGCGGCCGTATGGGATGCCGTACAGCCGAAGCTCGTGTTCGCGAAGGACGTCAGGCAGGTGCTGACTTATGTAGAAAGCGGCAATACGGAAGCCGGTATCGTATACCTGACCGATGCGCTCGCTTCCGGCCGCGTCAAGGTCGTAGCGGAAGTCCCTTCCGGGCTGTATGCGCCGATCGTCTATCCTTACGGCATCATGAAAGCTTCAGAGCGTCAGCGGGAATCGAAGCAATTCATCCATTATTTATTTGAGAGTGAAGCCGCTGGCGTATTTGCCGAGCTCGGCTTCACACCCCCACCAGCACCCTGAGAAAGGAGCGGCTCGTATGACGGATTGGAACGCCTTCCTCCCACCGGTTTTCGTTACAATCAAAGTATCGCTTCTTGCCGGCGCGATCGTCTTTGTTCTTGCCCTGCTGACGGCTCACCGCATGGCGAGGAGCCGGATACGTGGACGCAGCGCAATCGATACGATGCTGCTGCTCCCACTCGTGCTTCCGCCGACGGTAGTCGGCTTTCTGCTGCTTGTCCTGTTCGGACGACAGGGCTGGTTGGGCCAAACGTTCGAAATGCTGTTCGACCGCACGATTGTGTTCACCTGGGGGGCAGCCGTCGTTGCCGCAGTCGTAGTGGCCTTCCCTCTCGCCTATCGGACGATGCGGGCCGGATTCGAAGGCGTGGAGAAGGAGCTGGAAGACGCCGCGCGCGCCCAAGGCGCCAATGAGTGGCAAGTATTCCGGCATATTACGATGCCGCTTGCGGGGCGATCGCTGACGGCCGGCTTTCTGCTCGGCTATGCCAGAGGCTTGGGCGAATTCGGCGCGACGCTGATGATTGCCGGCAACATTCCGGGCAGAACCCAAACGCTGCCGACGGCTATCTATACGGCTGTCGATGCGGGCCGCATGCCGCTCGCCTGGGCGTGGACGGCGGCCATCGTCCTGCTGTCGTTCGCCATGCTGTTTATGGCCGAACGGTTTAATACCCGATCCCGGTAGTTCATCCTCCGTCGCCCGCAGCCTCAATCCCTTTCATAGATCGATCCTGTGCGGCTGGCGTACAGTTCCGCGTAAACCTTCTCTGCATAAGCGTCGGTCATGCCGGAAATATAATCGGCCACCAACCGCTCCCACTGCCATCTCCCCTTCTGCTGCTCGTAGTTCGCAATCCAGTCGGGAGGCAAAATAAGCTTCCCCGTCTCATATTCCATGAAGGTTTCCCACAACCGGGTAATCATGATCTCGCTGCGCTTCTGCAGCCGCTGTACGCGAAAATCCTTGATCAGCGTCACCCAAGCCAGTTTTTTCAAAATTTCCATCGTTCGCAGCAGCTCGATATCCTGCACGCCGTCCCGCACGAACGTCACCCTTTTCCAGCCTCTCGCCGGATCGTCGAGGATGCCGACCTGGTTAGCGAATTTGCTGACCCAACGCGCCTTCATTTCGCGCCGCGCGCGCGACGGCTCACGGCCCGAGTCCTCGTACACCGTTTCCCACTGCGTCAGGTACGCTTCCAGCACCGTCTTCACCATTGCGCCGATATCGATCTGCTCCCAGCCTACGTTCATATTGCCCTGATCGTCGACGATCTCCCGCACGACATGTCCGATCAGGCTGTCGTCCTCGAAGAAGCTGCGGCTCATCAGAATTTTGCCTGCGCGGATGCCATCCTCGATGTCATGCGTCGAATAAGCGATATCGTCGCACAGATCCATCAGCTGCGCCTCCAGCGTGGCGCAGTCTGCCGGCATTCCCCACATAGCGCGAAGCCGGCCGACCGCGTCCCATTCCATATCGTATACACCCTTAATCCGGCCGGGCTCGGTGAGCGGATAAGGATACTTGTTGATCGCAAGCAGGACGGCGGCCGTCAGGTCCAGACCGCTGTCGCTTCCCGCTCTTTTCTCCAGAAACATGAGAATACGGAAGTTCTGGGCGTTCCCCTCGTAAGGCAAGCCGTAACGGGCGGTCAGCAGCCGGTTCAGCACTTCCTCGCCCTTGTGCCCGAAAGGAGGATGTCCCAAATCATGGGCCAGCGAAGCGCACTCGACGACCTCCGGCTCCAGCATCAGTCCCGGATGCTCCGGCACGGCCAGAAAAGCATACGTTTTGCCGAGCCGTCTCGCCACCTCGCGGGCAATTTGCGACACCTCCAGCGAGTGGGTGAGACGCGTCCGGTAATAGTCGCCCGTACCGGCGCCGAACACCTGCGATTTCCCCTGCAGCCTGCGGAAAGCAGGCGACTGGATAAGCCGCGCATAATCCTTCTCATATTCGTCCCGGGCTTCGCTGGAATGAAGCTTCTCGGTGTCGTCCAAGCGGTATTTACGGATGTCCATGCGAATCCCCCTCGTTGTCGTTATACCTCATCTTATTCTTACCCAAGCGGAAAAGAAAGCGCCGAACCCTGTGACAGTCGGCTTTTCGAGCGGATTCGGCACGGCTTACAATTGCTACGGCATCTTTTGTGCATGAAGCACCGAGACCGTTTGGCGCAGCAGTCGTTGTGTTGCGACAAGAAAACGGGCAGATCGCCTCG
>NZ_KK082200.1:0-5460 GCF_000598065.1 Paenibacillus darwinianus | reverse complement strand
GCCCGTTTCATTCGTTATAGCGCGGATCGGAACATCGCGAGTGCGGGGTAAGCGCCAGAAGCGCGCCGAGCGCCCCGCTGAACGCGCCGTTCGGCGCAAAATACGGCTCCGCTCCCCGAAAGCGCGTATACGAGGCAACCGCTTCCTGCAGCGGCCCGTTCCATTCGAACGACGAGCCGATGTAGACGATCACCTGTGCGGCGTGCTGCCCCGCCGCATGCACGCTGACGGTTGCGACCGTCTCGCCGACCATGCCGATCACCGAAGCCAGCACATCCTCCGCCGGGAAAACGGCGGACTCTTCAAGGCCCGCCGAACGGCGTATCGTCTCTTCCACACGGCCGAAATTGCTCGCCGTCAGATTCCCGTCGATCGGCGGGACCGCGCCCTCGTAAATATGGCTCACCTTCAGATCGGTCGCATCGCGTCTGCCGGCCTGGGCCACTTTAACGATGCTCCCGAAATCCCCAGTGCCCGCAAGCAGCCGCGAAAGGCCGAGTATCGTTCCGCCGCCGACACCCGTTCCGCCGACTCTTGCCGCGCCTTCGCGGCTCACGATGTGGATGGACGTTCCCGTGCCGACATTCGTCAGCAGGAACCGGTCCCACTGCTTGCCGCCTTGTTCAAGCAACCTTCTCGCGCCTTCACAGGTGGCTTCGAACTCCGACACGAATACCGCTGGACGTCCGAGCAGATTCAACAGCCTAGAGGCCCTTCCTCCCGTTAAACACAGCTGGGCTTCCGGCAGCTCGTTCCGGATCCACGCCGCAACCGACTCCAACGGATCGGAGGTCAGCTTGACGTAACGGATTGACCTGTCATTTTCCTCATATGCCACTTTCACGAGCGTGCCGCCCGCATCGATGCCTGCCTTCTCAATCGCCAATCCGGTTCCCTCCAGCCGTCGCGTCATCCCCATGCTGCACTACTTGTACCCCGACTATTCTACAGATAATCGAATCATCCCTCCAATGCCGTCATCGTTCGTTCAGGAAATACGCGGAGACGCTCTCATGCCGTACTCTCCGAGCCTGCGGCTTCTGCCTCGGGATGACTGAACTCCAGAAAGCAGTTCTGTCTTAGATACGTCAGAATCAGCGGACGCTGTCCGGCTTCGACGGCCAAACGGTCCAACTCGCGAAAACGCGGATCGTTCCGGCGGCTGTTCCGGAAGCCGATCTCCCCGTCCCGGCCATGCAAGTCCGACGCAAAGCGGCAGCCTGCGGCCGCTTGCCGAATTTGGGTTGATTATAGCACGGCGTGCGCGGCTGTCAAGCGACAACCTGCCTGGACCAGCCGGCGTCCATCCGCCTCGGTCAGCTCGCATCCCTGCTCAGCAACGATTCCGGTCCCGGGGCGTTGCGCTTCTTTTGCGCGGCGTGTCCGAGCAGCAGAATGGCTGTAACAACGGCGGTGGCGAACATCCATTTGCCGAAAGGGACCGCATCCGCAGCCGGCTTGTCGTTGACAACAGGAGGTATTATGGCCTCTGCTGACTTCTCATGGTAAATCTTGTTTCAACCGTAATTCGAATTGATGTTCGTGTTCCTCGGGCCGGAAATTTGCCTCCAGCTTCCTTCAGATTCCATCTCACGATGGACACCCTTGCTCTTGGCTAGTGGTTGGCCACTACCAGCCCCCACAGCGGACTTTCACCGCCTAGTTAATCGTCATGCGTGGCGCACCAAAATACGGCCCCGCTCTGGGGCCGTATTCGCTATGTCAAACCTCCGTATTCTCGTATACATCGAGCGCGGCCTGGAGTGCCGCCCCCGTATGGAGCTTCATCCCGTGGCGTGTCAGGACCGCCTCGAACGCGCCGAGCAGATGGAGCACGTTTTTCTGGCTGCAGCTGTAGCCCATCGTGCCGATGCGCCAGATTTTCCCCTTCAGGGGACCGAATGAGCCGGCGATCTCGATACCGAAACGCCGCAGCAGCATCGAGCGGACTGATTCACCGTCGATGCCGTCCGGAATGTCGACGCATGTTACGACCGGCAGCTTGCAGGCTGGGTCGCCGTACAGAGTGACTCCCATCGCGCTCAAACCCGCCGACAGCGCTTTTTCGTTAAGCCGGTGCCGCCCGAAGCGGGCTTCCAGGCCTTCCGCCAACGCGATGCGCAGCCCTTCCCGCAGGCCGTAAAGCATGGACGTCATCTCCGTATGGTGATTAAGCCTGGCCGGACTCCAGTAATCCTGCAACTGGCTGAGATCCAGATAGTTGCTTCGGATCGCCGGACCATCGTGCATGCCGGTTAAGGGCGAGTCGACGGATCCCTGAAGCCCTCTCTCGATTTTTTTGCGGGCAAGCAGTACGCGTTCCGCGCGTTCATTGTAGGTGACGGGCGCCATCCCGGATGGAACGGACAAGCATTTCTGCGTGCCGCCGATTACGGCATCGATATGCCAGGCGTCCGTCTCCACAGGCACGCCCCCGATCGTCGCGACCGCGTCAACGACGAACAAAACGCCGTATTCCCGGCATGCGGAGCCAATATCGGCGAGCGGCTGAAGGCGGCCGGTGGAGGTCTCGCCGTGCACCATCGCCAGGAGCTTGGGCCGGCTGGCGCGGATGGCGGCGATGACCTCCTCCGGATCGAAGACGGTGCCCCACGCCTTCTCCAATACCGCCACGTCGGCGCCGCAACGTTCGGCTATTTCCTGCAGCAGGTACCCGAATCTGCCGTAAATCGGAATCAGCACCCTGTCGCCGGGCGAAACCAGGCTGGTCAAAACGGCCTCTATGCCTGAACGCGAGGTTCCGTCCACCGGATAAGCCCATTGATTGGACGTGCGGAAAAGTGCGCGCAGCATGCCCATCGTATCGTTCATCAGCTCCGTAAAAGCGGGGTCGAACTGGCCGAGGATCGGATAGGACAGCGCGCGCAGCACGCGCGGATCGGCCTCCACCGGTCCGGGTGTCATGATTGTCCGCGGGGGCGGAGAAAGCTCGGCATAATAGGTCACGGCATCTGCTCCTCGTAGGCCAGCTCGTACAGCATTTCCATCAGAACCGAGACGCCGACCGCCAAGTCCTCCGGCGCCGTATATTCGTCGGGCGAGTGACTGACGCCGTCACGACTCGGCACGAACAGCATGGCGGTGGAGCAAATCGGCACAAACATCTGCCCGTCATGGCCCGCGCCGCTCATCATTCGCCGGTAAGGCACGTTTCGGTCCGTGCATATCCGCTCCAGCCGGCCGGTCAGCACCGTATCCATCGGAGTTGGCCGCGCCTGAAGCGCCGTGCGAATGTCGATAGTCAGGCCGCGCCGCTTGGCAATCGATTGAAAAGTGCACAGCACCGCGTCCGTAAAGCCGGTCAGCAGCGTTTCGGACGTATGGCGAATATCAACCGTGAACGTAACGAGACCGGCGATCACGTTCGGGATGTTCGGGACCGGTCGAAGCCGACCGACCGTCGCGACGAGCGGATCGCCGGCCTTCAGCGCGGCTCTCTCGAGCATCATTATCATCTCCGCCGCGCCGGACATGGCGTCCTTGCGCATCGGCATCGGCGTCGTTCCGGCATGGTTCGTTTCACCCGTCAGCGTGACGACATAGCGGCGCTGCCCGGCAATCGTTTCGACGATGCCGATTTTATCGCCGGTGCGCTCCAGCATCACCCCTTGCTCGATATGCGCCTCAACAAAGGCGGACAGATCGGTGCGCTTGCTGTCGGGCTGGTCCGGGCGGCCAAAGCCGGCCGCTTCCATGGCCTCGCGCAGCGTGACGCCTTGCGCGTCGCGGATCCCGTCGGCATCTTCCGCTGCGTAAGCGCCCGTGATGCTGCCCGAGCCCCAATAAGCGAGCGGAAAGCGGCTCCCCTCCTCCTCGCAGAACGATACGACTTCCAGCGGACGCCTGGGCGGACCGTACGTGTCCTTCAGATGGCGCACCGCCGTCAAGGCGGCCGCAATGCCATAAGCGCCATCGTAAATGCCGCCCGATCGGACCGTATCGATATGGGAGCCGGTCAGAATCACGCCGGTTTCGGTTTTGCGGCCCGGCAGCCTGCCGAACAGATTGCCGACCTTATCGCAGCGGACCTCGAGTCCGGCTTCTTTCATTTTTTCGGATAAATAAGTTTGGGCTTCCGACCAGGGCTTCGAATACAGCAGGCGTGTGACCCCGCCGTCCTGCTCCGCTCCGAAGGTGGACAACGTCTGCAGAAGCTCCGTTACGGAGACGGCGAAATCGGTGTTTGTGCCCATCGTCATCGCTGCTCTCCTCCTTTTCAATGCCGCCGGTTGGACGGAATCGTCCGCCGTGCTATACGGCATCGATTTATCTTTGGCAGGCGTCAAGCCGTTAAGGCGAGGCTATCGGCCATATCCGCTTTCCGTGTTCATAGGCTGTTTCGGTTGCGTCCGACTCCGGCCCGGAGCCGGACCGGTAAACGATTTCTCCTCTGCAGATTGTGGCGGCTACCTTGCAGCCGATCGTCATGCCCGCATATGGGCTGTGCTTATGCCGGTACAGAAGCTGCTCTTCATGCAGCGTATACGGATGCCGCATGTCGACCAAGGCCAGATCCGCGTCATAGCCGGTTGCGATCCGCCCTTTACGGCCGCCGAGGCCGAACCGCTCAGCCGGCTTCCGCGCCGTCAGATCGGCGACTGTGACGGGCGACCATCCGCGGCGGATGACGCCTTCGGAAAGCATGAGCTCCAGGCTGCTTTGCGCGCCCGATATTCCGCCCCATGCGGCGAAAAAACTCGCAGCCGCCGTTTTGAGCGGTGTCGGACAAGGCGAATGGTCGGAGGCGATCAGATCAATCATTCCTCCCTCAACAGCCTTCCAAAGCGCAGCCCGTTCATCGGCGCTTCTGAGAGGCGGCGCGCATTTCGCAACAGGTCCGAGCCTCTCCATGTCGTCCTCGGTAAGAAGCAGGTAGTGCGGGCAAGTTTCTGCCGTGACATCCAGGCCTCGTTCCCTGGCGGCGGCGATGCGGCCGGCCGCGGACGCGCTGCTGATATGCACGAAGTGGAGGCGGCAGCCCGTGAGCTCCGCGAACAACAGCGCTTTGTTGACCGCTTCCAGCTCGGCGACGACCGGCCGCGACGCCGCATAGTCGCGCGCTCCGGCACGGCCCTCCGCCCCTGCGGCCTCCGTAAGCGCCGCCGTGATACTGTCGCTTTCGGCATGCAGGGCGAGGAGCCCGCCGAAGGAAGCGATCCGCTTCATCCCTTCGTAAAGCGTCCAATCGTCGACCTGCCGGAAGCGCCCCTCTCCCTCGCCGCCGGGGTTGGAGATGAACGCCTTGAAGGCCGTTACGCCGGCATCTGCGAGCGGCTTCAACTGATCCAGATTGCCGGGCACAAGGCCTCCCCAGAACCCGTAATCGACGCGGGATCGCCCTTCGGCTAACGAGGCCTTGAGTCTGAGCGCTTCTGTTGTGACGGTGGGGGGGTTGCCGTTCAGCGGCATGTCGAGGTAAGCGGTGCAGCCGCCTGCCGC
>NZ_KK082199.1:4851-9612 GCF_000598065.1 Paenibacillus darwinianus | reverse complement strand
GCCGCCGAATCGCCGGCGGCCTCCATCTCGGCCGAGATGGAGCGGAGCGCATGATCCAGCGCGCCGTTTGTTTGTACCGTCATGGTTTCCATGAGTCCTCCTGTCCCCCCCTAACCGCAGACAAGCCGGCGGCGCAGGCCGTCGGCTTGATCTTCCGGTTGATGTCGTCCGCTTGTTATTCGGCCGTCTCGTCGCCCGGCATGCAGATTTCAAACACGTTACCGTGCTGCAAGATCGTGATGCCGCGCTGCTTTTCACGCATGACAACGACTTCGGGCTTCACTTTCATCCGTTCAATATATTGTTCGGGAACCTCGCCCGAGCCGCTGACCGTGATGCCTTCCAGCACAACGTCTTCATTGTCTGCAGGCGGGGAATCGAGAATTTGCTCGTAAATATCGGAGAAGGCTTCGAAATTGTCGGTGTAAACGGAAATGCATTTCATGGTTCTCTCATCCTTTGTCGGATCGTTTAACGATCGTTTTTGTAATGTTTTTACTGGCGCGAACCGATTTCATACGCCGCTTGCCTTCGGGGCAAACGTCCAGCAGCGGGCAAATCTCGCATTTCGGGTTTTGCGCCTTGCAGTGATAACGGCCGAAAAAAATCAGCCGGTGATGCGTGTCCGTCCATTCCTCACGGGGAACGAGCTTCATCAGCTTCTTCTCGACCTCGAGAACCGAATCGTCCGGCTTGGCCGCAGCCAGCCGCTTTGCAACTCGCTCCACATGCGTATCGACCGCGATTGCTGGTACACCGAACGCGTTGGATACGACCACGTTCGCCGTCTTCCGTCCGACACCCGGCAGTTCGGTCAACGCCTCGTGCGAGGAAGGCACTTCACCGCCGTATCTGTCAATCAGCAGCCGGCAAAGCTTCTGGATGTTCGCCGCCTTATTGCGGTACAAGCCGATTCGGCGTATGTCCTGCTCGAGTTCCCCGAGCGGAACGACTAAATAATCCTCCGGCTTACGGTACTTGCGGAACAAGTCTGCCGTCACTTTGTTTACCGTCGCATCCGTGCATTGCGCAGATAACAGCACCGCGACAGTCAACTCAAAAGGATTGCCGTGCACGAGCTCGCAATGCGCTTCCGGAAACATACCGGCGATCGTATCTAAGATGTGCCGCATCCGTTTGGCGTTCATATCCAGTCTCTCCCGGGCTTTATCCGGCTGGCAGCCGGCTCGCTATCATCTATTTCCATAGGTGTTCGTTCAAAGTGTAGCGAAAAATGTCGTGCCGCGCAAGCGTCATTGTTGCGCTCCGGACCCCTAACGGTTCGGCATGGGCCGCTGTTCACGAATTTATCATTCTTTTGGGGTTTCATCCATTGTTTCCTGAATCGGGTATGAGCGTTCCTCGAGCCGAAAGTTTGCCTCCAGCTTCCGTCAGATTCCACCTCACGATGGACACCCTTACTCTTGGCTAGTGGTTGGCCACTACCAGCCCCCACAGCGGACTTTCACCGCCTAGTTAATCGTCATGCGTGACGCACCAAAAAAAGCGCACCGGCTAGTGCCGATGCGCTGCTGTCCTAGCAATCATTAGAGTTTGACAACCTCGAGCAGCTTGCCTTGATAACGGTAAAGAACGATCGGATCCCCCTGACGAAGGTCTAAGATCGAAAGGCCGGCGTCGTCGGAAGTGAACACCGTATCGGGAGCCAGCTTGTACCGATAGTTGTCGCTTAAATTTGCCCGAATGACATGAAGCTCATTGGTTGCCGCTTCATACTTCCAGAACTTTTTGGATATACCCGCGATCACCGAAACGAGCGTTTTGTCCTGCTCGTCCTTGCGGATTTCAATACGGTCGCCCGCCGCAAGAGTCGAGGTCGTGGCCGCTACCGCATCGTTCTTGACGATGCGGTAGCCGGCTCCCAGCGCGACCTCGGTTGTCTTGCCCGAGTAATCGGCGAATGTGATCGTATCGGTACCGAACGAAACGACTATGCCGATCGTTACGAGCACCCGCTTCACCTCGGCCAGCTGCCGTCCGATCAGCGTGACATTGACGGTTTGGCCTGCCGTCAGCTGGGGGAACGTCAGCGCTTCGCCCTTTTCACCAATGAACGCCACACCCGTGCCGACGCTCCAAGGGGAGGTAACGCCTTCGCTTGTGGTCAGGTTAATTTTTTTGCCGGCCGTATCGACGGAGGCAACCGTCATTTGAACGGTTTTATGCACTTGGATCGACAAGACCTTCTCCTGGTTCGTATCCAGCAGCAGCGTCACCGTCTGTCCCGCTTGCACGTCGGCCGCCGTCGCCGCGCTCTTGCCGTACAGCTCAACCGCAGGCGTCGGAGCCGGCAGCACAATGGTGGAGCCGTCAGCCAGCTGGAGCGTCACCTGCTTAGCCGTCGTATTCAAGCTGATAAGCGTACCCGAATATTTGTATACAAAGCTCAGCGAAACGGCAGTCGAGCCGAAGTAGGAAACCGAAATTTTGCGATTGTTCAGAAGCAGCTGCGAGGCGGCCTCCAACGTGAACAACGTACCGTTAAAATCGATCCGTGTCTTGTCGGTCAGCTTAAGCGCCAGCGGATTTCCCGAAGCGTCCGTCAAAGTCAATATTTTCGCGGCGGCGGCGTACGAGGTAATCGAAGCGCCGTTAACGGTCTGAACGTTCCGGTTCGTTACCTTGACCGCCGAAACCTTGCCTTGACCGTTCAATGTAAGGTCGATCGTATCCTGCGCGGTAAGATCGGCCAGCGCCGCGTTGGGGATGCCGTTAATGGTTACCTCCACGGAAGACGCTAGGAAATCCGCTTCGGCTCTCCCGCCTACGGTATAGGTAATCAGCTTGCCGTCGGCGCTCACCGCCTCGAAACGGCCGCTTACCGTTTGCGCAGCCGCCTGGCTGACCGTAACTTTCGTGACCAGATCGTTCACGATTTCATAGGCAATGGTGTCGCCGGCCGCCAGGTCGCCCAGCGCGGCAGGACGTCCCTGCTTCGTAACCGCGACCGTTGACGCGATGCTCCAAGGCGAAGAGGTGCCCGTCGCGTTATCGGCAATCGTGATCGAGCCGGCCATCACGCTGACTACCGTTCCCTGTCCCGTCTTGTTGACCGGAGCGCCCTTCACCCGCACATTCACGGCAAGCGGAGCGGACCGGAACGTATCGCGGTCCAGCTCGACCGTGCTGCCTTCTTTCAAATCGGCGGCGGCCAGCAGTTGTCCGCCGCCGTCTTGCACGCGCAGCGTATCGTCGTAATTGATCGATACGAATTCGGCGCCGACACGCAGCCAAATTTTGCGTTCCGCCGGAACGATGCTCGCCACCGTACCGCTGATCGTTTCAATCTTCTGGTCCGCTCCCGACTGTTCGATATAAAGAGCCTTGCCGTTCGCGGAAATGACGATAGCATCCGTATATGGCAGAATGGTCGCGAGCGAGGCCGGCTGATCCGAATCGAACCGGTAGAGCAGCGTGTCGGCTGCAACGGAATACGTTGTGCTCTTGCCATCTTTGCCGACAACCGTAAGCGACGAGTCGGTTAACGAAGCGACAACGCCTGCAGTTTGGCCTTTGTAGCCCACCGAAATCTGCGACTCCGCTCGGCTGAGAAGCGTTGCCAGCGACGCGCGGTCAATGAGCCCTTTCGGATTGAATTTGTCCGGGGATACGCCCTTGATCAATCCGAGTGAGACCGCCGTGCTGACGTAACCTTCGTAGCTTTCGCCAATTTGCGCGCGGTCGCCGAAAGCGGACGGCTCGTCGCTCCATTTATCCGCCATTGCCGTTTGTCCGATCGCGCGCACGATGAGCTTCGTCACCCACTCGCGCGACGCTCTCGCGGTACCCCAGGGCGCATCCGGTTCGGCTTCGGCCAGCGCGTATTCCTCGGTCTGATCCAGCAGCTTCTTTTGCAGGGCAAGGGCGACATAGGCTTTGGCATAATTGCCGACTTCAAAAACATCGGGGAAAATAATGGCGCCGTTCTCATCCATTTCCTGATCCAAACCCATAAACCGGATCGCCATGATCACCGCGTCCTGCCGCGTGATGCTTTCGGCCGGTTTGAATTTGCCCCCGTTCCCCCGCACGATACCCTGCAAAGCGAGCTTCGCGATATGCTTCTCCGCCCAGTGGCCTTTCTTGACATCGGAAAACGGCGTGGACGGTCGGTCGGCCGGCGCGGCCGCAGCCTGAACACTGGCGGCGGCGTTCGCAGCCGTTGTCCCGGTCGTTTCCGCATAGGCGGCCCCGGCACCGGAAATAAGCGTGCAAATCATCGTCGTGACCAGAATTTTTTTCCAGGAAGATTGCTGAGACATGCCGATGTTTCCCCCTTGAACGTATGATTGGTTAATCGCGTTGAATCGGATGCTCTAACTCGATGTGGCCCATCAGGCTTTCGACCGCTTCGCCGTCGATCAGGATGTCGAGCGCTTTAACCTCATCAAATTGGAACACGGTGCGTTTGATCGCTTCCAGCGCCAACGCCTCGCCCGGCGCGCCGAGTCGCGCTTCGTCCGGAATCGACATATCCACCGTAAGCAAGCCGTCTTTCAGCGCAGCGCTTTTGAACGTTACGCCCTTCCAAAGCGACAGTTCCTTTTCGGTCTCGATCTGCAAGGCATTCAATGCCGCCTTGTAAACATTGCCGTCTTCACCGACTGTCGCTTCCGTTTGCTTTTCGATCAATTCGCTCAGCTCGGCATCCGAAACATAGTAGCGGACCTTGACCGTCTTCGAAGCTGGCTCGACCGGCTTCTGGTCAGCGTCGCTGCCGGCAGCCGCGCCTGCGGCTTG
>NZ_KK082199.1:0-4751 GCF_000598065.1 Paenibacillus darwinianus | reverse complement strand
GGCCGACGGGGAATTCCCGCCAGCTTGCCCGGAGCCTTTGCCGCAGGCCGCAACCGACGCCAAGGCGAGCACCAACATCAGCAGCAGAAAAGCTTTTTTCAACGGATAGCCCCCCATTTTAACTGATTCCCAGTTGTTCTTTAATACCGGCTACGATGCCGGCTGCAATTTTGTTTTGCACCGATTCGGTAAACAGCGCCTTCGCATCGCCCGAATTGGACAGATACCCCGCTTCAAGCAGAACAGCAGGCATCGTCGTCTTGCGTATGACAAGGAAGCTGGCTTGACGCACCTTGCGGTCCGGCAGGCCTGTCGACTTCACTAAATTCTTATGCATGATGGCTGCAAATGCCTTGCTGTCCGGCCGCGTGTAATACGTCTCGGTGCCGGTGGCGTTTGAAGTGTACCGATTGGCGTGTATCGAGACGAATAAGTCCGCATTTAAATTATTGGCGAATTTGGCGCGATCGTCCAGCTCAATGAACACATCGGAGCTTCGCGTCAGGTAAGGCTTGATTCTCTGCTCCTGCTCAAGAAGCTTCTGCACCTTGAGCGCGATCGACAGATTGAACTGTTTCTCCCAATGGCCGGTTACCGACGGAGCCCCGGGATCTTTGCCGCCGTGTCCAGCATCGATGACAACCTTGTAAACTCCGTTGCCGACCGGTACGGCCGGTACCCCCGGTACAGGCGTCGCCGCTGCGCCGTCGCTCATAATGACGTCGATATTATACCGGCCGTCCAAGTCCGACAGGGCATATTCCGTTGTCATCGCCAGATCGAGCACGATCCGCACGGTCGACGGCTTGTCCGAATAATAGGAATAACGAACTTTCTGCAGCGCGAGCGTCTCGACGATCATCTCGCCCTGCGAGCGCCCCTGCGCCTTCAGCTCAGCCGACAATTCCGCTGATAGGGCGGCGTTGGGAATGTCGATGACCAGCTTCGTGCCGGACCAGAATGGCGAGTTCGGCGTGAGCTGCCCGTCGTAATCGACCGTGACGCGTCCCAAACCATCAAATGAGAAGCCTTTGACGATGGCCAGCACGTCGCCCGGCAGTTCCGATTCAACCGGAGGCTCAGCAGGCTCCGCCACCGGAGGAGCCGCATCGGAAACCGGCTCATTCGGATTGGTCACTGGCATCGAGTCGACCGGCGCAGCAGGTCCGCTCGCTGGAGGAACGACCGGCGAACCGTCGCTGCCGGCCGGCGTGCCGGTCGGCATATTGCCGAATAAATGCACGGACCTAGTAGGTTTGTCCCAATAAACGTCAAGCCCGAGGTTCTCCCCTACAAAGCGCAGCGGCACATAGGTTGTGCCTTTGTCGGCCAATGCCGGAGCATCGAGCTTCGTATTCGAGCCGTTGACGAGCGCCCGGGAGTCGTTAACGGTCAATAAAATTTCGGTATCGCTATTATTGATCGCGACCTGTTTCGTCTTCATGTCCCATTTCACGTCGTATCCGAGCTGTTCGGCAACGAGACGCAGAGGAACCAATGTAAACTGATTGACAATTCGCGGCTGCGCTTCCGACTGGACGGCTTTGCCGTTAAAATACAGCTTTGGAACGATGGGGGCGGCTTGTCCCACTCCCGGAAGGAGCATCAAAGCAAACGACATCAACAACATCAGTGTAAAAAACTTCTTCATGCTTCACCTCAAACCTGATTTGTTGCCCGCAGCGAATGTCCACATTCGACGATTACAGACGCATAATTAGACGCAAAGCGACATAAAAAGTTGCGTTTGAAGGAAAATTCAGTATTTACCCGTAAGCGCGCGGTTTTAAACGCCTAAACGGCTTTATTTGCAAAAAACCGACTTGTTTTTAATATTTTTAATTTACGATGCCCGCCGAATAAGAAAAACCGCTCCGTGGTCGACGGAACGGTTGGCATCCATTACTTATGGCGCTTTTAAGCGCGGGCTGCGCGCTTGGCTTCGTATGCGGCGATTTTGTCCTCATGCTGGAGTGTGAGGCCGATATCGTCGAGGCCGAGCAGCAGGAACTGGCGGCGATGCTCGTCGAGCTCGAATGAGATTTGCAGGCCTTGTCCGTCGGAAATCGTCTTGTTCTCCAGATCGATCGTAAGCTGATAGCCCTGGTTCGCAGCGGTCCGCTGGAAAAGCTCCTCTACCTGCTCTTCGCTGAGCTGGATCGGCAGGATGCCATTCTTGAAGCAGTTGTTGTAGAAAATGTCGGCGAACGACGGTGCGATGACGACCTTGAAGCCATAATCGAGAATCGCCCACGGCGCATGCTCGCGGGACGAGCCGCAGCCGAAGTTCGCGCGGGAAATCAGAACCGAGGCGCCCTCGTAGCGCGGCTTGTTCGGTTCGAATTCCGGGTTGACGTTGCCGGCCTCGTCGAAGCGCCATTCGTAGAAAAGAAACTGGCCGAACCCGCTCCGTTCGATCCGCTTCAGAAATTGTTTCGGGATGATTGCGTCCGTGTCCACGTTGACGCGGTCCACCGGCGCAACGATGCCGGTCAAGGTTTTAAATGATTCCATGGTGAAAGCTCCCCTCGTTATCCTCGTTTATCGAATGCGGTCCGTGTTTTAGTTCATGACCTCGGATTTGAATTTCCAATCGCGCACGTCCGTAAAACGTCCCATGACGGCTGCGGCTGCGGCCATTGCCGGCGAAACCAGGTGCGTGCGTCCGCCGCGGCCCTGGCGGCCCTCGAAGTTACGATTGGACGTCGACGCGCAGCGCTGTCCCGGCTGCAGAACGTCCGGATTCATCGCCAGACACATCGAGCAGCCGGCTTCGCGCCATTCAAAGCCCGCTTCGATAAATACTTTGTCGAGGCCTTCCTTCTCCGCCTGCAGCTTGACGCGGCCGGAGCCCGGTACGACGATTGCCGTCACGCGTTCGTTTACCTTATAGCCCTTTGCCACTTCCGCCGCTGCCCGCAGGTCTTCAATCCGGCCGTTGGTGCAGGAGCCGATAAATACATAGTCGATCGGAATCTGGCTCATCGGCGTGCCCGGTGTCAGCGCCATGTATTCCAGCGCCTTCTCGGCCGCCTTGCGCTCATTCTCCGTCGGCAGACTTTGCGGGTCCGGAACGACGGACGTAATGTCCGTGCCCATGCCCGGGCTTGTGCCCCAGGTAACTTGCGGAATCAACGAGTCGACGTCGAATTCGACGATTTTGTCATAGGCCGCTCCCTCATCCGTCGTCAATTGCTTCCACTGCTCAACGGCTTTATCGAACTCGTTCGGCGCATACTCGCGGCCGCGCAGGTATTCGAAAGTCGTCTCGTCCGGCGCGATCAGGCCGGCGCGTGCGCCCGCTTCGATCGACATGTTGCACACGGTCATCCGCTCTTCCATCGTCAGGCTGCGGATTGCTTCGCCCGTGTACTCCAGCACGTAGCCGGTAGCAAAGTCGGTGCCGTATTGCGCGATGACGCCGAGGATCAGGTCCTTCGCCGTTACGCCCGGTTTGCGCTTCCCTACGAAGCGCACTTCCATCGTCTTCGCCTTGGATTGCTGCAAGCATTGCGTCGCCAGCACGTGCTCCACTTCGCTGGTGCCGATGCCGAACGCCAGCGCGCCGAACGCCCCGTGCGTCGAGGTGTGGCTGTCGCCGCAGACGATCGTTTTGCCCGGATGCGTCAGGCCGATCTCGGGACCCATGACGTGCACGACGCCCTGGTCGAGGTTGTGCAGGTCGAAAAGCTTCACGCCGAAATCTTCGCAGTTTTTCGTCAGTGTGTCGATCTGCTGCTTGGAAATCGGATCGGAGATGTTGAAACGGTCCTTCGTAGGCACGTTGTGGTCCATCGTCGCGAACGTCAATTCCGGACGGCGCACCTTGCGGCCCGACAAGCGGAGTCCTTCGAAAGCCTGCGGCGACGTTACTTCGTGCACAAGATGAAGGTCAATGTACAGTACGCTCGGCTTTCCTTCTTCCGAATGAATGACGTGATTGTCCCAAATCTTCTCAAACATTGTTCTTTTCGTCATAAGTGTTCACCCCATGAATGTCGTCATCAAGGGAAATCCGTCCCCTGTCGATCTTTGTTAATATATTAACATGTTCTTAATCATTGTTCTAAGATATAATATCTATAACTGTGATAGGTACAGCCTATGAGGCCAAGTCAAGCAATCCCTACTCTGCGTCACGCGCACCGCCCGAGGAGGAACTTTAATGGAATTGCGCCAGTTGCAGTATGTCGTGCAAATCGCGGCGGAGAAAAACTTTTCGCGCGCGGCGGAGAAGCTGCATATCGCCCAGCCTTCCTTAAGCCAGCAGCTGTCGAAGCTGGAAAAGGAAATCGGCGTCCCGCTGTTCCGGAGGACGACGAACAACGTCGAGCTTACCCATGCCGGCGTGGCCTTCGTTACGAAGGCCGAAGCGATTCTCGATGCCGTCGACCAGCTGCGCCAAGAGATGGACGACCTCGCCCATATGCGAAAAGGACGCCTGGTCGTCGGCTGCCTGCCGATCACCGGCTCGCATATTCTGCCGCTGGTCCTGCCCGAATTCGGCAAGCGCTACCCCGAAATCGAGGTCGTACTCGTCGAGGACACGTCGTCCAAGCTGGAGCAGCTTACGGCCGGCGGCCAGACCGATCTGTCCATCCTGTCGCTCCCGCTGACCGACCCTTCGCTCGCCTGGGAGCCGCTCATAGAGGAGCAAATCAGACTCGCCGTTCCTCCTCAGCACCGGTTGGCTCGGGAAGCGGCCGGCTATGAGCTGCGGGGCGTGCCGGTTGCCGAGCTGGAACGCGAGC
>NZ_KK082198.1 GCF_000598065.1 Paenibacillus darwinianus | reverse complement strand
ATCGTATCGGGCGGCAGACCTGCATATAATTTCACGCATTTTAAAAATGCATCTCTATATGCACCATGAGGGACAGGCGTCGCCGCTGGCGTCCAAAATACTGCCGCGACTGCCGCCCCCACCCCCGGCCTCCTTGCCGCGATTCGTCAAGCCAAAGCGTTCGTACGAATGCCGTCACCGCCGAAGGCCATCCGCGAACGTGAGCCGTTCCGCATTCTCGTGCCGGCCGAGAGGCTCACCCCCGGCGGTCATCCTCTCACCCGGAAATCGCGAACGTATTTCGGCGGCCAAGCCGGCAAGCGAACTCGGCGGGGCATCGTCGGGCACCTGTTTTCCGAGCGTCTCCGCTATGTTGTCCACAATCGCCGCCGCCGCGAACGGCAGCGCCGTGTCCGAGTCGGCTTCCATCGCAATGGCAATGCCGAGACGCTCGCCGGGCAAAGCGAAAACGACCCTGCCCGCTCCGGCATTTACCGCGACGGCGCCGTGTTCCAGCATGACGCGCACCAGACTGCCGTCGCTCCCCGCCAGGTCCGGTCTGGCGAGCATCGCCCCTGCCACGCTGTCCGCTGCGGTCCGAAGCATGCCGTCCGCCCAGCCGGCCGGCGGCGCTGCGAGCCGGGCATACATGAGCGCGATCCGCCACAGCGGCAACACGAAGCCGGGAAAACCGCAATCATCCTTAACTACGCCCATCGCCCCTTCACCGATGCCGGCGAATTCCGCAACCCGGCGCTGCGTCTCTTTCTGCAGCGGATGCTCGGAACGCGTGTAGCCGACGGCCGGCCAGCTGTACCGGCGGCACAGCGCAAGCGCGCCGGCTTGCATGGTCCTGCAGTTCGCTTCGGCATCCGCTTGCGCCCCAGCGAGAAGCGCGACATCCGCTTCGCTCCACTCGTTCCGTTCTCTTAAGCCGCCGAGAATGAGCGGAACCGCCGCGAACGGTCTCGCCGCTGAGCCTAGCGCCGTCATCCCGCCGGGATCTCCGGACCACGCGACCAGCCTTCCGTCCGCATCGACAACCGCCGCATGGCCGACATGCACATACTCCGTCCACTCGCCTCTCCGGCTGACGACCAAGGCTTCCCCTTCGGACCGCCGTTTAACCGGCCTCTCCTCATCATGCCTGCTCCGCATCGCCGTTGAATCCCGCCTTTCGTCCGGATGTACCGGAATGTAAAAGGTATCACTCCCAGTTTATGCGACTGCGCGCGGAAACAGCATAGGGGAGTGGCAATCGGCCCGCAAGCGGGGAATCGCACCGCGAGCTCCCAACGCGCGGTGGTGGCGTCGCAAGACGGTGGTCAACCAGATGGCCGGAGCGGGCGACCGCCTGGAACAGTATGGCCCGAAACGCATTGTGACGGGCATTTTCCGGTTTCAACTGGCTGCTTGCGGGTTAAATAAGGACATACCAAGCCTCATTAAATCTGAGGAAAAAAGGAGTTGACCGATATGGCTGCAAGAGAAAATCAACAGTCGGGCGGAGGCGCATGGAAAGGTGCAATGATCGGCGGTTTGGTCGGCGCGGCAGCGGCATTGCTGTTCGCTCCCAAAGCGGGCCGCGAGCTGAGAAGCGATCTGAAGGTCAGAGCTAACGGCGCCGCGGGCACGCTGAAAACTCAGGCGTCCGAGTGGGCGGTAACCGCGAGGGATGCGGCCAAAGCCGTCGGCGCCCAAGCCAGCACGATTGCCGGCAAGGTGTCGGAGATGGCGGGTCCTTCCAAAGGTTCCTCATCCTCATCGAATTCGACGAACATGACCGAGCAGGCTCATGTGGATGAAGCGTTCAACGGCACGATGGTTCAGGATGAGCAGGACGCGAAGCGTCTCGGCAATGACATGAAGGCCATGAAAACCAACCATCAGCTGCAGGAAGACAGCTTGGTGCCGGATCCGATTCAGGATTAACCGACGCAAGCAGGCTCGCGACAAAAGCCGGAACCCAAAGGTTCCGGCTTTTGTCCGTATACGCCAACGCTGCCTCGCACCGCGCGAGTTCCAAGCGCGCGGTACGGCGACGCATGACGCTGCATATTTGCGCCGTCCCCAGACAACATCTGCGGCGGCTCCCATGGAATCAGATAATCTGTGCCGCTCCTGTTCGGCGGAACACATCTTCCGCGCTGCCTTTGCGGACCGAGTCGTCACCATCGGCCTCGGCGACGACGACGATCGAGCCTTCGCGGATCGCATCCCTGCACACTTCGGCGGCTGTGTCGCCTAAGCCGAGCGCGTGCAGCGCCCCTTTCATGCCGCTTCCCCCATCGTTCAGGGCCGTATAGGCCAATACGCCTGCCGGATAGCCCGTGCCGTTATAGGTGCCCAGACCGAGGCCAGCCGGAAATCCGGCCGCCCAGCCCGCCGCCGCCGGCGAGTCGAGCGGAATGTCGCCCCCGCTGCGATCCGCCCGCGCGTCGGTTAAATCATTCAGCTCGTCCACGTGAACGTCCGTTTCGGACTCGATCCGGCCGGAAGATTCGCGGTCCTTCGCCACCACCTTCATCTCATCGGGCCGAAAGCCCGCTCCCTCAAGGAGCTGAACCGCCTCAATTGCGGCCGCTTGGTTCGAAAAAATACCGATTGCCATACTCATGGCGCATCCCTCCTTTCCACAATCCCGGATTCCGTTATTATTCCCCTGTTATATGCCTTTGAACCGTCTTCACCGTTCTCTCTCGCCGGCTTGTCCGCCTCTACATTCGATCAGAACATCGGGAAAACGTATCTCACCAGGAAATACAAGGCGCCGAAGAAAATGATGATGTAAGCCGCATACTTAATGAACGTCGACGCCACCAGGCTGGAATCCGACCTTTTTTCCACATGCCGCTCTTCCACTTCCACATTGCGGTTCTCAATCATGACGATGATCCCTCCATCCTATGGTAATATGCTCGTTAAGCTCTAATACCCGCCTCATCGTGGGGTCAAACAAATCTTCGCCGGCACCGCAAGCGACCTCAGACCTATGACATTCTATTTAAATCGACATTGTTTCAACCGGTTGGGTGCTGGTTAATAAGATTTAGATTAAGGTAAAATGATTGAAAAGCGCAGCAGGAATACGCACCAGAAGTTCCACTGTTGGAAGTAAACCTACGGTCAGGAGAGGAAAAGATGAAACAGCCCGAGAAATTCCAATTGCGCACCGAAACGCGGGAGGGGCGGTGCATCGTGTACGTCAGCGGTGAACTCGATCTGGAGGTCGCGACGCAAATGCGCGCCGCCATGGCCCCGCTTGTAGAGCTGAGGGACAGGGAGTTGTCTCTCAACCTACGTGATTTGAAATATATCGACAGTACCGGGATCGGAATTCTAGTCTCCGTACTCAAAGCCCGGAATGCCAGCCAGGCGCCGTTCAGCGTTGAAGCGATCCCGCCCGGTATCCGCAAATTATTTGATATGACCGGCATAACTCCGTTTTTGACGGGCCAGAAGCAAGAACAATAAAAGGGGAGAAAGGAACGAGGATGAAAGCGATGAAGGCTACCGACGAATTGGTAATGCTCCAAGTACCCGCCTCCGCCGAATATGTGGATTTGGTCAGGGTCACTTTATACGGCATAGCCGCCAAGATGGGATTCTCTTACGAAGAAATCGAGGATATGAAGGTCGCCGTCTCGGAAGCATGCAATAACGCAGTGCTTCATGCCTACGGCAATTTGCCTTCGGGCACGACCGCTTCGGCGCCCGAGCAAGCGCCCCGGATGGAAGTCAGATTTATCAAAAAGCGGGATGCTCTGTCAATCGTCGTGAAGGATGAGGGCCAAAGTTTCGATGCGCTTGCCGTAGCAAGACAAAAATCACCGATGAGAGGCAAGTCTGTCGACGAGCTTCATGCGGGCGGCTTGGGCCTGTATCTCATGCAAGCGTTAATGGATCAGGTGGAGGTGCACAGCGACGCAGGCACCGAAGTCATTTTGACCAAACGCCTGGTCAGGAGTGAAGATACCGCATGAGCACACAGCCTGCCAATCAACCGCCGCTGGAGACGTCGTCTTTGATTCTGGAATACCAGAGCAACCCGACGAACGAAACGGCGACCAAGCTCATCGAGCATTATGAGCCGATGGTGCGGATGGCTGCGGGCAAAATCTCGAGGAACCGTCCCGATCTGTACGAGGATCTTTACCAGGTCGGCCAGATGGCCCTCCTCCGGTTGTTCGCCCAATACGACGCATCGGTCGGGGTGCAGTTCGAGCCCTACGCTATGAAAAGCATCATCGGCCATATGAAAAATTACTTGCGCGACAAATCGTGGTACGTGCAAGTCCCGCGGCGAATCAAGGAAAAAGGCATTGTCGTGCAGCAAGCGATCGATGAGCTGACGGTTCGTCTGGAGCGTTCGCCGAACGTTGAGGAAATTGCCAACCACCTCGAGCTGACATATGAAGAAACGCTTGAAATATTGGCGGGCCGGGATTTATATCATTATGTATCGTTGGATACGCCGATCTCCGAGGAAGAGAGTACGACAACGCTGGGCGAGCTGATCGGCTCTCCGGCAGACGATTATGATACGGTTGACAAAAAGCTGGACCTGCAAAGCGCCATGTCCAAGCTTAAGCCCGAGGAACGTCAGGTGCTTGAGCTCGTGTTCGACGAAGGGCTGCCGCAGCGTGCGATCGCCGAGCAGCTGGGCGTATCGCAAATGAGCATCTCCCGCATCCAGAAGCGGGCGATCGAGAAGCTGAAGCAGCTGCTGATAGAGGATGCGGGCGGCGAAGCCTATGAATGATAAACCTATCCGCTATTTAACGGCGCGTCCGCCCTTCCGGGGGCGGGCGTGTTTTTTGTCATGAAAGCAGCGGCAGTCGGTTTTCCAAGTTGTAACAAAGCCGAGTTTCAGGGTATGATGAGAGCAGCAATCGTAACCGTAGGACGGATGCCAGGAGGTTACCGGATGAATCATCACATGCTTCGTTTTCCGGAAGGCTGGGAGTGGCACTTGCTGTCCCGGAACCGGACGGACGCGGACCTGCCGGATTGCAAAAAAATGTTTCCGTTATGCGCGGATTGGCTCGATGCGAGCGAAGAGCGTCTGACGGATCATATATCGGTCACGGAGCTCCCGGGCGGAGAAGCCGCCGTCCATGGAACCTTGATGATTCCGCTCTCGGACGATGAACAGGACGTCGGGCCGTTCCATTTCTGGCTCTCGGCTCAGCGGCTTGTGACGAATCAGCAAGATATGAGGTTCTCCTTGCGGCTTCAGCTTGCTCCGTGGGAGGACAAGCTGGAACGGAGCGGCAGCGCACCCGAGGCTTTCACCGTTATGCTGAGCTGTGCCCTGGAATCGTTCCACGACGGTCTGGACGCTTTCGAGAAGCGGCTCGAATCGCTTGAGGAGAGCATGCGCCTCCGTCACCGAGCGGACCAGATGGAACTCATTTTCTCCAGGCGGTACGAGCTGCTGCACTGGAGCCATCATTACATAGCCGTAAAAGAACTGGAAGCCGCACTCAAGGAAGCCTTCATGGGCAGCCTGACGGAAAGCGAAGGCTACCGGAAACTGGTATACAAGCTGCAGCGCATCGAGACGCTCATCATGCATTACGGTGCGGAAATCGACACGCTGATCTCAATGGACGATGCCGTTTATGCGCTGCGGGGCAATGACATCATGCGGACGCTCACCTTTTTCATCACCTTGGTTGCGCCTGCAGCGGTTGCCGGCACATTATGGGGAACGAACTTCCGCCGCATACCTTGGGCTGCCGAGCCATGGGGCTTCGCAGTGCCGGGCGGAATCGTCCTCGCGATTACTTTTTTCATTTATTTGTGGCTAAGACGCCGGGGCGTCACCGGCGCAGCTCTGCACACCCGTCAAGAGGAGCGGCGGCAGCGCAGCGCCAAAGCGGCTGCGCGGAAGCGGCGCACCCGCAGCAGCAAGGATGCCCAATCGGGCTCAACCGCATCGGCATCTCTGATTCCCTCGTCCGGCGGCGAATCACTTCCCCGCCGATCCAGCCGCGGCACCACGCCGCATTAAACGGACAGTCGCTCCCGACGCCAAAAACGCAGAATCCCCTTCGATCGGGAATTCTGCGTGTTTGTTTTTGGCCCTCGCGCCTGTTATGCACGAGCTTCTTTCACATCCACCCACACCAGGCATTGATCGTCCGGCCGCTCCAGCTGCACGTCACTGCCCGGCAGATAGGAAGCCCATTCCTGCGGCGAATGCGTTCCGTTCAGATCCTGAATCCGGTCGAACAGCGCATCCAGCCGATCTTCCGAAGGCGCATCGATCGCGTCGATCAAGCCGTCCGTAACGAGCACGATCCGATCGCCAGGCGCGATGCTTACGGTATATTTGGATATATCGAGCTTCTCGAAAATGCCGATAGCCGCACAGCCCCCGCCGAGCCGTTCGGTGCGGCCGTCCTTCCGGATGATCAGTCCGGGAGGGTGTCCCGCATTCACATACTCGAGCACGCCCCGCTCCAGATCGACGACCATGTAAAGGGCCGTGTAATAATACTGGATCAGTTGATCGGCGAACTGCAGCTGCAGCGCCCGCCGGTTCAACTCCTCGACGACCCGATCGGAATCGATCAGATTGGTCATCGCATCCTTCAGCACAGAGGCGATAAACATGCAGACGAGCGAAGACGAGATCCCGTGGCCCATCGCGTCAATGACCGCGACGCCGAACCGGTTCTCGTCGATGCGTTGCCACGAATATAAATCGCCTGCCAGCTCCTCCGAAGGGTTATAGATCGCGCCGACCTCAATGAAGCTCTCGGAGATCGGCAGCGGCAGCGCCGCCGTCTGAACCTCCTTGGCCAACTGCAGCTCCTCGCGCAGCCGTCGATCCCGGTCCTTGTGCCAATCCTTTTCTTCCTTCAAGCGGAGCGCCGAACGAATTCTGGCGAGCAGCTCGATTTTGTTGATCGGCTTCGTCACATAATCGATGGCGCCGGCATCGAGCGCCTCGGCAAGCTTTTTGGAATCGCCGATGGCCGTCACCATAATGATCGGAATGTCACGCAGCCGCTCAATCTGCTGAATAGCCCGGCAGGCGGCGATGCCGTCTACCCGGGGCATCATCATATCCAGCAGAATGAGATCGTACTCCGACTCGTTGTGCAGCGATCCGGGCTCTTCCCCACCGTCTTCGGCCAGTCCGAGCAATTGAAACAATTCAATGGCCGATGGAGCGGAATGTACGTCCCGGTATCCGGCTCGTTTCAACATTTCTTGTACGACCGTAACGTTCATTGGATTATCATCCACAATGAGGATCCGCATTCTCCATCTCCTTGATCTTGCATCCAGACTGTCCATCACTTCCGACTCCGTTCTTTCGGTATTCCTATCCTAACGTAACCGCACCGCCGTGTCCAGACAGCCGGTCTTTTTTGAGAACGTCGCGCTCAATCTCGTGAATATCCTTCCGTACCTCCTGCTGCAGCGCTTCAACCGCTTGCGGAGAGGTCTGTAATACTTTCGACGCGCTCCGCACCACATGGTACGCCTTGACGCCGGCTTCCACCCAATCCATCCAGGAGCCTTTGGTCGCGATGGATGCTTTCTGAGCCTGGCTGCGAAGCTTGCCCATCCAGGATTCGGTGACTTCCTTCGCGGAGGAAGTTACCTCATGAATGGCTTCTCCCATATCCCGCACGGACGCCATGAGCGGATCGACGGCATCGATCTGGCGGTTCACCTGATTAGTCAGGTCCTTGACGCTGACGACGAGGCCCTGCACATCGCCTTTCCAGGAATGAATCGCATCCCGCGCCTCACCTAACGTCTGATTCGCGGTATCCAGCGACGTCTGCAGCTTTTTCAGCGTCATTACCAAATATACGACTAATACGGCGACCGATACGGCCATTATCATTACGGCAAATTCCATCATGAGCATGTCCCTCCCTCGTTGATTTCAAACGTCCCGAGAAGAAGCCAGTCGGTTCATTCTTCTGTATATCGTTACCCCTCCTCCAGTGCCGTGAATCAACCAAAATCCGGCTTGTTTCATATCCCGGAGGGTCGGTTAAACAAGCATCAAGCGAGGGTCGCTCGGTTGCCCTCAATCTTCTATAATTGCGGCGATATTCGGCTTCGGAGGCATCGTGGACGCCGCGGCTTCGGTCGCTAAAATCCTGTTCTTCGTGTTCCTCATCCTGTTTGTCGTTTCTCTCATTTTCGGACGCAGAAGTTCCTTATAACGAAGGCCGCGATGAGCATCTGGGAAGTCACGAAATGATCAAAAAGCCGCTTCGGCCCATCGGTTCGGAGACGCCGCAAGCCTGATCGCGGCGGCTGCGATGGGCGTGTACATGCACGGCGCCGCCGGCGACCGGGCAGCGGCGAAACGACGCTCCCCCGGCTCGCTCATCGCAGGGGATCTGCTGGATGAGCTGTAGCGGCTGGTTGCTGCGACTGCTGTAGAGACGATACTGCTGACGGAGATTGTCGGCGAGGGGCCGAACGGATAATCCTCCGACGCCCCTTTGGAACGAACCAAAGAACTCCACACATTCCTTGTACAATCGCACCGGCTCCCCTCCCCCGCCCCGATCAAAGAGGCAGCACATACAGCAGAATGGTGAAAAAATGGAGCACCGCGCCCGCCAGCACGAACAGATGCCACACCGCGTGGTGGTACGGAAAGCTTCGCCACATGTAGAAAACGGTTCCTGCCGTATACAGCACGCCGCCGGAGATGAGCAGAGCAAGCCCTCCGCCGGCGAGACGCTCGGCCACCGGTCCCCAGACGAACACAATCATCCAGCCCATGGCGATATACAGCAGCGTTGACGTATATAGAAATTTGGATGCGTAGAACGATTTGAACACAACTCCGATCAGCGCGATTCCCCATACGATGCCGAACAATGTCCAGCCCAGCGCCCCCTGCACGACATGGAACAGAATCGGCGTATAAGTGCCTGCTATGAACAAATAGATGCAGGAATGGTCCATAATCTCGAAAAATTTCTTCACTTTCCCCTCGGGAAAGCTGTGCAGCAGGGTCGATGAAAGAAAAGACAGCAGCATGGCGCTGCCGTAAATCGTGAAGCTCACGACATGCAGCGCGGTTCCCTTCCAAGCGGCATAAACGATAAGCAGCGTAAGCGCAGCGACGCTGAGGGCGGCGCCGATGCCGTGCGTCACGGCGTTGGCGACTTCCTCCCTGCGGCTGTACGTGTGTGTATGGGCCATTCGATCTGATCCCTCCTGCCGGTTTCATGCGGTCGGACTTTCTTTTATTATACCGGCGCATGCGCGAAAAAGCGAAAGAACCCGGATAGCGAACACGCGTACCTCAGCTGCTTCCGGTTGCTCATTCGCCGATGCCAAAAGAATCGGGTAGGAGGCTACCCATTAGTTGAGCAGCCGACCTCCCACCGTACGTACCGTTCGGTATACGGCGGTTCCTTAGTTCACGCAGTCACTTGTCGATAATAATCTGAGAAGAAGAGGAAATCTAATCCTTTGAGGATGTTGTTGCCGAGGAACTTCGAGAGGATGGGGCTATTGGAGATTTGATGCTAGACTAAATAGTAGACACATATTACACTGATAAAATGACTTATATCGGAGGCTGTGTCAAAGATGAAAAAACCTCTCTATGATGAGACGTACAAAAAGAAGACGGTACAGTATGTGAAAGAAAGCGGGAAGGCAGTGGCGGAGGTCGCCCGCGAGCTGAAGATCAAGGACAATACGTTATATGGGTGGATGAAGAAGTTCGGCGGTGAGCCGGAAATCGTTCAAAACCAAGCGTTCAAGTCAGAAGATCACCAGCTGCGGGAAATGCAGAAACAAATCCGTGAACTTCAAGAAGAGAACGAAATCTTAAAAAAGGCCATGCACTTCTTCGCGAAAGACCGTCGGTAAAATATCAATTCATCCACGAATACCGCTCCGAGTACCGACTGGAGAAGTTGTGCAAAGTAATGGAAGTATCTCGCAGCGGATATTACAAATGGAAGGACCGTCCAGAGAGCGAACGCGAGCGTCAGCACAAAGAATGGACAGGGCAGGTCAAGGAGGTCTTTGAGGAGTCACGCCAGCAGTACGGTAGTCCCAAGGTCACACAAAAGCTCCAACAGCAAGGAATACACGTATCCGAGCGGACCGTAACTCGCATCATGAACGAGCAACAATGGCGATC
>NZ_KK082197.1:2100-10354 GCF_000598065.1 Paenibacillus darwinianus | reverse complement strand
GAAATAAATGTCGCCAAACTCGGGATATATATTTATTATATATAGGTATTTATTATTTACTCTTTTAGCCGCTGTATGATTGGGCTTTTTCCGCTACTGACGGGTGTTTTTCGGGAGTGGGGGCGCCGGCCCTTTTCGGCCCAAGGGCCTTTATATGCGAAACAAAACAATCAAAAGTAGGGGAGCTGCTGCACAGTATGGGGAGAAAGTGGAAAGACCGTCCGCTGCTTGACGATTACCGAAACTTCCCCGTTCAATTCGGGCTTTTGGAAGAGGTCGGCTACCTGGTGGACCGCTGTACCGAATTCGAAGAAGCCGCAGACCGACGGGAAGCACGCCTGGTAGCCGAAAAAATCACGACATACACCGACATTCTGGCCGAACTGAACGCGACGCTGGACCTTTACCTGGACTTAAAGGCGACATCGGCGGCCGTAGCCCAGCTACTACCGTCACGGGGCCGCCTTGGCGGGATGATTGAAACCCAGGATACCGTACAGCTAAAGTCGGAGGTTTCCCGACTACAGGGCAAGGCGCGCAGGCTGACCGGCCGGGTAGCTAATATTCGGAAAAACTTCTGGACCAAAGTGCTGGAGATCGACCCGGAATTGTACCCGTACGACCCGGATCACTTCGCGGCACATATGCAAGACATTGAGCAGGAATCTTTCGAATTGTGATAGGGGGCAGCCTTGTGGCTGAAATGACAAAAAAGCACGAATTTCACCCGCAGGCCGACGAGAAAAACATGATGGGCGAACGGCGGGGGAAGCCCGCGCTACTTTGCGGGGCGCGTCGGAAAGGGGTAGACGCACGCTGCCGGCAGTATGCCGGCATGGGTACGGAACATTCGGGGTACGGGCGCTGCAAATACTGCGGGGGTAACAATACGGGACCGAAAACCGAGGAAGGGAAGCAGCGGGTAAGCCAAAACAGCCGCATACATGGCCTGTACGCTTCGACGCTGAACGACGCCGGCCAGGAAATCTACGAACAACTGACCCAGGACAATCGGCTAGGTCTGGAACACGAAATTTACGTGCTGAAAACGCAGATCATCCAGCATCTGCGGTCCTGGAAGGACAAGACGGAGCGTCGCATGGTGGCCGTAGAAGGCACGCTGAACGCCTATGAATGGTATCTGCCCGGCACGATCGACGACAGGGCCTACGTAAGAGCGCTGGAAGCCCTGGGCCGCCTGGTAGAGAAGCACGCCCGGCTTAACCAGGACAGCGGCGAAGATTTATTAAGCCAGGTAAACAAGGAACTGGCGGCTGCTTCCCAGGGCAAAGTGCAAATATCCTGGGGCGGGAAACCGCAGCAGCGCCTGGACCATCAGCCCGCAAAATAGGCCCGTACGCGGCCGGGAAATAATCGGAATTATGTTTATCCATATGAACCATAGCGAACCCACGAAAGCAGCGACGACGGACGACGACGGGGGGCCTGGCCAGGGGTGTATATCGAAGGCTACTTATCGAAGAAGATCATAAGGCGCTGGCTGGACAATTACGAAAGCCTAGTAGTGGGGGATCGGCCGGCAGACGCCCTGCCGAGCAATAGCGGGCCGAAGAACTACGACGGCGTAAGCGGCGGCCGGCTAAACAAGATCATGCTGGACGACGCCATAAAGCACCTTTCCCGCCTGGAACGGGCCTGCCTTACGTGTAAATGGATTAGGCAGCTGCGCCTGGCCAAAGCGCTGCAGCTGCTGGGGATCACGAAGGCCGAGTACACGAAAGGCTGCGACGCGGCGGTAGATTCGATATACGCACACCTTAACGGCGAACGGGCCGGTATCAAGCGGCTTATGCAAGCTATCACGTCGCAGTAAAGAAGTCTTTACCTCCTTCACGATTGGCGGTTAAATCGGCGACCCTTCACGATTACGGGAAAAATCGGCGGCCTACGGTGGCGGTAAACCGATTTTTTCGTAATGGGTGGGGTGGGATGTGGCAAGGGAATTTGTAATGGGTGCTAGGCTGCAGCTGACGGATCATTTCAGCAGCCCGCTTCGGTTCATTCAATCGAATTTGACCCGGGCGACGCAGGGGACGAACTACTACCGGGACGCAAACGGCCGGCTGCGTAACGAAATGGGCCGCTTCGTGTCGCAGGCCAGGCAGACGCAGAACAGCCTGGATCACGTCGCCGACGCGGCCGGTAGAACGCGCGGGAGGATCGTAAGCCTGCGGGGCGCAATCGTCGCCGTAGCCGGCAGCATGGCCGCAAAAGCCGGCTTCGATTGGCTGGTACAGGGAAATGCGGATATGGAAACCTATCAGAATACCCTGGCCGTCGTACTGAAAAGCCAGGAGAAGGCCGCCGACACGCTTAAATGGGCGTCCATGTTTGCCGCTAATACGCCTTTCGAAATTCCGGAGATCGTCGCAGCGACTACGAAAATGGCCAGCTACGGCATGGAAGCCCAGAAAGTGCTGGGGATCACCGGCGATATGGCGTCCGTCATGGGGAAGAGCCTGGATCAAGCTACCGAAGCTATAGCGGACGCCCAAACGGGCGAACTGGAACGGCTGAAAGAATTCGGCATAACCAAAGCCATGATCGAGGCCCAGGGGGCTAAGATGGGGGCCGACTTTATAAACAAGTCGGGGCAGATAACAGATCAACAGGCCTTTAACGCTGCGATGTTCTCGCTGATGGAAGAACGATACAAGGGCGGCATGGAGCTGCAGAGTAAAACCTTTAAGGGGATGCTATCGAACGCCAGAGACTTCATAGGCGGCATGGGCCGGCAGCTAGGCGCGCCGCTGTTCGACAAGCTAAAGACGGGGCTAGGTACTACGCTAGCCTGGATTCAGCGGCTAAAGGACAGCGGCCAGCTGGACTCCTGGGTATCGAAGATTCAACAGGGGGCAGCGGTAGCCTGGCGAGTAATGAGCGGAGCCGGCCGGGTGATCGGCGCGGTATTCATGGAATCATACCGAACGGCCCGGCAAAATATCGAAATGATAGCCAGCAAGCTGCGCGCCTGGTACGCCGAACATCGCCCGCAGATCGAAACATTAAAGCAGGCTTTCCTGGACGCTTTCGTCGCCCTGCAGACGGCCTGGCAGCAGTACGCCGTCCCGACGATTGACTGGCTGTATAATGAAGGCCTGCCAGCTGTGATCGACGCCCTGGCCACGTTAGGCGGCTGGATCGTTGATACCGGCGCATGGTTCATAGATAACTGGGGCTGGGTAGGGCCTATGTTGCTGGGGCTGGCCGTCGCTTGGGGCGCTATCGGCGTGAAGATTCTAGCCGTAGCCGTCTATCAAAAAGCCGCAGCTGCTGTTACAAGGGCCTGGGCGGCCGCGCAGGCGGTCCTAAACTTCGCAATGAACATGAACCCTATCGGCCTGGTTATTACGGCCGTCGGCCTGCTGATCGGGGCCGTAATCCTGCTGGTAAGGCATTGGGGCGAGGTAAGCACGTTTTTAGCGGGCGTATGGCAGCGGATCAAACAAACGGCCGTAAACGTCTTTACCGGGATCGTCGCCTGGTTCAAAAAATGGGGCGGCCTGTTGTTGGCCGCGATAACCGGCCCAGTCGGGCTTATGGTTTATGCCGTTATCAAGAACTGGGACAAGATCAAAGGTGCAGCTGCTACAGCCTGGAACTTCGTAAAAGATTCGGCGGTAGCCGCTTGGGAAGGTATCGTAACCGGTGTTTCCGGGATGTGGGGAAGAATCCGGGACGGCTTCGCCAGCGGCGTAAACTGGATCGTAGGATTAGTTAATACGCTGATTGAAAAGTTGAACGAAGCCCTAAGTATCACGCTGCCCGACTGGATGGGAGGGTATAGCTTCCAGCTTAATCTTCCAAGAATCCCGGAAATGAATATGGACGGCAGCCATGCTACCGGCCTGGCCCGCGTACCGTACGATGGCTATATGGCCATGCTTCACGCAGGCGAACGGGTATTAACCGCCGCGCAAGCCCGTCAGTATGATACCGCCATGGGCTTCAAGGAACGCCAGATGGCCGTCGTGCAGCCGTTTAACCAGATGCCTATCGAACGCCCAGAAACGGCAAGCAATACACGCCGGTACGACGGCGCCCTGGCCGTCCAGCAGCCAGCACCGCAACCAGCACAACCGCGCCAAGTAAATATCGACAAGCTGATAGAGAAAGTCGAAATAATCGCGGCACCAGGCGACGA
The DNA here is from genome assembly GCF_000598065.1 of Paenibacillus darwinianus. Lineage (GTDB taxonomy): Bacteria > Bacillota > Bacilli > Paenibacillales > Paenibacillaceae > Paenibacillus_I > Paenibacillus_I darwinianus. The sequence goes on along the minus strand of NZ_KK082197.1, from coordinate 6,189 downwards.
CGGCGAAGCGCTTTACGCTAAATTTATCGAAGTATTCCACCGCAAAGCGAAAGAAGCCGCCGGCATTTTGAGTACGGCCAACATGGGAGAACTTTTGTAAACCAAAAATAAGGGGGAAACCACAATGAAAATCGAACTGTTCGAGCAAATGAAGGCCAACCTGGCCGCGAACGCAGCGAAGCGCCAGGAGGAGGACCGCCAGCGCGCCGAAGCAGCAGCAACCGTCGCAGCGGCACAGAAACACAACGACGAGGTAATGGAACGTGCTTTAGCCATGCCAGACGAAGCGCCTGACGATGCAGTAAACGCAGAAGTGAGTAAAGCATACGGCGCGCTCATTATTGCGAAGAAAAGGCAGGAACTTTTACTGCAGCGGCTGAACGATTCTAGCGCACCGGCCACAAATGCCGCCCAGTTTTCGCTACAGGCAGTTATGGGCGAAATCAGAAATCAGATCCAAGACGGCCGCCTGCTTGCCGAAATGCAACCGTCGCTGGATGAATTGGGCGCGATCCGGGCGCAGTACCTGGACAAGCTGGCCGAGGTATTGAACGCCAGGGCGCGGATTAACCGGGAACTGCTGCAGATTCAGCAAGACACGCGTAGCATGGTAGAATCGGCGACTGGCCAGCGTAGCGACTTCGGGGTAATGGGACACGCACACATCGACATGGACACGCTGCGGAAATGGGTATGGATTTATAACGACCTGGCCGAGGACACGAACCGGCTGCTGCGTGAAGCCGACGACGCCGCAAACGGGAAGCCGTATACCGCCAGCGTGACCGTACCCGATGCAAGAATCCATAAGGAAGACCGGCCGACACACGTAACCCATCACCAAACTCAGGTAATCGGCGCGCCGGTGCAATAAAAAAAGCGCAGAAAACCGTATTAGTCGCGAATTCAAAAAGCGTCGAAGCCCTTGTTACTAAAGGCTTTCGACTCTTTTTTTTGTCTGTATTCGTGTTCGATAAATAACACCTGCAGCACAATCAATAGACGAAAAAAGCGGGGATCCAAAACGACCCCGCTCCCTGGTTAAAACTTATGTGCAAAATCCCGGTTAAGCGTGTCGGCCAGCTGGTCTTCGCCCAGATCACGAAGGCGCTGCAGCTTCTGCCAGTACAGGCTGCCGGTGTGCGGCGTGATTATTTTGCCTTCGACAATATCCACGACCAGGCTATGCGCTTCGCGGGCGCTGGCCTGGTTCTTTATTTGTGCGGCGTAATCGTAAATCGTAGGCATATGGCTAACCCCTTTGCCCTAGCGCGTCCGCTGCTTCCTCCCACAGCTGGAATCCCGCTGTCTTCCCCTGTCCCCAGTCCCGCAAAATCCTTGTGGCAGCTTTCGGATCGGTTTCTGATAAAGCGGCTAGGTTACGTTCGAATTCCGCAGAACGTGGTAAGCTGTGTTTTGCGTATTGGTACGCTTCTTCGAATTTTTCTTCTGGTGAAGTTGCATTAGATTCAAAAGGTTCTGGCAGCGGTGAAGAACTACATTTTCGTAAAAATGCATCGTGTTTGTGTTCGTATTTCATTACTGCTTTACTTATCATTTCAAAGAGTTGGTAAATCGGTTCTTTGTGTTGTAGCCAAGTCCGTAATAACTCTAAAGTCGTACCTCTTTCGCTGTATGAAAGTTCCGCTAATAACTTCGGTATAAGACCGCTTTTATACGCATATTCCCGAAAATACGGCGCAATTGTATCGTGAACGTTTTTGAAAAACGGTTTAAATGGTGTCTTATCACCGCGCCAAACACCGTCATTACAGTAGATCGTTACCTTTTCACCGTTTACTATGGTACTCATAGAAAATTCCATTGTTGGCCCCCTTCTTTCACTTATAGGGGGATTATAAGCCGAATCACTGAAATAGTAACCATTTACTTACAGTTAACAGTTCGAGTATTGTAGCAGCTTTAATTATCGCAAGGGTAGACCGTTTGCCTTATATTATAGAAGTAAAGACTTTACTACCTTTAGCCGAAGTAGCTGCAGACAATGTACTGGGTGGAGTGGGGCGACAAATGAGCGGTTTAATTAAAGCGCTGAATAAGTTGCGTTACCAGGAAAAGTGCCGAATCGTTTGGCCTTCGGGGCTTGAAACGACGGCCGAAATGGATACGATAAGCGAAACCGATAACGGGCTGGAGGAAGACGATTCGGGCTACCGAGAATATCACGCAGCTTACCTGCGGTTAGTTTCGGTGGACTCGCCTAGAGATGGGCAGTATATAACAGTTGGCCGACTGTTTGAAGTGTCAGACCAGGAGAAGCCGGCCAGCATTTACAGCCTGGAAGGGCGGCTACTATGGTCCGATCTGGGTACGGTAGGCCCTGACCAGTTCGACGTAGTGCGCCTGGCTGATGGCCAGGAAGGAACCGTACTGGACATTTATGTAATGCCAGGACTGCCGACAGGGTTTGAAATAGAAATCCCCGCGCATGGCGGGGAATGGGAATTGCGGACTGTGACTATTGAGCAGATAGCCGGTATTGTTTGGAGGGCATAACGGGGGTATTTTTCATGCTTTTTTGGGTTTTGGTCCCCTTTTGGTCCCCACAAGTGATTTTTGAGCCTGTATCAACGGAAAATTGAATTCTGTTATATATCAAAAATGAAGTATTATCAACGCCTAAAAGGTTCTGTTACATAAAAAGTCGAGCCCCGTCTCGCGACGGGGCCCTTCATGGGAGAGGAGAAACCGGACGAAGAGCTTATGGGGAAACGTAAGCCTTCTCCGCGGTTGTCTACGACATCTCTCGATGCCGATATATTAAGGATTGCCGAAACCGGGACGAATATACATCGGGCCCAAATCTTTTTTGCCAACAGAGGAAAATATGATACGATAGCCTCAGACAGAAAACTACAGGATGCGTAAGGCACAGGGGGGCGTCACGAGCGTGAGAGTCATTGCGGGCGAGGCCAAGGGCCGGCCGCTTAAAGCGGTTCCAGGCATGAATACGCGCCCGACTACGGACAAGGTTAAAGAAGCGATGTTCAGCATGATCGGGCCGTTCTTCGATGGGGGACACGTGCTGGACCTGTTCGCGGGCACCGGCGGACTCGGCATCGAAGCGTTAAGCCGCGGTGTCGACAAGGCGGTGTTCATCGACAGCGACCGGCAGAGCATCAGTATTGTGAAGAGCAATGTGGAGGCCGCACGTCTTCAGGACAGGGCCGAGATTTATTGCAACACGGCCGAACGGGCGTTGAAAATGCTGGAGAAGCGGGGCATCGCTTTCCGGCTCGCTTTTCTCGATCCGCCTTACCGGATGAAAAACGCCGACGAGCTGATGGCGGACATGGCCTCGCGCGGACTGCTCGTAGCGGATGCGATCGTAGTGGTCGAGCATGAGTCGGGCCACAGGTATGCGGAATCATTCGGCGGCTTCGAGCTGCGCAAGCTCGCCTTATACGGCGAAACGGCGGTTGCGATTTACGACTATAGGCCGGCGGGCGGCCAAGGAGGAACCAGCACGCATGAACCTCAATGAGAAGCCCCTTTCGGTGGCGGTGTACCCCGGGAGCTTCGACCCGGTCACATTCGGCCATTTGGACATTATCCATCGCGCCGCCAAACGGTTCGACCGTCTGATCGTGGCGGTGCTGAACAATACGAGCAAGATGCCGATGTTCACCGTGGATGAGCGCAAGGATCTGCTTCGCCAAGTGACGAAGGACATGCCTAACGTGGAGATTGACAGCTTCCGCGACCTGCTCGTCCGTTATATGAAGTCGCGCCAGGCGAATGTGATCATCCGCGGCATCCGCTCCATATCCGACTTCGACTACGAGCTTCAGCTCGCGTCGACGAACCACCAGCTGGACAGCGAGATCGAGACGATTTTTATGATGACCAATCCCAAATATTCCTATCTCAGCTCGAGTATTGTGAAGGAGATAGCGAAGTTTCAAGGCAACGTGCAGGATCTGGTTCCGCTTGAGGTGGAGTGGGCGCTGCGGAAGAAATATACGCGTCAAATCTGAGGGATGGTACGGTTCCGGCGAGGGGCCTGAGCCGCAGCCTGAACCGCGTTTGGTCGAAAACCACGACAAACGGCCAAGCCGTCACCGGCTT
>NZ_KK082197.1:1264-2000 GCF_000598065.1 Paenibacillus darwinianus | reverse complement strand
CCGACACGATCGACTTTGTGAGCGGCAAAGCGACGACGAAAGCGAGGGCGGCATGCAGCAGCCTCGCCGTAAGGAACGGTCCGAGCTTCAGGCCTGCGGCTGAAGCTGCGCTCTGCGCGCCGAGCAGAGCGCTCCATCCGCTCCAGCTGAGCAGCGCCGCTAGGGCGGATGCCGTCAACGTGACGCCGTACGGCTGCAGCGCGCGGGCGGCGGCGAATGCGCCGAGATGGGCTTCGTATATTCCCGCATAGGCGAGCGGGCGAAGGGCGTCCGGAAGCGCGAGCTCGAGCAGCCTGATAAGTACGGAGCCGGCAATCATGAAGCCGCCCACGGCCATCAGCCGCTGGACGCCGGTTGCAACGGCGTCGCCCATCGCTTTGCCGAGGCTGCGCCCATCCCGTTGCCGCGCTTGGTCCATTGCTGACAAGATGCGGAACGGAAGCGAATGGGCACGGGATTGGGCGGCTTCGGCCCGAGCGCCGGCGCCCCGGGTGTCCCGATTGTGCACCGCGGTTGCGGCCAGCCTGTTTTCCGGCGTCAAGCGCGCTGTCACCATGCCGAGCAGAAGGCCCGACAACCATACCGCGGCCGCAATGGCCGCGCCGAGCGCAGGCCTGTTCAGGAATCCTGCGCCGATCACGATAAGCATGAGCACCGGACTCGGCATATGGCAGAGCGCCATCAGCCGCTGGGCGTCCGCAGCCGACAGGCTTCCGTCCCGCTTCAGGCGGGCGGC
>NZ_KK082197.1:0-1164 GCF_000598065.1 Paenibacillus darwinianus | reverse complement strand
GCGGCGGCTTCGGCTCCCGCCGGGAAGCCAGCCGTCCAACCGAGGGCGACCGCCCAGCCTGCATCGCCGGGAAGCCGGAACGCTTGTCGCATCAGCGGCTCCAATAAGGCGCCGAGAGCATGTACCGCGCCGAGCGCGAACAACAGCTCCGATAATACATAAAAGGGCAGCAGCCCGGGAAACACGATTTCCCACCAAACGGTCAGTCCCTGAAGCGCCGACTGCAAAGATTCGCTTGGATGAAGCACTAAAGCGGCGGCCAGCGACACCAGCAGCAAACCGAGCGCGATCGAACGAAGCATGGCAAGCGACCTCCCGACTGGATGCGGTAGACGTTTCTTTCAAACTTCACAAAGCGAAGAAACGGCTATTCCAGTGTACGCGGAAGGGACGGGCATTAGACCAGGGGCGGAGAGGAGGACGCGCCGTAATGGACACGCGGAATAGAGGCGCGGTGTCTTCCGCGGTGCGGTGGGTATTGTCCGCCGCCGTTCTTATGATCATATTGCTGTATATACCGGCCCCTTATGTGGTGCTGCAGCCCGGGGTCGTGGAATCCGCGTCGCCGCTGGTGCAATCGGCGGCGGGCCGGGATGAAGCCGCCGACGAAGGCGAGTGGATGGTTACGACGGTGTACATGAGCCGGCAAATTAATTTGTGGACGGCCGTTCGAGCGATGTGGCGGTCCGATCGCGAGATTTACACCACAAAATCGTTCCTGAACGGCGGCACGATCGGGGATTACAAGGTCCGAATGGTTGTTATGATGGAAGATTCGCAAAGCCAGGCGATTGAAGCGGCTTATAAACAGCTCGGCATCGGTTACGAGCTGCGGCCTAAAGCACTCGTTGTCTCGCGTACGGCCGGAGACCGTTCGGGATTCAGGCCGGGTGACCGGATCGTCGGCGTGAACGGCGAACCGGCGGCGAGCGCCGAGGAGCTTTTGGCTCTGCTGCAACGAGGCGCGGGGTCCGCGTCCCTGAGAGCCGATGTGAAGCGGAGCGGAAAAGCGGTCAAGGTTGCCGTCGATGTGCCGCAGGAGGCGGCGGACGCGCCGGGCGGCGCGGCGGAGCTGCTGCCCGCACTGCTAGGCGGCGTTGAATTGACCGAATTGCGGACGGTTCGCCCGCTAGATCGGGCGCATGCCGTAACGATCGCGGCGGG
>NZ_KK082196.1:5770-10805 GCF_000598065.1 Paenibacillus darwinianus | reverse complement strand
CTACCGGTTCAGCTATTAATTCAAAATACTTTCTCCCCTCCAACCATGTATATGGAAGATCCGGTATATCAGGTGTGACAACCATCAAACATACCCCCTAATCGTAACGTTATGATAAGTGTATAGGGGTAGTGGAATAAAATATGACTCCGGGCTTCAATTCCCCCCGATCATGTTGCGCACGACAAAAGCCGGCCCAAGAGCGGTAATTCCGCTGCTGAGCCGGCCTTATCTTTTTACCCGATGTTACTTCCTCGCCAACTGCCTGCGCATATCGAACGCGACAGCCGCAACGATAATGAGTCCTTTGATGATCAGCTGCCAGTATGGACTGACGCCGATGTAAGTCAGACCGTAATTGATGACGCCGAAAATCAGGACGCCAGCCATGACGCCGCCCACTTTGCCGATACCGCCGGCCGTTGATACGCCACCGACGACGCATGCCGCGATCGCGTCAAGCTCGTACATGTTGCCGTAGTTGTTCGTCGCGCCGCCTGTGCGAGCCGCTTCCAGCACGCCGGCAAGGCCGTAAAGGGCGCCGGCGATGGAGTAAATCCACACCAGGTTTTTAGCAACGTTGATGCCGGAGACATGCGCCGCTTGAACGTTGCCGCCGATGGCATACATGTTTTTGCCAAGCCTGGTCTTGTTGAAGACGACCCAACAGATGGCAGCGACGAATATCGCGATGAGGACGATGTACGGTATCGAGTAGCCGCCGCCCAAATCGATGTAGCCGCTGCCGATGTTCGTAAAGTCGCGCCGCAAGCCGCCGATCGGCTGCGACTGGTTCGGCTCCATATCGAAGTACAAGGAATTCATACCGTATACGGCAACCATCGTGCCGAGTGTCGCAATGAACGGCGGCACGTGGAACCACGCGATGACCAAGCCGTTCACCAGACCGACGATCAAGCCCGCCGCGATGCCGAGCAGAATCGGCAAGCCGACCCATAATTGCGGCATATCCGGGAAAAAGCGGGCCCCATACTCCTCAATCTGAAGCATCGAAGCCGAGATAACGGCCGTCAAGCCGACGACCCGTCCGGCGGAGAGGTCAACGCCGCCGGTAATCAAAATAAACGCGGCGCCGAGCGCAATGATCGCGCGAGTCGACGATTGCTGCAGGATGTCGCGGAGCGTGCTGAACGCCAGAAAGTTCGGATCGGCGACCGCAATGCCGATGACCAGTACGACCAACACGACGAATATCGCTCTTTCACTTAAAAATTCTCTTACTCTGGTAATTGCAGGTGCGTTCATCGTAATCCCCCTATAATTATGCCATACGCTGCTGCGCGGCCAAGCGCATGATTTCATGCTCGGTGGCGCGATTGCCTTCTACGATGCCGGTCATCCGTCCCTCGCTCATGACCATAATGCGGTCCGACATGCCGAGCAGCTCGGGCATTTCAGAGGAAATCATGATGATGCTCTTGCCCTGCTTGGCGAGCTGGGTAATGATCGAATAAATTTCAAACTTTGCCCCGACGTCAATGCCTCGGGTAGGTTCGTCAAGCAGCAAAATGTCCGGATCGGTCAGCAGCCAGCGCGCAAGCAGCACCTTCTGCTGATTGCCGCCTGACAGATAGCGGATCTGCGTGTTGACGGTAGGCGTCTTCGTGCGCAGCTTATCGACATGCTCCTTGGCCACGACGCGTCCTTTCTTCTCGTCGAGCAGCCCCGGAATCCATTTGAATCGGCCCAGGTTGGCGATAATCGTATTCTCATAGACCGACAGCACCGGGAAAATGCCGGTTGCCCGCCGCTCCTCGGTCAACAGCGCGATCCGATGCTTTTTCGCATCGGACGGCGATTTGATCCGCACCGGCTTGCCGGCAATCGAAATCGTGCCCGAGGAAATCGCCCTCAAACCGAACAGCGCTTCGATCAGCTCGGTCCGCTGTGCGCCGACCAGGCCGCCGACGCCGAGAATCTCGCCTTCCCGCAGATCGAACGATACGTTCTGAAACGACTTCGGACTCGGCGACGACAAGCCGTCGACCTTCAGCACGACGCCGCCCGGCACGTTCGTCCGTTCCGGATAACGCTCGGTCAAATCGCGTCCGACCATTTTGGTGATGATCAGATCGGTCGTCAGCTCGCTCGCCTGCCAGGTGCCGATATATTTGCCGTCTCGCATGATCGTGACATCGTCCGAGATACGGAGAATCTCTTCCATCTTGTGCGAGATGTATATGATCGAAACGCCCCTGCTGCGCAGCCGGTTGATAATCTTGAACAACTGCTCGACCTCGTTGCCGGTTAGCGAGGAGGTCGGCTCGTCCATGACGATGACCTTCGAGTTGAACGAAACCGCCTTGGCGATTTCAAGCGACTGGATTTTGGAGACTGACAAGGACCCCGTACGCGCTTTCGGATTGACATCCAGCTCCAGATCGGCGAGCAGTTCGACCGTATCGCGGTACATTTTTTTGTGATCTACAAATTTCAACGGCCCGAAGCTTCTTACCGGCAAGCGTCCGAGCCAAATATTTTCCATCACATCGCGGTGCGGGACGGGATGCAGCTCCTGATGAATCATGGAAACGCCGCTCCGCAGCGCGTCATTCGAGTTGTTGATCTCGACCTTTCCGCCGTCCAGATAAATTTCGCCTTCGTCCTGCTTGTAAATGCCGAACAAACATTTCATAAGCGTCGATTTGCCGGCTCCGTTCTCGCCCATCAGCGCGTGCACGGTGCCGGGCCTTACCTTCAGCGTGACATTGCTAAGCGCCTGAACGCCGGGAAAAGCTTTCGATATTCCCCGCATCTCCAGCAAGTATTGTTCCGCCATCTCCTGTGCCCCCCATACCGGGTCTGTAATGTGAATCGAGGGACAACGTCACGGATGCCGTTGCCCCTCGCCTTATCGAAATCCTTATTGCTGTGCGTCGGCAATGTTGTCTTTCGTGATTTTCTTGTAGGCGATCCAGACGTATTTGCCGTCCGTAATGTCGTAGCTTGTGTTTTCTTTGGTCGGCGTCTCACCCTTAGCCAGCACCGTTGCCAAAGCAACCGTAGCCGCGCCCTGGTTTTTCGCATCGTTCAGCACCGTGCCGAGCAGCGTGCCGTCTTGCAGCGCCTGGATAGCAGGCGCCGTTGCGTCGACGCTGACGACAGGCATATACTTGTCGCCCTTGAAGTAGCCGGCGGCTTTCAGCGCCTCGATTGCGCCGAGACCCATGTCGTCGTTGTTCGCGAGCACCGCTTCGATCTTGTCGCCGTTCGACGCGAGGAACGTCTGCATTTTCTCCTGGCCTTTAACGCGGTCCCACATAGCGGTGTCTTCAGCGAGCGCTTCGACCTTGATGCCCGCATCCTGAATCGCTTGTACGGAGAACTTCGTGCGCAGTTCGGCGTCCTGGTGACCCGGCTCGCCCTTCAGCATGACGTATTGGAGAACGCCGTCGCCGTTCTTGTCGGCCTTCGGATTCGCTTTCCAGTAGTCGACGATAATCTGGCCCGAGATCGTGCCGGACTCTTCCGCTTTGGCGCCGACATAGTAAACCTTGTCCCACTTGTTCATGTCTTCGGCGATCGGCTCGCGATTCAGGAATACAACCGGGATATCGGCCGCTTTCGCCTTGTCGATGATAACGCCTGCCGCCGTCCGGTCAACCGGGTTGATGGCCATCGCCTTGTATTTCTTGGAGATGAAAAGGTCAACCTTCTCGTTCTGCGTAGGCTGGGCGTTCTGGCTGTCTACGATATCCAGCTCGGCCTTACCATCCGCAGCGGCCGTCATCGCGTTGCGGACGCCGGTCATGAATGTGTCGTCGAACTTATAGATCGCGACGCCGATCTTCGGCGTTTCGCTTGTTGCCGCATTGCCGCCGTTCGTGGTGCTTTCGGCCTGATTGCCGCCGGTGCTCGCCCCGCAGCCTGCCAGCGTAAGCATAGCCCCCGCGATCGCGATAACCATCCATTTTTTCATTGTAAAAAGACCTCCCTGTTGGGTTCTGATTTGTACGGTGCCGTCTGTCCCGGGCCTGCCGGCCTGCGGGAAAGCTTCGACCGTCTATCGTTATTATGAAGCACGGGAGGCCAGATGCGAATTCAATATTCTCATAAGAAATATAAAAATTCTCATCAATTATTCGACGCGTTTCCGAAACACCCGATCTTCCCCGCTGAATGCGATTATTGAACGAAGGGGAACAGCAGCTTCTGGTTGTCCATCCAGAACATATTTTCCGCATCGATCACCTTTGTTTCGATCCGCGTCGATTTATCGACCCGCTGACCGTCCAGCAGCGACACAGCCTGCTTCACCCCGAGATACCCCGCGCTAAAGCCGTTTTGCACGACGGAGTTGTGAATGATACCGTCCTGCAGCAGCTCTAGCTGGGCCAGCTCGTTGCCGAACGTTACGATTTTCAGTTCCCCTTGCCGCTCGTGACTGGCCGTTTCCTCGGCTGCGGCGATCGAGGTTTGGGAGTCCAACGCAAATATGCCGTCGACCTCGCCGCCGTCCAACAGCTCCCTCACGGCTTCCCGGCATGGAGAAAGCGAATCGCCGCAGGTCAGCTTCCGTCCTACGGCGATACGCGGGTAGCCCGCAAGCGCGGAAACAATGCCGTCCTCGCGTCTGGACGTATCGGGGTCGGTACGGGCCGGCCCCAGAACAGCGACGACGCCTTCCCCGCCAATCAGCCTGGCCATCGCTTCCCCGGCCTTGCGACCCGCCTCTTCGTTATCGATGGCGATCGAAGCCTGCACCCCTTTGTCCTTGCGCTCGTCGTTCAGCGTCAGCAACGGAATACCGCTTCTCGACGCCTGGCCGGCAACGGCGCTCAGCACCTCCCCGTCCGCCGGGTCGATCAGAATGGCGGACACGCCCTCCCTCAGAATTTGGAGCGCCGTCGCCTGCTGATTGGCCGCTCCCTCCTCCGGCTGGAATGAAGCATACACAAGCTCGACGCCGAACTCTTTGGCCGCGGCGTCGGCGCCGAGCCGCATGGCGTCGCCGAGCTCGCCGGCACGAATCGGCGCCACGAGCGCGATCCGTTTGGCCGGCGCCGGCTCTTCG
>NZ_KK082196.1:0-5670 GCF_000598065.1 Paenibacillus darwinianus | reverse complement strand
GCCGCAGGAGGCGGCAATGGAGATCGACAACAGCGCAAACGTCCACAAGAGTCGCTTCCCCTTCAGCAGCCGTATTTTCCACAACCTATTCATCCCCAACCGTCTCCCCCCTCACGGCTCTTATAGCCGGAATCCGGACCCGCACCGTCGTACCTTCCTCCTGCTCGCTCTCGAAGGACAAGCCGTATTGAACGCCGTAATACAGCCGGATCCTGTCGTGCACGTTGCGGACGGCCACGCCCGAGCCCGCGCCGCTCTTATCGATCGCTTCTCCGGACAGCAGCCGGTCCAGCTTCCCAGGCGACATCCCGACTCCGTTGTCCGCGATCTCGAACGTCAGCACATCGCCCGTTACAGAAGCCTTGATGCGAATGAAGCCCTCGTCGACCATATACTCGATGCCGTGCACGATCGCATTCTCGATCAGCGGCTGCAGCACCAGCTTCAAGGTCATGCAGGAAAGCGCCTCCTCGTCGGCTTCGATGGCAAAAGCGAATTTGTTTTTGAACCGCATCTGCTGGATCGTTAAATAATGACGGGCATGCTCCAGCTCCTCGCCCACCGCGATAACATTTTTGCCTTTGCTCAGGCTGATGCGGAACAACCTCGACAACGAGGTAATCATCGTAATGACCTCCTCGTTCTTGCTCATGCCGACCATCCGGACGACCGAATTCAGCGTGTTATACAGAAAATGCGGGTTGATCTGCGCCTGCAGCGCCTCCAGCTCGTACTTCCGCTTCGACTCCTGCTCCACGATGATTTGCTGCATCAGCTGCCTGATTTTATTGACCATCAGGTTGAACCGGCTGGCCAGGCGCTCGACCTCTAACGGCCCCTGTACCGGCAGCTCCACCTCGAAGTCGCCTTTCTCGACCGCTTTCATCGTCCGCTCCATCAGGCGGATCGGCCGGGTCAGCGTGGAAGCGAGCAGCATGCAGAATATAATGACCAGCACCAGCGCCCCTGCCAACACGCGGATCAGGTAACGGTTTATTTCCTCGCGGGTCGTCATGATCTCGTCCAGATACGACACGCCGACGACCTTCCAGCCGATGTTGGCGACTGACTTGACCGTGATCAAACGCGGAACGTTCGAAGACCGGTCAATGTAGCTGTCCGACGATTTGAGCGCCTGCTCCACGCTTTCCTTTTTCAGCCCCATGTAGATCAGCTGCTGCTGCGGGTGGTACACAATATTGCCGGCACCCTCATCGATGATATAGACATAGCCCTTCTTGCCGAGGCTGATTCGGCTGCTCAGCTCGTCGATTTTCTTGAAGTTGATATCCACGAGCAGAATGACGCGCATCGGCTTGCCGTTACGAATCACCGTCACGCCCTTGCTCATCGAAACGACCCATTTGTACGTTCCCTGATACAGATTCTGAATGTGCGGCAGCGAGAAGCCCAGGTGATCCGGGACGCGCATGGCGGCATGGAACCAGCTCTGTTGCGTCACATCGGCGCTGTCGCGCACCTGAGCCGAGGGACGGTTGCGCAGCAGCTTGCCCTGCTCATCGAAGAGCGCAATCGAGACGATGTCATCGCGGCTGCTCATGATCGTATCGAGCTGCTTGGTCACCTGCTCGTCCTCCCACTGCCCGTCAACCAGCATGTTCTGCTCGATGGAGCGGTACAAGCGAGACATGCCGGTGATGTAATCCTCCAGATTGTAGCCGACCTGGTCGACGATCTGCTGCGTGTTCAGATAGACGCTCCGCTCGGCCGTCTCCGAAAATTTGTCGTACAGCAGCACGGCGACGATCGACAGCATCAGCAGAATCAACACGGAGAACGACCAGGTCATGATCGACCTGATCGTATTCATGCGAAGCTTTCTGGCCAGCGTATTCATTCGCCCCGCTCTCCTTCGGCCGCCCCAATGCGGCTGCGGTAATCCTTCGGAGACACGCCAACCTGCTTTTTGAAGCAGAAACTGAAATAATTCGGATCCGCGAAGCCTACCCGATCGGCGATTTCGAACGCTTTAAGCTCCGTTGTCCGCAGCAGCTCTTTGGCTTTTTCCATGCGGATGTGCATCACATAGTGCACGAACGTCATTTTCACTTCCTTTTTGAAAAGGCCGCTGAAATATCCTGTGCTGATATGCAGATGCGAACAGACGCGTTGAATCGAGATATCGGGATCGTTGTAATGCTCCTTCGTGTAGGCGACCGCCTTCTCGACGATATCCTTATAGGTGTGCTGACGGCGGCTCGCAATATGCTGGAGAATGCGCAGGCAAAGCTCGTTGAACCAGCGCTGCGCCTCCGACAAGCCGGAAAACCTGAATATTTCGGCATACAGCTGAAAGCCCGCTCCGAACAGCGCGTCCATGTCCACGTCGGCGTCCTTCGCCGTTTTCAGCACGGCCGTCACGACCTCCAGCAGGTAAACCTGGAGGTCGCCGTAGGCGGCGGCCGTTCGGGTAAGCTCTCCGAAAATGGCGTCGACGGTTTCGCGAAGCTCCTCGTCGGTGCCAACCTTCAGGCAGCGGATCAGCGCCTGCTCCTGCAGCTCGTCGAAGCGCAGCTTTTCTGCGGGGCGGCGCTCCACGTCGTGAATGTAAATGAGCCGCTCCGTCCCCGGCACGAGCCGGTAATCGAGCGCCAGCATCGCGTCCTCGAACGAATATTTCACATCCGACAGCGCGGTCACGACCGACCCGGCACCGATCGTCACGGGCAGCTTCAAATAATGGTCGATGCTGCGCAGCACCGTCTCGAGCGCATCCTGGGCCTGTCGCGTCCAGCCCTCCATGCCGGAATCGGCGAATACCGTCATCAGCACGATCTTGTCCTGGTGGATAAAAGCGCTGCCGAGGTTTTGCTGCTCCCATATCTCGGCGGCGATGTTGAGCACCGCGAACAGCTTGAGGTCGAGATCGCCCGAGCCGCGAAGCGAATGCTCGGACGCCGTCTCCCCGCCGCCTTCCTGCTGGTGAGGCGTAATGACGGCTATAGCGTAGCCGCTGCCCGAGAGGCGAAGGTCGTAATTTCTCGCCTTTTCCTCGATCGCAGACCGAGACAGCTTGCGTGTCAGCAGCGAGGCCAGGAACGTCGCCCGCAGCAGGGGCAGGCTGGTCCGGTAATGCTCCTTCAGCTGCCTGACGTCCTCGCGCTCCGCGACCTCGGCTTCGATTTTATCGCGTATTTTGGCAAGCATGCGGGTCAGATTGTCCGCCGAGAACGGCTTCAATAAATACTCGTCCACACCGACGCGAATCGCCCGCTGCGCGTAATCGAATTCGTCGTAGCCGGTCAGCAGGACGATCTTGACGAGCGGATGCCGCTCGCGCAGCCACTCCGCCAGCTTGAGCCCGTCCATGAACGGCATGCTGATGTCGGTGATGACCACATCCGGATGCAGGCGGTCGGCCAGCTCCATCGCTTCCTTGCCGTTCTCGGCGGTGCCGGCCACGGTGAAGCCTGAAGCGCCCCAATCGATCTCATCCAGAAGCCCATCCCGCACATCCGCTTCATCATCCACAAGAAGCACCTTATACATCCGTCTTCCTCCCGAAATCCCAATATGGCAATGTAAGCGGTAATTACGATCATTGTCCACGAAATTCGCGAGCTTGGCAACGGGGATTTGTCGAAGCGGTTTATCGAAGGGCGCGGCGGCGCTGATGAAGCGGTTGGGACTCGCCTCTGAGGACACAGTATGCGTGAATAGCCGCATGCCTTGTCTACACGGAAGCGGAGCTTTTATCCATGCCGCATGCGAGGCTCATTCACCCCGAGGACCGCGAGGAGTCTGATTATCGGCTTATCGTACGGAAGACGGCTTTTTCCCACAGGAGCTGTACATCGACCAAGCTGGCAAGCGAAAAGGACCGCCCCCGGGCGTTCCTTTTCGCTGCGCTTGATTAAACATGGTTATTGTACTACAATTTGTAGTGTTAAATCATACTGCGCGCCGTTGAGCCAGGGGGTCGAATCCAATAGTGAAGAAGGTCTCGATGAACAAAAATGCAGGGCTGCTCTTGTTGATCGCTGCCATTGCCATTGCTGCAACAAGTTTTTTCGGCTATCAAGCCGCCACTCAATCCCGGTCAGGCGTGTCGGAGCTGGATGCTTCCGGCATCGATTTCTCCTTCAAAAACGGAAATACGATCGTCAGCTTTACGACAGAGCAACCGGGCTTTTGCCAGGTGCTGCTGGGCACGAAATCCGGCGCCTACGATTTTGTGGCGGTGGAAAGCATGCCGGAAGGACCGCATACGGAACATTATAATGTGATTGAAAACTTAAAACCCGATACGAATTACTTTTATCGGATCATGCTCGGAACAACGGGCGGAAACGTTCTGCAAAGCAAGGAAGGAAGCTTCACAACATCGCCAAATGCAGCGGCCGACACGGGAGACAAACAAGCGGCGCAAAAGCCGACAGGCACCAATATCGCGTTATTGAGCAATGGCGGCCGGATTCTCGGCGTCAGCTCTAATTATGGCGGAGCGGCAAATGACCGGAATTGGGGCGCTCAAATGGCAATCGACGGCGACCCCTCCACAGAATGGTCTTCGGACGGAGACGGCAACAATGCCTGGATTGAAATCGGGTTTGACAAGGCCTATCAAGTCAACGCGATCGGGTTTTGGACGCGTACAATGGGAACGAGCGCCGAAATAAAAAAACTGCGCGTGTTAAGCGCAGATGGGACGGAATTGGGCAGCTTCGACCTGCAGGGACCGGACGAGATGCAATATTTTACGCTGAAGGAGCCTGTCTCGACCGATTCCCTCCGCTTTGAAGCAGCTGACAGCAGCGGAGGAAACACGGGTGCGGTCGAGATCGAGGTGTTTGGCTCGCTGCCAATGGTTGAGCAAAACAATCGATAAGCTCAGCTTTCAGTCAGGATGCAAAAAAGTCCGCAAGCCCTTCGGCGATCGCCTCGGCCGCTCTTTGCTGATAAGCGGCCTTCATGACGATGCCCTCATCCTTCGGGTTCGACAGGTAGCCCAGCTCGACGAGCACGGCCGGCCGGCTATTCTCCCGCAGGACATGCAAGTCGCCGTATGCAATACCGCTGCTTCGCAAACCGCCGACGCCATCGGACAACCGCCCCTCGATCGCTCGGGCGAGCTTCTCGTCTTTGTCCGCGTAATAGAACGTAAGCAGACCTGATGCGTTGTTCTTCGAGGCGTTGTAGTGAACGCTGACGAACGCATCAGCTCCCTGCGACTCGCCTATGCGCACCCGTTCGGAAAGCTCCGGCTTCCCGTCATCCGCCCGCGTCATGACGACATGCGCACCGCGCGCCTCAAGCGCTCGCTTCAGATGAAACGAGGTTGACAGGTTCAGCTTCTTCTCCAGTGTCTCATATGTGCCGCCGACCATGCCGGGGTCGTTGCCGCCGTGTCCGGGATCGACCACGATCAGCTTGCCCGCCAATTCGCCTGATACGCCGGCCGAGACCAAGACGGCGGACGCCAAGCCATCCGATGCGGCGACAAACCGGTTGGACACCCAGCCCTCTCCGACACCTGCGGCGACCACTCGCAGCCAGTCGTCGGATTGCTCGCGAACGGACAGCTGATCTCCCCGCTTAAGTCCGCCGACCATCCTGTATTTCAACCCCGGACCCGACCGGAGCCGCAGCGTATCTGCGGTAACGGCCACCGTATCCGCCGCCTTCCGCACTGACCTCGCAATCGATTTG
>NZ_KK082195.1:13948-14608 GCF_000598065.1 Paenibacillus darwinianus | reverse complement strand
GGGGGGGGGGGGCGGCAGTCGCGGCAGTATTTTGGACGCCAGCGGCGACGCCTGTCCCTCATGGTGCATATAGAGATGCATTTTTAAAATGCGTGAAATTATATGCAGGTCTGCCGCCCGATACGATACGATCGACCGATCCTACTCCTCCAGCAAAGACGCTCGGTAGACGGTCGGCGGCAGGCCGTACAGCCTGCGAAATTGCTTGGAGAAGTACAGAGGGTCCTGAAAGCCGACGGAAGCGGCGATTTGTTCCACCGTCAGCTCGTTTCGCTCGCGGAGGAGCTGACGGGCCTTATCGATGCGCAGCTGCAGCAGAAACGCGACGGGCGTCATCCCGGTATGCCGTTTGAATACGCGGGAAATATAAGCGCGGTTGAAGCCGAGCGTCTTTGCCATGCGCTCGATGGATACGGGCTCGGCGTATTGGGTGGACAAATAACGGATGACTTGCCGGACCAAGGCGCCGCCTTCGCCATCCGGCCGGATGCGCCGTTCCGCGGCCGGGCGGCCGGCATAGCCGAGCACAGCCAGGAGCAGCTGCAGGTAACCGGGAGCTTCGATATGGGCCAAGCCCCCCCCTTCGCGGAAGCAGCTGCGAATGCGGCCGATCAGCGCTGCGGGCCTGCGGCTCGTTCCGGTGTCGGCAACGGGCGTGTC
>NZ_KK082195.1:0-13848 GCF_000598065.1 Paenibacillus darwinianus | reverse complement strand
GTCGGCAACGGGCGTGTCGGCGGACAAGCCTGCCGCAGAGGCCAACTCGGCGCACCGTTTGCCGGCAAACGCCACCCATCTGTAACGCCAAGGGTCTTGCTCGTCTGCGACGTATTCGATCAGGCGCTCGGGCTCGATCAGAAACGATTGGCCCGGCCCGAGGCGGTATTCCGTCCCTTTGCAGACGAACGTGCCGCGGCCGGAAATGACGTGGTGCAGCAAATAAAAATCATAGACTTTCGGCCCAAGCTTGTGGCCGGGTTTTGTTTGGCTTTCCCCCGCAAACAGTACGCCGAGCTCGCCGTATTCGATCGAAACCGGATTCGAGACGACCGAGTAAAAGAATTCCGGTACCATCCATCCATCCCCCATCCACCTGATTGGCCGCCGAAAATGATATAACCATTAATGAAATGTTATCACGGTTCTCGCGAGATAGCGAGCCGTTGCCTATCAACAGGTAACATTCGTCCATGTCAGATGTACATCGCGCCATTTGCATCCGGCGGACGGTGTTCTATACTTATCGTAGTTAAAACAAATCCGAGGAAAAGGAATGTGGTGCTACCGATGGCGGATCTTCAAACATTGAAGCGGCGTTTTGTCGAGATTTACGGCGGCGGGGAAGAGGGGGTCAGGAGCTTTCATGCGCCGGGGCGGGTCAACCTGATCGGGGAGCATACCGATTATAACGGCGGGTACGTCTTTCCGGCAGCGCTCACCTTCGGCACGACGCTGCTCATTCGCGGCAGGGAGGACGATTGGCTCGGGCTGGCTTCCACCAATTTTCCTGAGCATAAGCATTTGCCGATCTCGCCGATCGTCTATGACGAGGCGGATGATTGGATGAACTACCCGAAAGGGATCGTTCGCGAGCTGCAAAATAACGGCGCATCGCTCCCGCACGGCTTCGATCTGCTCTTTCACGGCGAAATTCCGAACGGAGCCGGCTTGTCCTCTTCGGCATCGATCGAGGTCGTGACCGCGTATGCGCTGCTGACGATGGCCGGCCTGCCGATCGACACGGTTGAGATTGCGCGGCTTTCGCAGAAATCGGAGAACGAGTTCAACGGCGTGAAATGCGGCATTATGGACCAGTTCGCGGTCGCAAACGGCAAAAAAGACCATGCGATTCTACTGATGTGCGATACGCTCGAATATGAGCATGTGCCGTTCAAGAGCGGCGAATACAAGCTGATTATCGGCAATACGAACAAACGGCGCGGTCTCGTCGATTCGAAGTACAACGAGCGGCGCGCCCAGTGCGAACAGGCGGTCAAGGATTTGCAGCAGACATTTCCGAATATGACGCTGCTCGGCCAGATCGGCCTGGCGGAATTTACCGAGAACAAGCAGCTGATCAAGGACGAGACGGTTCGCAAGCGCGCCCGCCACGTCGTGGAGGAAATCGACCGCGTGCTCCGCTCGATCGAGGTGTTGAAGGCGGACGATCTTGCGTCGTTCGGGCAGCTGATGAACGGCTCTCACGACTCACTGCGCGACCTGTACGAGGTGACGGGCGCCGAGTTGGACGCAATGGTCGATGCGGCGCGGCAGGTATCGGGCGTATTGGGCTCGCGCATGACCGGTGCGGGCTTTGGCGGCTGTACGGTGTCGCTTGTACATAAGGACAGCGTCGAACGGTTCAAGAACGAGGTCGGCCGGAAGTATACGGAAGCGACAGGGCTGGTTCCGGATTTCTATGTTTGCAGCATCGGCAACGGCGTGGAGGAAATCGGATAATATCGTTATAAAAGGCGGCCGTACCGGATCGGGTTGAACCGGACGGGCGGCGCGGGAGGAGAAACGGACATGGCGGTATTGGTAACGGGAGGGGCCGGATATATCGGCTCGCATACGGTGGCGGCGCTGCTGGAGCGCGGCGAGCAGCTCGTCGTGGTTGACAACCTGCAGCAGGGACACAAGGCGGCGATGCTCGGCGGCGTGTTTTATGAAGGGGATTTGCGCGACGGGGCCTTTCTGGACCGTGTTTTCTGTGAAAATGCGATCGACGCCGTGATCCATTTCGCGGCGAACTCGCTGGTCGGCGAGAGCATGAAGGATCCAGGCAAATACTACCACAACAACGTGTACGGAACGCTCTGCCTGCTGGAGAAAATGAATGAGCACGGCGTGCAGCGCATTGTCTTTTCGTCGACGGCGGCGACTTACGGCGAGCCGGAGGAGGTGCCGATCAAAGAGAGCGACCGCACGCTTCCGACCAACGCGTACGGCGAAACGAAGCTGGCGATGGAGCGGATGATGAACTGGTTTGACGTGGCGCATGGGATGAAATACGTTTCGCTGCGTTATTTCAACGCGGCCGGCGCGTACGCGGGCGGCAAAATCGGCGAGGACCACAACCCGGAGACGCATCTGGTGCCGATCGTGCTGCAAACCGCGCTCGGCAAGCGTCCGCATATTTCGGTGTTCGGAGACGATTACGGCACGCCGGACGGCACCTGTATCCGCGACTATATCCATGTAAGCGACCTGGCCGATGCGCACATACTGGCTGTCGACCGGCTTCGCAAGGGCGGGGACAGCGGTATTTTCAACCTCGGCAACGGCACGGGCTACTCGGTTAAGGAAGTGATCGAATGCGCCCGCCGGGTGACGGGCCGCGCTATCCCGATGGTGGTTGAAGCGCGCCGGGCCGGCGATCCCGCCGTGCTCGTCGCTTCGTCCGAACGGGCCCGCAGCGAGCTGGGCTGGACGCCGTCGCGAGACGGACTGGAAGACATTATCCGCAGCGCATGGGAATGGCATCTGGCCAATCCGGACGGTTACGGGGACAAGTAATCGGTCCGCCGGATCGGAGAGGAGACGACACAATGAATGAACGACATCTTGACGTGACTCTGGAAGAGCGGATGCACGCGCAGCTTCTGATCGAACGGCTGGTCCGTTTCGCGCAGGACAACCGGCTTGTCGAGCCGCTTGACGAGCATGCCGCCCGCAACGCGCTGCTGGACCTGTTCGGCTTTTCCGAGCCGTACGACGGCAACGAAACGGCGGTCGGCCAAAGTCCGGCCAGTCCGGCCCCGCTGCTGGAGCCGCTGCTCGATTACGGGTACCGGATCGGTCTGATCCCGGACAATACGCTGACTTACCGCGATCTGCTGGATGCGAAAATTATGGGCTTGCTCATGCCGCGCCCGTCCGAAACGGCTGCATCGTTCCGGCGCGCGGCGGACAGCAAAGGGATCGAAGCCGCGACCGATGCTTTTTACAAGCTGTGCATCGACTCGAATTACATCCGGATGGACCGCATCAAGAGCAACAGGTATTGGCGTCAGCCGACCGGCTACGGCGATCTCGAAATTACGATTAACATGTCCAAGCCGGAGAAAGACCCGAAGGAAATTGCGCTGCTGAAAACCCTGCCGCCCAGCCGGTACCCGACATGTCTGCTGTGCGAGGAGAACGTCGGTTATGCGGGACGGCCGGATCATCCCGCCCGCCAGAATCTTCGCATCGTGCCGCTTACGCTGGACGGCGAGCCGTGGTATTTTCAATATTCTCCGTACGTGTATTACAACGAGCACAGCATCGTGCTGAAAGCCGAGCATGCGCCGATGCGGATTTCCAATGCGACCTTTGCGCGGCTGCTTGATTTCGTCGATGCTTTCCCGCACTACTTCATCGGGTCGAACGCCGATCTGCCGATTGTCGGAGGATCCATCCTGAACCATGACCATTTCCAGGCGGGAAGGCATGTGTTTCCGATGGAAAAAGCGGCGCTGGAAGTCGTCTATACGGGAAACGCCGAGCCGGACGTGACGTTCGGGATCGTGCGCTGGCCGATGTCGGTCATCCGCCTGAACGGCAAAAACCGGCGGATGGTGCTTGCCGCTGCCGCCCGCGTGCTGGAGACGTGGCGCGCATACGGCGATGCGGCAGCGGACATTCTGCCGCATACCGGCGGCGTGCCGCACAATACGATTACGCCGATTGCGCGCCGCAAGCCGGACGGCGTCTATGAGCTTGACCTGGTACTGCGCAACAACCGGACAAGCGAGCAGCATCCGGACGGTATTTTTCACCCGCACGCCCATCTGCATCACATCAAGAAGGAGAATATCGGCCTGATCGAGGTGATGGGGCTTGCGGTACTGCCGGGCCGGCTTAAGTCGGAGCTGGAGGCAATCGCCGCCATGCTGTCGGGGGCTGCGCCTTATGACGCGGTCGCGACGGCCGATCCTTCCAATCCGCTGCACAAGCATGCGGACTGGATTGCCGGTATGGCTTCGGCCTGCGGCACCGCGCTCGAATCCGGTCAGGCTGAAGCGGCCGTTCGCGAAGAGGTCGGCCGTAAGTTTCTAGAGGTTCTGCAGGCTGCGGGCGTTTATAAACGGACGGAAGACGGTCAGACTGCTTTTGCCCGGTTCATGGAGGAAGGGCTTGGTTTGACCAGACAATAGAAGGCGAAGCAATCGGATCATCGGCATAATGGATCGTCTATTGCGGCAGGAAGCCGCGAGGGACGATCTATTTTGTCACTTTGAGTCGAAATAGGCAGATTAAAATTATTTTCAAGTAATACATAAATTATGGAAGGTTTATTAAATTATTAATCGAAATAATAGTCGAGAATTATTCAAACAGGGATTTTGGAGGGATGGTTATAGTGGCACTGGCAATCATGCCGCTTGATGAGTTCATGAAGCTTGAAGCGGATGAACAGGTTGAGCGGCTCAAACGGTACAAAATCGACTATACGCTGAAGGATATCCGCGAGGTGTGGGGCTTCAAGCACTCCGCTCAATATTACATGCTGCTGAAGAAGTTGCGCATCTACGAGCAGGTCGTCAACAAGTCGGATAAATTTTATCCCGAACAGCTGCGTGCCGACAAGGCGGGCGACGTGCGCAATGTTTATCAGTTAGCCGCCCTGCAGCAAGCGTCCATGCAGCGCGAGGATCATTTCAGCTATGAGCTTAACGTGACGGTAGAAGGTCCCGACCTCGCCGACAAGCTCGAACGGATCGCCCATTTCCTGAAAGGGCAGAACAAGCGCATCCGCGTGAAGCTGCTGCTCGAGGCCGAGGAGCGCGAGGAAGAGCCGGAGTCCGCGCAAGAAGCATAAACAGCCCAAGACGTTTTGGCCGGATGACGGAAAGGGAGCGCTTGCGGGCGCTCCCTTTCCGTCATCGGGATACGGATATAGTCGCCGGACAGGACGAGGGCGTTTCGATCCATATACAGGAATAATTTTAAAATTCAGGGATGTTTGCGGTGTGAAAACGAACGGTCGATCAGGCTTTGTTTCTAAGCTGTCCCAATTCCGATACGAGCGCTTCAACCTCACTGATGCTGAAATTGTTTTTGCCCGATACGATGTCGTACAACTCCCTGATATCCTCGTAACGTTCGATGCTGAAGTGCGAAGCTTGCATCGCCGCGCCCGTCGCCATTCTCAACCTCGTTTTGATCGCTTCGATCATATATTCCACATTCTCCTGCGTCGGTTCGTCCAAATTCGCCACTGCCATCTTCCTTCCCGTTGCTTACGCGTTGTCGGCTTCTTTGCCGCCCGATCGTATTGTACCATGAAGGATGGATCGCCGCCATCATTGCGGACGGACTCATCCATCCGATACAATGGAAGCATCGGAAACCGCAAGCGCCGTTCATGGCGTTTGCCGGATCAATCGGGGCGGAGGGGAATCGCCATGATGAAACGAGGCAAGACGGGCGCGGGGGAACAAGCGCCGCAACGGCCGATTCGGAGGTCGGTCGGCCGGGAGGAGCTGGACCCGTTCTTCGCATCCGTCGCGAGATCCCACCCGGATCGGAGCTCGATCGTCATGCTCTGCATCGGCACCGATCGCTCTACGGGAGACGCGTTCGGCCCGCTTGTCGGGACGTATCTGGCCGAGCAGGGCTGGCCGCATGTGATCGGAACGCTGCGCGAGCCCTGCGACGCGGTCAGGCTGGCGGCGGCCGTAGCGGGACTTCCAAGGGACAAAACGGTCATTGTGTTCGATGCGTGTGTTGGACGCCCTGAATCGGTCGGCGGTTTTCTCGTCGGCCCGGGACCGCTTCAGCCCGCCGAGGCGGTCGGCAAGCAGGCGCCGCCCGTCGGCGACTACGGCGCCGCGGCGGTCGTGGCGAAAAAAGGGCTTAAGCCGTATTGGAACCTGCAAAGCGCCTCGCTTCATATGGTAATGGGAATGGCCCGCGATGCGGCCGAGGCTGCGTGCCGCGCTTGGCCGGCGATCGTGTCTATTGACTAATAGTATAGGGAAAGGTCAGGTGCGGCTTATGGAACCGGTCACGCTCGCCAACCGGCAGGCGCAATTGCCGACCAATGAAAAGATTGCTTATGGCGTAAAGGGGGAGAAGAAATCGTTCGACGATCCGGTGCTCATTCTGCTGCACGGATTCTGCGGAAGCTCGGCTTACTGGCGCGATGTGCTGCCGTTGCTGGAGGGAATCGGCAAGGTGGTCGTTCCCGATCTCAGAGGCCACGGCTCATCCACGGCTCCGGAAGCCGTCGTTTACGAAATGAGCGATTTCGCCGACGACATTGCCGGCTTGCTTAGCGAAATGGCCGAGCGGCGCGCCGTCGTCATCGGCCATTCGCTCGGCGGTTACGCCGCTTTGGCTTTTGCGGAGAAATATCCGGACAAGCTGGCCGGCTTCGGTCTGGTCCACTCGACCGCCAACGCCGATTCGGACACAGCCAAGGCTAACCGGGACAAGGCCGCCGAGACGATAAGGGGGCAAGGGCTCGGCGTATTTATCGAAGCGCTCGTGCCGAAGCTTTTCGCCCCGTCCGGTGCCGATAAGATGAAGGCTCAGATCGCATTTGCCAAGGAGATCGGCCGAGGCACTTCAGCTGTGGGCGCGGCGGCGACCGCAATGGGGATGAAGCAGCGGCCCGACCGCAATGCGGTTATTTCCGGGGCGGACGTGCCGGTGCTTCTGCTGGCCGGCAAAGAGGATGGCGTTATTCCTCCGGAGTCGACGTTCGGGGGGCATAAGTCGGAAACGATTTATCCCGTTCTGCTCGACGCGAGCGGACATATGGGCATGCTGGAGCAGCCGGAGCGAATGGCGGCCGAAATACGCGATTTCGCCGCAGGCCTTTTGAACGGTTCCGGTGCGAGGACTCACGTTTAAAGAAGAACAAACGCCGGTGGGCGCATTTGGAAGAGGGCGGGAACGCGGATGTTTCAAAGAGATTATATGATGCGGATGATCGAGCAGGTGACAGCGGCCATCGGTCAGGTGATGGGCCTGAGGCAGCGAAAGGAGCACATCGAGGCGCTGAAGATGATTGGAGATGTATTCGACCGCGGGCTGCGGCTGCAGTCCCGTCTCGTACATACCCTTTCGGACGAGGATCTGGTGAAGCTGCTTACGACGAACGGCGTTCCGGATACGGTCTCGCTGCAGGCCATCGCGCTGATGCTGCGCGAGGAGGGCGGCATTCGGGAGGATCAGGGGGCGGAGACGGAAAGCTACGCCTGCCGGATCAAGTCGCTGGCTCTGCATATCCGGCTTACAGCGCTGGACGCGGAGGAGAGTCTGTCCGATCCCGCGAAGGAGGCGGAGGCGATGCTTGACAAGCTGCGCGGTTATGAGCTGCCTCCGTCATTGAAGCTGCTGATCGCGCAGTGGCGGGAACGGCAAGGCCGCTATGACGAAGCGGAGAATTGGCTGCATGAGCGGCTCGAGGACGGCAGCGCAGGTGCAGGGGAAGCCGCCGCTTTTTATGAAAGGCTGCTGCAATTGCCCGATGATCGGCTTGTTGCCGGCGGCTTGCCGCGGGCGGAGGTCGAGCATGGGTTGGCCGACATACGTGAACAAGGAGTGCTTTAGCGCATATGGAAAAGTGGCAGCAGGACGTTCGCGAATGGATGAACGGCAGCCTCGTGCTGCAGGCGACGCTGAGCGGGCCGAGACGGAAGAAAACGGACGCACTGGTTCGGTCCGTCGTTCGTCCGGTGAGTCTGAAAGACGGTTTGCGCTATCAGTTCGAGCACCATACGGCAAACAAAGTCACACATGAGAATCTCGAGCCGCCGGCCGCTGCCGACCGGCTTGTCGGGCTGCTTTCGGACACCTTCCGGCAAGCGCTCGTCAAGACCGAGGAAGCCGATGTGCAGCTTTTATTCAATAAGAAAGGCAAGGCGGCCGTTCTGCGCAAACCGCCTACGGCGGTCAAAGGAGCAGCCGAACGGACGCACAACCGGGTCAAAAACCGGGTGATTGCCGAAGGCGAAGCCGCTCCGTTCCTCGTCGAGCTGGGCATTATGACGAAGGATGGAAAGGTACATGCGCAGAAGCAGGATAAATACCGGCAGATCAACCGTTTTCTCGAGATGGTGCAGGATGTGGCGGACGCTCTCCCGCAGGACAGAGAGCTGACGATCGTTGACTTCGGCTGCGGCAAATCGTATTTGACGTTTGCGCTTTATCATCTTCTCGTCGTGAAGCGGGGGATGAAGGTAAACATTACGGGGTTGGATTTGAAGCGGGACGTCATCGCTTTATGTACGGGACTCGCGGCTAAGCTCGGTTATGAAGGACTTCGGTTTCTGCACGGCGATATTGCCGAATATGAGGGCTTGACGAAGGCGGATATGGTAGTCACGCTTCACGCGTGCGATACCGCGACGGACGCGGCGCTTGCCAAGGCCGTCCATTGGGGGGCATCCGTTATTTTATCGGTGCCGTGCTGTCAGCATGAGCTTTTCGGCCAGGTGAAGAATGACCTGTTGGGCCCGCTGCTCTCGCACGGCCTATTAAAAGAAAGGTTCGCCTCGCTCGCCACGGATGCCGTTCGCGCCCAACTGCTTCAGGCGGTCGGCTACAAAGTGCAGCTTCTGGAGTTCATCGATATGGAGCATACTCCCAAAAATATTCTGATCCGTGCCGTGACGGGCGGCAAGCCTGCAATTCAAGCGAGACATTGGGAGGAGTATGTCCATTTTCGCGACGGACTCAACCTTTCTCCCTATCTGGAAAAGGCGATTTCTGACTTTTTGCCTGCGGAATCCGGTAATGGCTAATCAATATGTAATTAAATGTTGATATTCATTGCAACATCAATTGTCTCTTAAAACCCACATGTGCTAAGATAGTGTAGAATTATTAACGCTAAGGTAATCGGGTGACCTCATTGGAACACGTGTTATGGTTGGATTTCGGCTTGTTTATCGTCATGCTGGTATTACTACTATACGTTTTCTTAAACAACACGGTCACTTTATTTCTTAAGGTTTATTTGATTTTTCATTCGCTTCTTATGTTATGGCCTCTATGCCAGTTTGCGATCTCGACGACAACCGAGCCTGTCTATCAGCTTCTGTATTTGAAGGCTTCTTATATCGGGCTGTCCATGCTGGGGCTCGGCTGGACGATATTCACCATTTTTCTGGCAGGGCAATCCTACTATCTGAATCGGCGCACGCTGGCGTACCTTTCGGCTCCGACCGTACTTATCGTACTGGGTGTCCTGCTGAATCCCGGGTCGTCTTTCGTCGCTCCTATGAATGGCGGTTATATTGAGCGGCAATACGGACCCTTGTTCTGGGTTATGGCCGTCGTGCTGCTTGCGTATGTCGTCCTCTCGTTCGCTATCATGCGGAATGCGCTCGGGGGGAGGGTAGCGCCGAGGCATAAGAGGCAAATGAAGATCGCGATGAAGGGCATGGCGATCTTGACGGCGTTTACGCTTGCGGATATGCTGGTCAACATCGCGTTGGCGCCGATTCTCCCTATAATTCCGGGGCTGACCTCGGCCGGTATCGTGGTGTCGATCTTTTATTTCGTAGTCGCGATTCAGCGGCACCGTGTATTCGAAATCGTGCGAATTGCCCAATCGAATATCGTGGACAGTATGGCTACCGGCGTACTGGTTCTGGACGAGCACGAAGTCGTGCTGGAGGCGAACAGGGTGCTTCGCGGATTGCTCGATATTCGCGCGGGCGACCGGTTTGAGGTCGAGGAGTTTCTCGCGCCGCTGGAGACCGAAGGTTCCACGGAGCCGTTTATCGAAGCATACCGGTCCGATCCGCCTGCGTCCGCGCAAATCGAAATTACACTGAGCGAGGATAACTTTTTCCGCCACGTGATCATGCATTGCGAGCCGGTCGTCGACCGCTCCAGACTGGTCGGCCGGGTGTTGACCTTTCAGGACGTAAGCGAACTGCGAATGCTCGTCGAGGCGTCCCGGTACCACAACGAAGCGCTGCACGAGCGGAACCGGTCGCTGATCGCGATGCAGGATGAATTGTATCAGGTCAATCAGAAGCTTGAATATATGGCGATCACGGATGGCTTGACGGGCTGCTTCAACCGGCGTTATCTGATGCAGCAGCTTGAGCATGAGGTAATCACCAACATCCGGTATAACATTCCGTTTGCCATTTTTCTGTTCGATATCGATTTGTTCAAATCCATTAACGACACATATGGCCATCTCGTCGGCGACGAGGTCATCAGGAGCACGGCCGACGTGGTGAAGCAATCGCTGCGGCGTACCGATATTTTAGCCCGTTACGGGGGCGAGGAGTTCACCGTGTATTTGCCGCACACGAATCGCGAGCAAGCATATATGCTGGCGGAGCGGGTAAAGGATATCGTCGCGGCGAACCGGGTGGGTACGGGCCACAACGGCGAGTCGGTCGCCGTGACTATCAGTATGGGCGTGCTTACGGTCGAGAGCGGCCAAAGTGCGCTTATCGACAATCCGAAGATTTATTTGCGCGATTTGTTCGCAAAGGCAGACTTAGCGCTGTATGAAGCCAAGAACGGCGGCCGCAACCGGATCGTTGCGGCGGATCTGACAAGTTGACCCTAATTGTATAGCGATATAGAACTGCGCAAGACGGAGGTGACAGCACTTCACCACGGCATGCTTCAGGCCTGATCCCTCGCTCCCCATTCGTCAAAGGCGGGAATGACATGAGAAGAGTCCACATTAATTCGGTAAATGCCGGCGACAAGCTTGCGCGGCCGATACTGAGAGAGAACGGCAATGTCCTCTTGGGTGTCGGGACCGCATTGAACGACCGGTTCATCCAAAGCTTAAAAGAAATGGGCGTTGATATCGTTTATATTGACGAAGGTCATACGTCGGATATTATTCCCGATGAGGTTGTGCGCGAAGAGACGCGCAAGGCTGCCGTCGAGACCATCTACAAAACGGTTGGCTCCGTCATGGACATGCCGGTCACGAGAGGACGGGCGGTCGCGCCCGAGATGGGCCGGACGTTCCGCGGCGTGTTCGGTCAAATCATTCAGGATTTGATCAGCCGCAAGGATGTCATGTACAGCTTGACCAGCATTCATGTGGCGGACGCCTATTTATTCAACCATGCCGTCAATGTCGCGATTCTGGCCGGTATTATGGGTATGGCCAAAGGCTATAACCGGAATCAGATCGAGGACCTTGGCATTGGCGCACTGCTGTTCGATATCGGCATGACCAAGGTTCCGAAGGAGCTGCTCTCCAAATCGACGCCGTTATCGCCCGATGAACGGATTGTTGTCGAGCGGCATGCGGCGGAAGGCTTCAACATGCTGCGCCAGCAGCACGATATTTCGCTGTTATCGGCTAACTGTGCTTTGCAACATCACGAGCGGTACGACGGAACGGGTTATCCCTGCGGATTGAAAAAGGGCGAAATTCACGAATACGCCCAGATCGTCGCGATTGCAGACGTCTATGACGCACTGACCTCACCGCGATCTTATCGGAACCGCTACACGCCTTCGGATGCGATCGAGTATTTGTTCGCGGCAGGCAACTCTTATTTCGACATCGATCTGATCCAGCTGTTCGGCAAGCACATCTCGATCTATCCGGTAGCGACGACTGTATTGCTCAATACCGGACAAGTGGGCGTCGTTTCAGCGAATAATCCGCTGTCCGTCCATCGACCGGTCATTCGCATCCTGCGCGAAGCGGACGGCATGCCGTCCGCCTCTCCCTACGAGATCGATTTGAAGCAAGACCTTCATCTGATGATCGTAAAGGAACTATAGAGGCTGAGGGGATCGCATCTGCCAGGAAATATGGGGTCTACTTGTATATTCAACCAATAAAGGGCAATTCCTTAAGTAGATTTATATCTGCGGAGGAATTGCTTTTTTCTTCCTCTCTCCGATTCGGCTGCCCAGGGGAAGACCGATTCGGAAAAATGTTGTCCCGGTTTCATAGCAACATTCGGGTACGAAAGGGGGTGCCGGATCGTGGCGGAGCGGCAAAAGGCAGACGATGCAGGCGCGGAGTGCGCTTCTGCGGCGGCACTGGCGGTGTTGCTGATCGTTTCGGCTTTGCGGTATGGCATGTATTTCGACGTATTGTTGTACCGCTGGGAGGCGGCGATGCTGCTCGCAGGCGCAATATCGTTTCTGTACCGGTGTTTCGGCATTGCCGGGCCGGCAATGGGGACGGGTAAGGGAGCCGGGGCCGCTGCCCCGCTCTCATTCGGGTATACCTTAGCCTTATGGCCGCTGCTGCTTTCGGCGCTGTTCGTGCTTGGGCTGGCGTTCGATCCGGCATCCACGCTCGGCACATGGAACGGTGCGCTGCGCTGGGCGGGTTATGCGGCATTTTTGTACACGCTGGAAACCTGGTTTGCGGGGAGCCGTTCGTCTCGGCCATTTACCGCAGCGCTTCAGGCTGCCGCAGCTTTCATCATTTGGGGCTCGCTGGCCGGCTGGCTGGGATGGTTCCGTTTTCCGGATTTTGTGATGGTCAGCGGCGACGCTCGGCTGACGGCGGTCGGCGCCCGCTTGGCCGGTTATTTTCAATATGCGAATATGCTGGGGGCCGTGCTCGGAGCCTTGCTCCTGCTGCAGCTTGTATGGCTGGCGGGAAAGCGATCGGACCTGCCCCTCATCAGGAGGTTTGCGGGGCTGCTCGCGGCACCGGCCATGACGGCGCTGCTGCTTACCGAATCCCGGGGGGCTTGGCTGGCTGCGGCAGCGGGCTGGGCGGTCGGCCTGGCCGTGCATCGCGGAGAAGAACGGCGCGGTTGGGCGCTTCACTCGGGTTGGGCGGTTTTGGCGGGCGCTTCCGGATACGGTTTGGTCGTCGGGGCAGCGGCGGACATTTGGTCGGCGGAAGGCTCGGGAACGGGCATTTCGGCACCGGCATTATCGGAGACGGCCTTATTGCTTTCGGCAGCGGCTATCGCCTGGCTGGGCCATGAGCTGCTTGGACGGATGGGTCAAAAAACGGGGGCTCGCGCCGGCTTGTCCGGCTGGCTGGCGATAGCCGGTTTAGCCGTATCGGCGGTATATGCGCTATATCGGGTAGTTGGCCGGTCGGCAGCCGGTCGGGTAATCGGCCATTTCGAGACGGCGGCGGCCCGCCGGCTGTTTTACGAGGACGGACTGGCGCTGCTGCGCGAGTCGCCCTGGATCGGCTACGGCGGGAATTCCTGGCGCGCCCTGCATCGGGCGGTTCAAAGCCGGCCGTATGTCGGTAATGAGGTGCACAGCGGATACCTGGATATGGCGTTAAATATCGGGCTGCCCGGACTGCTTGTACTGCTAGTGTTCGTCGGGCTCATCGTGCTGCGCGTATGGAGAGGAGAACGGGCCGGCTTGGCGCCGCTGGCCGTGCTGCTCCTTCACCCGGCCGTGGATCTCGATATGTCTTTCGGCTTTTATTGGCTGCTGCTGCTCTGCCTGGCCGTGTTGTTCGGTCGACGGGTTAAGGGCTGGAGCAGCGGTGGAGCTGATGCAGTATGCGCGCGAGGGGGGGCACGCTCTGGAAGCGAGGAAGCCGTGCGAGGAACGGCGCGTATCGGGGAAGCCGGGATCAGGGCGCGGGAGAGGCGGGCGGAAGCGGGTCGTTCGCAGCCGGCGCATGTCGACCGC
>NZ_KK082194.1:6029-11452 GCF_000598065.1 Paenibacillus darwinianus | reverse complement strand
CCGCCGCTGGCCGGTAGCGGCTCGCAAGATTGTCGGTTACCGCCCGCGACCCGTAAGACATCCCGTATATAAAAGCGGCCAGCCCACCGTCTTTCCGGTAAGCCGGCCTTCCTTCTTTCTCTTCGGCGCCGAACACATGCACGCCCTCCATTACCGCGAACCTTGCCCGTTCGCCGGACAACGGATCATGATTGCCGTGGATGATGTAAATGCCGATTCCGTGCTCCCGAAGCTTCGCCCATTGCTGGTGCAGAAAGGCCTGGGCGCGCAGCGAACGATCCGCGGCGTCGAACAGATCGCCCGCCAGCAGGACGAAGTCGACATTAGCCGACACCGCGGCCGCAGTCAGCCGGCGAACGGCTCCGAACGTCGACTCCGTCAGGGCCTGACGAACACGGGGCGGCGCATCGCCCAGCCCTTTGAACGGGCTGTCAAGATGCAAATCCGCCGCATGAATGAACCGAAAGGCAACGCTCACGGTCCTTCCTCCTCCGAATCCGTCTGATCCTGCGCCTCGCGGGACGGCGCGGGGTACGCCGAATAAACGGCTTTCAATTGCGATAGGACACGCTGCAGCGAGTAAGCCTTCTTCGCTTTGTCCCAAGCGGCCCGGGCCATGTTATACCGGAAGCTCGGGTCGGACACGAGTTTCTCCAGCGCCAGGCACAGCGCCTCCGGATCGTCCGGCGGCACGAGCAGTCCGTTGACGCCGTCTTCGATCTGCTCGGCAATGCCGCCCACATTCGTCCCGACCAGCGCCAGCCAGCACAGCGCCGCTTCCGCGAACACCGAGCCGAACGCTTCCGCGCGCGACGGGAGGACGAAAATGTCGAAGAAAGGCATGAATTCCTCCGGGTGCAGCATATAGCCGTAAAAAATGATATCGTCGTAAAGCCCGAGCTGCGACGCCAATGCCTCAAGCTCCTCGCGGATCGGACCGTCTCCGATTATATGCAGCACGAACGGGTATCCTTTGCGCTTCAGCCTGGCGCACGCATGAAGCAGCACATCAAGTCCCTTGGCCGGCACAAGGCGGCAGACGGTAATCAGCTGCGGCACCTCATTCTCATGGGACACCGGCTTGAACCGTTTCTCGTCGAAGCCGTTCGGAATGACGCCGATAGCGGCAGCATCCTTCACATAAGGCGCCATATAACGGCGGAACGATTCCGACACCGTCAGCAGCTTGTCGACCTTGGCCTCCAGCTCGCCGTATATCGAAGTCAAAAACCGGTGTTCCGCGCTGCCTTCGGCGCTTATCCCATTGAGAATTAGCTCCCGTTCGTAGCTCGAGTGAATGGTCATGATGACGGGCGTATCCGGAAATAAGCGTTTCATGACAAGCGCGGCGATCGGATGATGGGCATGGATGAGATCGTACCGCTTCGTAATCCGCATTCTGGTCCACCAAATGTAATCGCGCAGCGTCTGCCTGTATTTGTCGGCGATCGGATTGCCGTCGAACTCGGACACGTCGAACGTGTCGAAGGCGTAATCCTCCTGGCCTTTGCCGCGAAGCCGCTTTGGAAGGGAGAACAACTCCATGCTCCATCCCATCTTGTTAAAACGCTCCTGAATGTACGGCACCATGGAAGAAACGCCGCCCGGCTGCTCCGGGGGAAAAAACAACGCTTGTAAAATATCCATCGGCTTTCCTCTTCCCGGCAGACATTTCGAACCTGCCAAAGTTATGATATATTAGAACATATGTTTCTGTAAAGCGAGTTTGAGGACAAACCAACGAAAGGAATATCCACTTCACCCCATATAGATGACGATTCAGAAATAACGCAATAAGCATAACAACAAATGTTGAACTAAGAATAACAGGGTACTGCAAGCCCCTCGTCGAGGCGATGAAGGCCAACAACACTTGTGTCAGCAGGCATCCAATGAGTAGAAAGGGCACTTTCAAGGGGACGGCCAGAATGGTCAAGGGATTTTTCTTAAGAAGCAGAGACAGAATTACTCCGGCTACAATAAAGTTGATCATGAAATCACAGCTCCGCATAAAGAGTTTTAAAGAGATATAAAGAAAGAACCGGGTTAGCCCCAGTTCTTCCTTCTTCGGTTTAGCGCCATGGTTTTCCGACAATGGAAGCCAAGGACATGGCTACAATAGCTGCCATTACTACGAAGTAACGCAACTTCATATGGCCCAACCTCCCTTCGATAGCTGGCTGGCATGGCAGGCAAGCCTGCTTTAGCCCCTATAGCTTTGCGCCCTTCGATTTCCCGAAGTTTGCCATTATCGTCGTGCAATTAAATGAAATTCGACAACTTTTTTGATTATCCTTCTTTTTATGCAACTTTTTTTGGGAGCAGGATGAAAAAACGCGTGTCGAACGGTCCGAGGAGTTAGGGAGCCGCTCTGTTCCCCCGCTTGTTCCATACACGCGGTCTAGAACAAGATCAAATAAAGTCCCCCGAGCGCCGCGAGGATGAGAATAAGGGCATGGAAAAGTTTCTGAGGAATAAGCGGGAGCACCTTGAAGCCGATAATTGCGCCGATGACGACCGCCGGGATCATCCAGGCGTTAAGCAACAGCGATTGCGGCGTTATAAGTCCCAGGTAGCTGGTGAACGGCACTTTAATGACATTGACGATAAAGAAGAAAAAGGCGCTCGTGCCGACGAAAGCGGTTTTGTTCATGCCCTTGGACAGCAGATAGATCGTCATAATGCTGCCCGCCGCGTTGCCGATCATGGTCGTGAACCCGGCGAGCACTCCAAGCGATCCGTTAAAGACGGGCGATTTGGTGAAGGCGAACTTGAGCATGCTCTCCAGCCGGTCCTTATAAACATGTAGACCGATGAGCAGCAGAACCAGGGTGCCGATCAGAATGGAAAGCGGCCCGTCGCCGATCCGGCCGAGCACGAAGAAGCCGGCGAGGAGCCCGACGAGCACCCAAGGAAGCAGAACGAGAAGATGCTTCCACACGACGGCTTTGCGGTAATAGACAATCGCGATGATATCACCTGTGATCAGGATCGGGGTAATGAGTCCGACCGATTCGCGCGCGGGATAGACGGTGGCCATGATAGCCGCGACGAACAGGCCCAAAGTGGGTACACCGGTTTTGGAGAAACCGATTAACAAGGCGCAGATGACGGTAATCGTCAGCTGTATAGGCGTAATATCCATGGATACTCCTTGGTGTGGTTTTCCCCAGTATAGCATGAATGCGCTGTCCGGAAGGCTTCATTTTGCCGGAAAAGAGTGTGAAGAATTATCTTATAATAATGACTATTATTAATCACATAATGTTCAAAAAAATAAGCGCTGCGTGTTGTTGACACTTCCTGCAGGGGATGGTACGATTTCATCAGCGCTGATTGATAATGATTTTCATTACCAGGTTTAAAGGAGACTGTTTCGGACATGAGAAAATTTAAAGTCATTACTTTATTGCTCACTGCCGTTTTATCGATCGGGTTGCTCGCGGCCTGCGGCAGCTCGGGCGCATCCAATACGGGCAAGACTAACGCAGATACGTCTGCGGCGAATGACAAAACGAAGGACAATGCCTCGAAGGAAAACACCTCCGGTCAAGCAAGCGGAGAGCAAGTTGTCAATGTGTACACGGCCAGAAATTACGATGTCGACAAAGTACTGTTCGGCCAATTCACGGAAAAAACCGGCATTAAGGTGAATGTCGTTGAAGGCAAGGCCGAAGAGCTGATCGAACGCATTAAGCGCGAAGGAGAAAGCACGCCTGCCGACCTGTTCATCACGGTGGACGGAGGCGTTCTGAACAACGCCAAGCTCGCAGGCGTCCTGCAGCCCGTGCAATCGGATGTGATCGACGCGCAGGTGCCGATGGATCTTCGCGACACCGGCAACGAGTGGATTGGCCTCTCCACACGAGCGCGTATCATTGCATATGCCAAGGATCGCGTGAAGCCGGAGCAGCTTTCCACTTACGAGGATCTGGCGACGGAGAAATGGAAGGGCAAGGTGCTGGTCCGCTCGTCCACCAATCTGTATAACCAATCGCTGCTCGCCTCGTTCATTGCGATTGACGGGGAACAGAAGGCCGAGCAGTGGGCGCAAGGCATTGCGAACAACCTGGCCCGCGACCCGGACGGAGGAGACCGCGACCAGGCAAAGGCCATCGTCGCAGGCACAGGCGACGTGGCGATTATGAACACTTATTATGTAGGACAAATGACGGTGTCCGACGACCCGGAAGAGGTTAAGGTTTCCGAGCAGATCGGCGTGTTCTTCCCGAACCAGGAGACGACTGGCACGCACCGCAACATCAGCGGCGCGGGTTTGATCAAATACAGCAAGAATAAGGATAATGCGGTCAAGCTGATTGAGTTTCTGACCGGAAAGGAAGCGCAGACGCTGATGTCCGCCGAGAACTTCGAGTTTCCGGTGAACGGCGAGGCGGCGCTGCCTGAACTGCTCGCTTCCTGGGGAACATTCAAAACCCAGGACCTGGATTTCGCCAAGTTGGGCGAGTATAATAAAACGGCTGTCGAAATTATGAATAAAGTGGGTTGGAAATAAAAACATGCAACGGCCAGCCAAGCTTCTTAGGGACATACAAAGACATAGCAACGGCTGGTTATGGATCAGTCTTCCGGCGGCGGTATTTATCCTGCTGCCGATTGCTGCTATCCTGGTTTCCCTGTTCGCGGCACCTAATGAGAACTGGGGCCACATCAAGCAGTATATGCTGCGCGATTATGTGCTGCAATCCGTTTGGCTGGTCGTTGCCACAGGCTTTTTTACCGTTCTGATCGGCGCCTCGCTAGCCTGGCTGATCGCGGCGTACGATTTTCCGATGAAGGCGTTCTTTCGCTGGGCGCTGATGCTGCCGCTGGCTGTTCCGCCTTACATAGCGGCTTATACCTACAGCAACATGCTGAGCTACACCGGCGTCGTTCAGAAGGCGCTGCGATCGCTCGGCGTGAGGCCGGATCAGTCATGGTTTGACATCATGTCGATGAAAGGCGCCATTTTTATTTTCACCATGTTTCTATATCCCTATGTTTATATGATAACCCGGTCTTTTCTCGAGCGCCAAAGCGGCGCTTACATCGAGAATGCCCGGCTGCTCGGCCGAAAGCCGCTGGCCGTTTTTATGCGGGTGGCCCTGCCGTTATCCCGCCCCGCCATTGCCGGCGGTTTGACGTTAGTGGCATTCGAGGTTCTAAGCGACTATGGCGTCGTGAATTATTTCGGTATCCAGACATTCTCGACGGCAATTTTCACTACATGGTTCGGGATGTACGATATCGAATCGGCAACCCGTCTGGCGGCGTGGTTCCTGGTCGGTATCATCGGCGTCATGTTGATGGAGAGATCTCTGCGTGGACAGCGCAGATTCAGCGCAACGACGAGCAAGAACACGCCGCTTGTGCCGGCAAGGCTCATAGGCTTGGCGGGGGGGCGGCCGTGGCGTTCTGCGGTG
>NZ_KK082194.1:0-5929 GCF_000598065.1 Paenibacillus darwinianus | reverse complement strand
CGTGGCGTTCTGCGGTGCCGTGCTCATTGTATCTTTCCTGATCCCGGTCACGCAGCTGTTCGTCTGGGCGGGCTGGACCTATAACGATGTGCTGCTTACAGCCGATTTTCGGCAATTGACCTATAACACCGTATCGGTGGGGCTGCTCGCTACAGCGGTCATTATGCTGCTGGCGGTCATCGTAGGCAATGTGAGCCGCATGATGAACAACCGGGTCGGCTATGCGATCGCCAAAATCACGACCACCGGGTACTCTGTACCGGGCGCCATCATCGCGATCGGCGTGCTGTCCCTTTTCATCTGGCTGGATGAGCGTCTCGCGCCGTTGTACGGCTGGATGGGCAAAGGCGAAGCGCCGCTCGTGCTTAGCATGTCGCTGGTCATGCTGGTCGTCGCTTATGTCATCCGGTTCACGGCCACAGGCTATAACAGCGTCGAAGCGGGCTTCGAGAAAATCGGCATGAAATATACTGAGGCTTCCCGGATGCTGGGCGCAGGCATCACGAGGACCTTTTTCGGAGTGGACCTGCCTTTGATCAAGGGCTCCTTGCTCAGCGGCGTGATTCTCACGTTCGTCGAGATCGTAAAGGAGCTTCCGCTGGCAATGTTGCTAAGGCCGTTTAACTTCGATACGCTGGCAACCAAGGCTTATCAGTATGGAAGCGATGAACGGATTTTCTCGGCTGCGGTTCCGTCGCTATTCATCATCGGCGTCAGCACGATATCGATCATCATTTTTCATCATGTGGGAAAGAGAGTGATGCAATGAGCTTTGTCGCGATTCACAAATTGTCGTTCACTTATTCCAGAAAACAATTATCCGTTATCGATCAATTTTCATTCTCCATGAGCAAAGGGGAGATTGTCGGTGTGGTCGGTGAAAGCGGAAGCGGCAAAAGCACGTTGCTTCGCTTGATTGCCGGGCTGGAAACGCCAGCAGAGGGCAAGATCGATATCTCGCAGCGTACGGTCGTCGACGTTCGAACCTTCATTCCGCCTGAGCAGCGCGGGGTGGGGATGGTTTTTCAGGACTATGCCCTGTTTCCGCATCTCACCGTCGCCAAAAATATCGAGTTCGGTTTGCATCGTTTCTCCAAGGCAGACCGCCAGGCGCGTCTGAAGGAAATGATTGAGCTGGTGCAGCTGACTGGCCTGGAAAATCGCTATCCGCATGAACTGAGCGGCGGACAGCAGCAGCGTGTCGCACTCGCCCGCGCCCTTGCCCCGAAGCCGGCATTGCTGCTGATGGATGAGCCGTTCAGCAACCTCGACGTGGACTTGAAAGCGGCGATTCGGGCCGAGCTTCGCGACATACTGAAAAAAGCGGAGATGACCTGTCTGCTCGTCACTCACGACCAGCAGGACGTTGACGCGATATGCGAGCGTACCGTCCGCATCGGACAGTTCGCGTAAGGCAGCGTAGTCCGTGCGGCATGCCGTGAAACAAGAGAACCCTGACCGCAAGGTCAGGGTTCTCTTCGTTGTGGCGCGGCGATCAGCCTTTTACTTCTCGTCTCCTTGTTGGTAACCTGCGGCGCTTCCAGAACCGTCCGCTTGCGAAGGTAGTGCAGTCATTTGTATGATGAAAACAATGGATAAACGGACGGAGAGGGGAGACGGAGTATGGATGCGGGATTTTCGGGGCTGCAGCCGCAATCGCTGCGCCAGGTGCCGGAGCTGAAATATGTGAACGCCGAAAATGTGGTGCGCTACCGGGCCATTATGCGTTTCTTTTACCAGGAGTATAAGCGGTTAAGGTATTGGTTGAAGCCTGAAGAGGTGTTTGCGGGCGTGAGCGAATGGAGCGTATGGCCGGGCTACACGCTCGAGCAGTGTCAGACGGATCTGGATCAGCTGGTGGAGTGGCAGAACCTGACGGCCAGGCATGACGGGGGGCGTTCGACGACACTGGCGGAGTACCTGAAGAAAAAAATGCAATATTTGCTGCGTCCTTATTCCATTGAAATTGAGAGATTGCTTGAGACGCTCGAAAAGGTGACGGGCTACGGAGGTTCGCTGGAAGCCTCCTTGTTCGATACGATTGCGGACAAGCTGTTTGCCGTTCGCAGGGATGCCGGTCAACTGGAGCCGGAGACGGCGCTTGAGCTTTGGAATATACTCTACCGATCGTTTGTCAGCCTGCACGAAAACGCTGCGGATTATATCGCCAGCCTGCATACCGCCAAGGCCGAGGAGATGATGGTGGCCGAAGCGTTTCTGGTTTTCAAGGAGAAGCTGACGAATTATTTGCAGAATTTCGTGCAGGCCCTGCAGCGAAGCGCCTACAAAATCGAAGGCAATCTGCTGCGGATCAACGATAATGTCCGCGATATGTTCCTGGAGAAGGTCGTGGAAGGAGAATTGAACAAGCCGCGGCTTGAGGATGTGCCCGATCGGCAAGCGCTGTTGAAGGAGCTTCGGCAAGGCTGGGACAACATTCAGCGCTGGTTTATCGGCGAAGGCGGTTCGCCCAGCGAGCTTACGCTGCTGGAGCGCGCAACCAAGGACGCGATCGCGCGGATCGTCCGGAGCGCGATTCGGATTCAGGAACGCAAGCGTTCCGGTCTAAGCCGCAAAAAGGAGCTGGAGCATCTGGCCCGCTGGTTCGCGGGCCTGCATGTGATGGATGATGCCCACCGTCTGGCGGGATTCGCTTTTGGATTGTTTCCGACGCGTCATCTGCAAGGGGAGGACCTGCGCGATTCGGACCGGGCCGATATGTCGATGTGGGAGGAGCGGCCTACGGTGCGGACACTTCGTTCGCGCAGCCGGAAGCGCGGCGAGCGGCAGCAGTCCGAGCCGGTGCGCGACAACGAGCAGCGGAAGCAGCGGGAACGGGAAGCGTTCCTGCTGCGGCAGGCGGAGGAGTGGAACGCGATCGAAGCGCTTTTGGCGAAAGGAAGGGTGCGGATCTCGGAGCTGGGCGAGGTGCCGAGCCAGACGCGGCTGCGGCTGCTCCACTGGATCGGCCGGTGCATGACGGCCGGGTCGAACCACTCCTTCGTGACGCCGGAAGGCGTCCGAGTTCGCATGACCAATCCGCGTACGGAACAAAGAACCGTCCTCGTCTCGGAGGACGGCGAGCTGCATATGGCCGATTATGAGCTGGTATTTATACTGACGGATGCTGCGAGGGAAGCGGCGGCCGCGAGGATAGAGGAGTGAGGGGAATCTTCATGGCTGCATCGGGGAAATCGGCAGTAAGCAGGGTCGGCCGCAGCCGGGCCGGAGCGGAGCAGGCGGCGGAGCGCAAAAGAGCTTGCGTTCATGCGTTGCTGAACCGGCCGTGGGTCGCGAAGAGCGAGGACCCGGAGCTTTATTTTGCCGTCAAGGACTACTATGAGGAGCTGCGCGATTGGTTTATGGACAAAGCGGGCTTCCCGCTTCTGATGACCCGGTCGATCGCCAAGCTGGACAAGGCGCCGGTTAAAGCTTTGCCGTGGATGGGCTTTCCGGAGTTTCGCGAACCGAGAGACTATGTGTTTTTCACGTATGGGCTGTGGTATCTGGAGAGCAAGACGGAGCTGGACCAATTTCTGCTCTCGGATATTGTGGAGGAGATCCGGGATCAAATGGCCGGCGAGGGGCTGGATGCGGATTGGACGATCTATCATCATCGGCTGTCGATGGCGCGGGCGCTCAAGAAGCTGAAATCGCTCGGCGTGCTGCATGCAGTAGATGGCGATGAAGGTGACTGGGCGCAGAACCGAGAGAAGAACGCGTTGTTCGAATGCTCGTCGAATACGCGCTACGTGCTGCGCCGGTTTCCGAAGGACCTGACCTCATACAGCCGAATGGAAGAGTTGTCTGATCCGATTCCGTACGCGGATACGCAGGACGGACAGGCGATGCGCAGACGGCATCGGGTGTACCGCAGGCTGCTGCTGGAGCCGGCCGTACCGGATGCGGAATGGGACGAGGAGGAGGACCTGAATTACGTACGGTGGCAGCGGCGGGCCATTATGGATCAGCTCGGGAAAACGTTCGGTTGGGAAGGGCGACGGTACCGGGAAGGGCTGCTGTTTTTTCACCCGGAGCTGACGAGCGAAGCCGCATTGTTCCCGACGCTGTCGGGGGTTTCCGACCTCGCGCTGCTGGTTGCCGGAGAACTGCGAAGGCAGCTCTATGAAGAGGGCAGCGGAACGTACACAGAGCCTCATGGAAGCATCCGGGTTACACGGGCCGAGATGGAGACGATTCTATACAAGCTGCATTTACGGCATAAAGAATATTGGAGCAAGGAGTTTCGCGAGTCGTCCTCTCAGGAGTTGGCGGACCTGTGCATCGCGCATTTGGAGGACTGGCGTCTGGGGTCATGGGAGGACTCGGCGCATTTTCTGATCTCTCCGGTGCTGGGCCGCTGGAATGCGGAATATGCGAACACGGATTTTGACGGGTGATTCGGAATAAAGCATCGGCAGACGAGCCGAGGCGTTTGGCTGAAATTAGCCCATTGGGCGTGCGGGGTGACAGACAATGGCGGATGATCAAAAGAGAGGCGCGGAGCGGACGGATGCGCGTTGGCGGATGAATCGCGTCGGCATTCTGAACTTCTGGTATTACGACGAAGAGGAATTTCAGTTGGAGGATGGCCGGCTCATACTGCGCGGCGCCAATGGCTCGGGCAAATCGGTTACGATGCAGAGCTTCTTGCCGCTCGTGCTGGACGGAGACAAACGGGCGCACCGGCTCGATCCGTTCGGATCGCGGGATCGGCGCATCGAGTACTATTTGCTGGGGGAAGAGGACGGCGGTAAAACGGATGCAACCGGCTACTTGTGGATGGAATTTCACCGCCCGGATACCGGGGCGTTCAAGACGATCGGCATCGGCCTTCGGGCAAGGCGCAACGCTGCTCAGGTGCAGTTCTGGGGATTCCTGCTCGAGGACGGGCGGCGGATCGGGTATGACTTCTGGCTCTACGACCGGAACGATTGGCTGGAGAGGGGCGACCGGATTCCGCTCGACCGAAAGGATTTAGAGGGCAGAATCGGCGCAGGCGGGCAGGTCGTTCACGATCAAGGCTCTTATCGGGAACTCGTCAACAAGCAGTTGTTCGGCTTTGCCGAAACGGAGGCTTTCCAGGATCTGCTTCAGCTCATGATTCAGCTGCGAAGCCCGAAGCTTTCGAAGGATTTCAAGCCTTCCGCGATATATGATATTCTTCATCAGGCGCTGCCGCCGCTGGTGGAGGATGAATTGCGCCCCTTGTCGGAAGTGCTGGAGGATATGGACCAGCTCGCCGACCGGCTGGATGAAATCCGGGTGCACCGCAAGGAGATGGCCGGGCTGCAGGAGAGCTATGACCGTTACAACAAGCATGTGCTTTATTTAAAAGCGGGCGAGCTGCTGGAAGCAAAGTCGGAACACGACGTTTATGCGGCTCGGGCGCAGGCGTCTGCACTTGCGCTGGAGGAAGCGGAACGGGACAAAACGGCTGCACAAGGGGAACGGGGGCGCATTCAAGAGCGGCTTCAGGCGATCAGCGTCGAGCGGAATGTGCTGGAGAAGCATGAGGCAATCGGCAAGCAACGGGAGTTTGAGAGTGCGTCGGCATCGCTCGAGGATATGGAGAAGCAGTTGGAGCGTTCGCGGGAGCGGGAACAAAAAAGCCGCCTGCGGGAGGATAAACTGAACCGGGAGCGGGCACAGTCGGCTGACCGGCGATTGGCCGCACGTCGTGAGCAGGAGGCGACTCTGGAAGAACTGGAGTCCATGGCGCAGGAGATGGAGTTCGCCGAGCATCCGGTCTATCATCGCTATTGGATGCCGGACATCCCGGCTGATGAATCGTGGCGGGAAGCCTGGCGGCGCGATGTGAAAGGCCATCGGGAGCGTGTGGAAACGGCGGCGGGCAAGGCGCGCCAGGAGCGGGAGTCGGCCGTATTGGCCCGGGAGCGGGAGACGGAGCTCGGCGAAGCGAGCCGGC
>NZ_KK082193.1:45830-76103 GCF_000598065.1 Paenibacillus darwinianus | reverse complement strand
CAAATGTAAAAATACATGTTATATTGTATGCAGTTAAGGGTTGTAAAAGGTGTTTAGAAGTACGGAGAGGAGCGTGATGCGGTGGGAACGACACGGGAGCCTGATCGGCTGCGCAGCAAATTCCCATCGGCATCTTTATTTCTACAATTGAAGGAGGGCTATTCATGTCCATCGCATTAAACGAGACAACGCGGCTTTCTGCGGAGAAGCTGATGGAGCTGTATCGCCAGATGTGGCTTGTCCGCTATTTTGACGAGAAGGTGGATGAGTTTTTCGCCAAAGGGCTGATCCACGGCACGACACATCTGTGTGTGGGGCAGGAAGCGACGGCTGTCGGCGCCTGTGCCGTGCTCAAGGACATCGATATGATTACCAGTACGCACCGCGGACACGGTCACTGCATCGCCAAGGGAGCGAGCGCCGACCGGATGATGGCGGAGCTGTTCGGCCGGGAAACCGGTTACTGTAAAGGCAAAGGCGGCTCGATGCACATTGCGGATGTTGACAAGGGCAACTTGGGAGCAAACGGGATTGTAGGCGGCGGTATCCCGATCGCTGCGGGCGCGGCATTGACTTCGAAGATGAAAAACCGCGGCTACGTGGTGCTGTGCTTTTTCGGGGACGGGGCGAGCAACGAGGGCAGCTTCCATGAAGCGATCAACCTGGCCGCAATTTGGAAACTTCCCGTGGTGTTCTTCTGCGAAAACAATCAGTACGGCATGTCCGGCCCGGCCAAAGAAATGATCGGCGTTGAGAACATTGCCGACAGGTCCATGTCCTATGGCATACCGGGCCATGTCGTTGAAGGCAATGATATTTTCGCCGTTATGCAAGCAACCTCGGCTGCCGTCGACAGAGCTCGCGCGGGACAAGGGCCGACCCTGATCGAGGCGAAAACTTACCGTTGGAAGGGCCATTCCAAAAGCGATGCCAAGAAGTACCGGACAAAAGAAGAAGAGCAAATGTGGCGAGAGCAGAAGGACCCGATCACGCACTTGGCCCAACGTCTGGTCGCCGATAAGATCGCCACGCCGGAAGAGTTGGAGAAATCTCGTTTGAAGGCATTGGAGGAGATAGAAGCGTCCGTGAAATTTGCGGAACAAAGCCCGATGCCGTCTCCGGATACGCTTGAGGAAGACGTATTCGCCTAAACAATCGTCCGGGAGGAAGCTGGAAAATGAGGGAAATTACCTATTTGGAAGCTGTCAGGGAAGCGATGTCCCAAATGATGAGAGAGAACGACGACGTGTTTATCATGGGGGAAGACATAGGGGTGTATGGAGGCGCTTTCGGCGTCACGAGAGGCATGATTGAAGAATTTGGCGCGGAGCGCGTGCGGAACACGCCTATTTCGGAATCCGGAATTTCAGGTGCGGCTGTGGGAGCGGCCCTGACGGGCATGCGACCGATTCTTGAATTGCAGTTCTCCGACTTCATCACGATTGCGACCGACCAAATCGTCAATCAGGCGGCCAAGATCCGATATATGTACGGCGGCAAGGCCAAGGTGCCGATGGTGCTCCGGACGCCGGCGGGATCCGGAACGGGAGCCGCCGCTCAGCATTCGCAAAGCCTGGAGGCGTGGATGACGCATATTCCCGGGTTGAAAGTGATTCAACCGTCGACGGCTTACGACGCCAAGGGTCTGCTGCGCGCCGCTATTGAAGACGACAATCCGGTTATTTTTTATGAGCATAAGCTCCTGTATCGGACCAAAGCGGATGTGCCGGAACAACCCTACTCGCTTCCGATCGGCAAGGCCGACATCAAACGGCAGGGAAAAGACGTAACGGTGGTCGCCACCTCAATTATGGTGCATAAGGCGCTGGAGGCTGCGGGGCAATTAAAGCAAGACGGCATCGAAGCGGAGGTCGTCGACCCACGCACGCTTGTGCCGCTGGATATCGAGACAATTGCGGAATCGGTCAAAAAGACGGGACGCCTGGTCGTTGTGCACGAGGCAGTCAAGCGGGGAGGCTACGGCGCGGAAATCGTCAGCCAGGTGATCGAGAGCGAAGCTTTCGATTATCTTGACGCTCCGATCCAGAGGCTGGGCGGACTGGCAGTGCCGATTCCGTACAACCCGATTCTGGAGAAAAGCGCCGTGCCCCAGGTTGAGGATATCGTCCGCGCAGTGAAGGCGACGTTCAAGTAAGCTACAGGGAGGCCTTGCATTTATGCTGAACGAAGTGTTCATGCCTAAGCTCGGCATGACGATGGAAACAGGAACGATCATTCAATGGTTCAAGAACGAGGGTGACCCGGTCAAGCAGGGCGAAGT
The DNA here is from genome assembly GCF_000598065.1 of Paenibacillus darwinianus. Classification (GTDB taxonomy): domain Bacteria; phylum Bacillota; class Bacilli; order Paenibacillales; family Paenibacillaceae; genus Paenibacillus_I; species Paenibacillus_I darwinianus. The sequence continues at coordinate 73,822 of NZ_KK082193.1, read as the reverse complement.
GCTGCTCGAGGTCATGACAGACAAGATCAATATTGAGGTGGAAGCCTATCACACCGGCATTCTTCTGAAAAAATATTATGCCGAGGACAGCGTGGTGCCCGTGAATCTGGTGATCGGTTACATCGGCGAAGCGAGCGATCAGGCGCCGGATGCTCCGCCATTGGTCAAAGGCGGAGAGGAGACGGAGGAAGGTGATAAACCGACGGCCGCCGCCGAGGTTCCTGGCGGGGCGCGACAGAACGCTGCCGTTCCGGAATACGGGAAGCCGCGCGCTACGCCGGCCGCCCGTAAATCAGCCCGGGAACGCGGCGTGGAATTGCGAAGTGTGCCGGGAAGCGGAGAGAACGGGCGGATTCACAAGGCGGACGTCGAAAATTTCGCTTCCGAATCCGGCATTCGTGCCACGCCGCTCGCGAGGAGGGTGGCAGAGGATCGCGGAGTGGACCTGGTCAGTATCGCGGGAAGCGGTGAGCGCGGCAAAGTGTTGCACGCGGATGTGGAACAAGCCGCTGTACCTGCAGCAACCGCAGGCGCAGAGACGGCTGCGGCGGCAGACAGGATGATCAAGCTGCAGGGCATGCGCAAGATCATCGCCACTCGGATGTCCCAAAGCGCTTTTACCGCGCCGCATGTCACGATCACGGCGACTGTCGACATGACGAATGTCCAGTCGCTCCGCGCCGAGCTGCTTCCGGAAATCGAGAAACAGACGGGGAATCGGCTCTCCCATACGGAAATCATTGTCAAGGCTGCTGCTGTTTGTCTCGGCCGGCATCCCTCTCTGAACGCGAGATGGTCAGGAGAAGCAGTGGTTCTGCAACCGGACGTGAATATCGGATTGGCAGTGGCGGTAAAGGACGGCCTGCTCGTTCCGGTCATTCAACGTGCCCAAACGCTTGGCCTGGCGGATCTGGTCCGTGCGTCCAAGGAGTTGGCAGCTAAAGCGAGAGATAACCGGCTCAAGCCGGAGGATTTCTTCGGCGGTACATTTACAATCAGCAATCTGGGGAAATACGCGGTCGACTCCTTCAACCCGATCATTAACCAGCCGGAGGTCGCGATTCTGGGGGTCGGTCAGATCCAGGACCGACCGGTGGTAAAGGACGGCCAGTTGGCCGTCGCTCCCGTGATGACGCTGAACCTGAGCTTCGATCATCGAGTAATCGACGGAGCTCCTGCTGCCGCTTTCCTGACTGAACTGAAGAATGTGCTAGAGAAGCCGTTCCAATTATTGATTTGAGGGGTTGAATCCTTTGAACGCATATGATGTCGCCGTTATCGGCGGAGGTCCAGGCGGATATGTTGCCGCAATACGCGCCGCAAAACTCGGATTGTCCGTCGTCCTGATCGAAGGCTCCGAGCTGGGAGGCACCTGTCTGAATCGCGGGTGCATCCCGACGAAAACACTGCTGAATGCCGCAGGGATGGTCGAAACGGTTCGTAAAGCGGTGGAGTGGGGCATTGGCTCGGACAGCATCACGCTGGAATGGAGTCAGATGGTTGCCAAGCAGGAGAAGGTGGTGGCAACGCTACGCGGCGGTATCGCAGGTCTGCTGAAGGCAAACAAAGTCTCCCACATCCGAGGCTGGGCGAAGGTCGTTTCGGCGGGTGTAATCGAAGTATCCGGCACCATGGGGGCGGAGACGAAGGTTACATCCTCCAAGATCATCCTGGCGAACGGGTCAAAGCCGTTTGTCCCGCCGATCGAGGGGCTGGAAGACGTGACTTATCACACGAGCGACACGATTTTCGATCTCGATCGGATTCCGAACTCGCTTACGATCATCGGAGGCGGTGTCATCGGCGTCGAATTTGCCGCCATGTTCTCCGCCCTTGGCACCAAAGTGACAGTTATCGAGGCGGCCGGGCGCATCGTGCCGATGGAGGATGAAGCGGCCTCCCGCGAGCTGGCAAAAGCGCTCAAGAAACGGAACGTCACCCTGCTGACCGGCGCCAAGGTGACAGCCGCCCAACCGGAAGCGGAGAGAGCTGCAGTAAAGGTCGAGCAGGCGGGCGGCACGTCGGTGATCGCCTCGGATATTCTTCTCGTCGCGGTCGGCCGGCAGCCCAACCTGTCTGGATTGGACGCACTGCCGTTGGCCATGGACGGCCGTTTTGTACAGGTGAATGAACACCTGGAAACGAGCATTCCGAACATTTATGCGGTTGGCGACCTGATTGGGGGCTGGCAGCTTGCTCACGTTGCAAGTGCGGAGGGGCTTGTCGCTGCGGCCAATGCCTCCGGCCGGCAGGAGAAGATCGATTATAAAGTTGTGCCGCGCTGCATATACACGCATCCAGAGATCGCCAGCGTGGGTTTGACTGAAGCGGAGGCCCGCGACCGTGGACTGCAAGTGAAGGTGGAGATCTACTCGCTGCAAGGCAACGGCAAAGCGCTCTCCATGGATGAAACCGGTGGATTCGTGAAACTGGTGGCTGACGAGAAGTACGGCGAAATCATCGGCGTTACGATGGTGGGCCCTCATGTCACGGAGATGATCACCACCGCTTCCGCGTTTATCCATCTGGAAGGCACGGTGCACGAATGGGCGAACCTGATCCACCCTCACCCGACCGTCTCGGAGTCGCTGAACGAAGCGGCCAACGGGTGGCTGGGACTTAGCGTGAACCATTGATCAACTTTGTCTGGAACGCAGAACCGGTTTTATAAGTACATTATGAATATAGGGGATGGGTGCGTTTATGAATTTCAATAAACGATTGTTGGAGCTTGCCCGCCAGGGAGGCTGCATTCGCGTAGGATTGATCGGTGCGGGACAGATGGGACGCGGTATGGTTTCGCAGATCGAGGGCATGAACGGCATGCGCGTCGTCGCGACTGCGGACGTACGGCCGCAGAACGCAATGAATGCGTATCTCCACGCCGGCATTCCGGCCGGCCAAATCGTCGAGACCGGCGATTTGGAGAAGGCTGACCGGGCCATCGCCCAAGGGAACGTCGTGGTGACAGGCGACATGCACATGCTGCTGGCATTGCAGCAGGTGGACGTCGTAGTCGACGCCACGGGCGTGCCTAGCGTCGGCGCCGAAATCGCATGGAAAGCGATCCTGGCTAAGAAGCACGTTGTTATGCTGAACGTGGAGACTGACGTGACCGTGGGGCCGCTGCTCAACCGGATGGCCTCCGCCGCGGGTATCGTTTACACGGGCGCGGCGGGCGATGAGCCCGGGGCGGTGATGGAACTGTATCAGTTTGCGGAGACGCTCGGTTTTGAGGTGTTGGCGATCGGCAAGGGTAAGAACAATCCGTTGAACCTGCAAGCGACGCCGGATTCCGCAAGGGAGGCGGCGCTCTCAGTGGGCGCCAACCCGAAGATGATCGCTTCGTTCCAGGACGGAACCAAGACGATGATCGAGATGACAGCGGTGGCCAACGCAACGGGCTTCGTGCCGGACGTGGCGGGCATGCATGGGCCGGAGGCGACGGTCAGCCAGCTGACCGATGTGCTGCGGCTGAAAACCGAAGGCGGCATCCTTGACAAGTACGGCATCGTCGAGTATGTCAACGGCGTGGCGCCGGGCGTATTCGTGATCGTGACATCGGAGAAGGAAGAAGTGCGCCGCGAGATGACGTACCTGAAGATGGGGAAAGGGCCGAATTACGTGCTGTTCCGCCCGTACCATCTGACCAGTCTGGAGACGCCGCTGTCCGTGGCGAACGCCTATTTCTTCGGCGAGCAGACCATTGCCCCGTGGAAGGGGCTCGTGGCGGAAACGGTCGCGGTTGCGAAAAAGGACCTGAATCCGGGTGACCGGCTGGACGGACTCGGCGGCTTCACGGTATACGGCCGCATCATGACGGCTGCGGATTCCAAAGCCGCGAACGGCTTGCCGATCGGCCTGGTCCAATCCCAGGTGATGACCCGGTCCGTCAAGGCCGGTGAAATCTTGACGCTCGATTCGATCGAGCAGACGCAAGAGTCGGTCATATGGAAGCTGCGCCAGCTCATGGAACAAACGATACCCCTGCCTGGATCGCACGCCTCGGCGCCGGTTGCCTCTATTCCTCAAACCACCTTCTAAGAGGTGGTTTTTTTCTGTCGCGATCCCGTTGATATAGGCCAAGAGAAATATGATATAATAGCGGGAGATCGAATAGAGATGGGAATGAAAAGCGATGAACGACGCCGAAAGAAAGTTTTTGCTCAAGATATCCCGCATGTATTATTTTGACGAATGGACCCAAGCCGAGATTGCCAAGAAAGTCGGCGTCTCCCGGCCAATTATATCGAAAGGCCTCCAGAAAGCCCGCAGCGAGGGTTTGGTCGAGATCATTATCCACGATCACGGCTTCGATACCATTGAGATGGAGAACCGGATCGAGAGTGCTTTCGGGCTGGAAGATGTTATCGTTGTTCCCTCGGCGGACATGGCCAAAGAGGCTGTGCGCACAGCCCTCTCCAAGGCCGCAGCCTCTTATTTGCAAAAACAGTTGAAAGACGCGCAGAAAATCGGGGTTTCGTGGGGTACCGCACTGAATGATCTGGTGAAGGAATATCCATCCGATGCACATCCGCACTTGAAGGTAATTCCGATGGTTGGAGGGATGGGCTCCCACGGCATCGAACTTCACGCCAATCAGATTGCTTTCGAGCTGTCTAAGAAGCTGGATTGCCAGTGCGAATCGCTCTATGCACCCGCTATCGTGGAAACGGCAGAATTCCGCAATCTCCTTTTGAGTACGCCGGAGATTAATCGGGTGCTGGCGGAAGCCAAAAGCGTGGACGTGGCGCTAGTCGGGATCGGAAATCCGTTCAACCAATCGACTATGAAGGAAATCGGCTATTTGGGGGACGCGGAGTTGCAAAGTTTGAAGAATGCCAAAGTGGCGGGAGACATCAATTCCTGCTTCATTCTGGAAGACGGCTCGATCGCCCAGAATACCTTGAACGAACGAGTGATTGGCATCAACACGGACGATCTGCGTCAGGCTGGGAAGGTGATCGCCGTTGCGGAAGGATTGCATAAAACGGACAGTATTATCGCAGCGCTCAAGGGCGGCTATATCAACGCCATCATCACAGAGGAGCAGACCGCGTCCGACATCGTTTCCAAGCTGGAACAATAGTATTCTCCCCCGAGGCCGATCAGATCCTCTTCTGTGAGGCCTTTTTTGTATGTAAAGACTGTAAATAAAAAAACTTAGGGGTAAAAACCTGGTTGACAGAAACATTGAAAGCGATTTATAATTCAAATGTAATAGGCCATTACATTTGTAAAAATTGGAGGTTAAACAACGTGGAATGGTGGAACTTGCTGATGCTGTTCTTCATTGGTGCCTGGTTTCTGCAAATCATTCTGAGTTTCTTCCAGTCTAGGCACTACCAGCAAACCTTAAGGACAATGGCTTCACAAGAATTGGGATTTCTCGGCGTGGGTGTCGTCAAGAAAACGCTGGGCGTAGGGTCCGTGGTGATCCTGGTCACGAATACCGACTGCGTGGTGACGAACGCTCAAGAATTGAGCGGCGTTACCGTGTTCGGAAGATTCCGCAAGGCGGATCGCTTCATCGGACGGCAGCTTGACGAAATCGAGGATTGGGATTCCGAGCACGTCAGCGTGCACGCAGCCCGCAAAGCGGTAGGGCTGATCCGGCAGCAGGTCAGTCAGGTTGACCAAACTATTATTCAGGGAGGATTTTAAATGGATTTTCTGGTGCAAATGGCCGAGGGGTTCATCGGCATGTTTCAGGAAGGCGGCAAGACGTTCATCGCGCTTGTAAGCGGCATCATTCCAACGCTGATCACTCTGATTACGGTCGTTAATGCATTGATCAAATTCGTCGGTGAGGAACGGATTGAACGGTTCGCCCTTATGACCACGAAATACGCCATTTTGCGTTACACCGTGTTCCCGGTGCTGGCTGTCTTCTTCTTGACAAATCCGATGGCGTACAGCTTCGGCAAGTTCCTTCCGGAGCGTCAAAAACCGGCCTTCTACGATTCCGCGGTATCCTTCGTTCATCCGGTGACCGGACTTTTTCCTCACGCGAATGCCGGCGAACTCTTCGTATGGCTGGGTATCTCCGCCGGGGTGACGACGCTCGGACTGTCGCTTGGGCCGCTGGCAATCCGTTATTTTCTCGTCGGCATCATCGTGATCCTGATCCGCGGTCTCGTCACCGAGTGGATTACTGCGTTAATGATCCGCAGAAAGGAAGCGGAAATGAACAAAAATGCGACTTTGGGAGGAACCATCAGTGGCTGATTACAGAGCAGTTCGGGTAGAGAAAGGTAGCAGCGGCTGGGGACCGGGTCTGACAATCCAGCCGGACGACCAGAAGAAATATATCGTATCCGTGACTGGCGGCGGTATCCATCCGGTTGCACAGCGGATCGCAGAATTGACGGGCGCGGAAGCGATCGACGGGTTTACCACCTCGATTGAGAAAGAACTGATGGCGTGCGTCGTCATCGATTGCGGCGGCACGGCCCGCTGCGGCGTGTACCCCAAGTTGGGCGTGCTGACGGTCAATATACATGGCACCTCGCCGTCTGGTCCGCTGATGGCTTACATCAACGAAGAGAATTTTGTGTCCGGCGTCACCCCGAACACCATTCATCTTGCGGGTGATGGCGGCGTGCATTCCACCGCACCGCAGAAACCGAAGAGCGTCAGCGAAATTAAGCAGGAGGCCCGGGCTAAAGCTAGCCAGACGTATACGCAACCCGGCAAATCCAATCTTCTGGTCAAGATCGGACGCATGATGGGTAATGTGGTCAGCGTGTTCTATCAGGCCGGACGCGAAACAATCGACATGGTACTCAGAAATATTCTTCCTTTTATGGCTTTTGTTAGTGCTATAATGGGAATTGTACTGTTCACCGGAATCGGGGATGTGATCGCCAACGTCCTGACTCCGCTCGCAGGCAATATTTTCGGACTGCTTATCATTTCGATCATTTGCGGCATTCCGATTCTATCGCCGATGCTCGGACCCGGCGCGGTCATCGCACAGGTTGTTGGCGTGCTGGTCGGCACGGAAATCGGAAAAGGCAACATTCCGCCCCAACTGGCCCTGCCAGCCCTGTTCGCCATTAACCCTCAAGTTGGTTGCGATTTCGTGCCGGTCGGTCTGACCCTCGGGGAAGCCAAACCCCAGACGATCGAGGTTGGCGTGCCTGCCGTCCTGCTGTCTCGTCAATTCACGGGTCCACTCGCGGTGCTAATCGCTTATGTGTTCAGCTTTGGGCTATATTCTTAAAAATGTAATAATCACCAAATGGAGGTAATCAGATGACTACCCTGTATAGCGCCACCGTAACTGGAATCGGGCCGGACGTTCCGATGATCGTCGAAGAGAACATGCTGATCTTCTTTGATGAGAAAGCACCCAAGGAGCTTCACGACGTGGCGGTTATTCACCAAAGCGGAAATTGGACGGAAGCCATCCGGTCGGGCGATACGTTCGTACTGGGAGAGACTGCCTATCCGATTATGCTGGTTGGAGAGACCGTCAACGACACGCTGCGCGACCTCGGACATTTCACGGTCAACTTCACCGGAGATACGAGTCAGCCCCTTCCCGGCAGTCTTTATGTCCAAGCGGAGTCTGTCCCCGAGATTACTCCCGGGTCCAATTTCCGGTTCATCAGAGTGTAAAGAGAGGTTGTGCGGATAGGAGTGATGGAGCCGTGAATGAGACAAGAGAACCCGTGGAGCAGGCCCGCCAGATCATGGAGCATATGATAATTACACAGGGAGGTGAGGCGTAGGATGATCCAGGCCCATCAACTGAAAGGGATTCCCGCCTCCCCCGGATTTGCTGTCGGGCCGGCCGTGGTGCTCGTAATTCGCGAGCGCCGGCCCGTCAAACGGATGATCGGGGAAAATGAGATCCCTTATGAATGGAACAAGTTCCAAGCTGCTCTTGATCAAGCCAGGCTGGAGCTCTCCGAGCTGGTCCGCCGACTGGAAGAGGGCGGCAACGCCGAGCAGGCATCGATCATGGAAGGGCAGCTATACCTGATAGACGATCCGGAAATTGTGCAAGGCGTATCCGACCGCATCCAGAATGAGCGAGTTTCGGCGGACTTTGCGGTATACGAAACGTTCGGCGAAGTCGTGAAGACGCTCGCCCTGATCGAAGACGAGTACATCCGGGAGCGCATCGCGGATCTCCAGGACGTGAAGAACCGCCTTCTGGAACAAATAACGGGCGAAACTGACAAGGCTGCAGCCTTGCTTACCCGGCCCTCGATTCTCCTAGCCCATGACATTACGCCATCCATGACAGCTCAGTTGAACAAAGAACTGGTTATGGGCTTCGTAACCGAGGTCGGTAGCCGCACAAGCCATACCTCAATCATGGCCCGGACGTTCGGAATCCCGGCGGTGGTGGGGTGCGGGGAATTTCTCGCGGGTTGGTCCGACGGGGAAACCGTGATTGTCGACGGAGAAACGGGGGAAGTTTTCCAAAACCCAAGCGAACAACAGCTGGCGGAATACGCGAAGAAGCAGGAAGCTTATGCCCGGTCAAAGGAAGAGCTTCAGGCTTTCAAGGATATCCCAGCTGAGACCATAGACGGCAAGCGCTTCGGAATGTATGGCAACATCGGTACACCGGCGGAAGCGGCCGCCGTGCTTGAGAGCGGCGGAGAAGGCATCGGCCTGTTCCGCAGCGAATTTCTGTTTATGGACCGCGCGGCGATGCCTTCGGAAGAAGAACAATATGCCGCATACCGGGCCGTGCTCGAGACGATGTCCGGCAAGCCGGTTATCGTGCGAACGCTGGACGTGGGCGGGGACAAGGAAATTCCTTATCTGCCGATCGGCTCCGAGTTCAACCCATTTCTTGGCTGGCGCGCCATCCGGTACTGCCTGTCCGACACCGCCTTGTTCAAGGTGCAGCTGAGAGCGCTTCTTCGGGCCTCCGCTCACGGCGATCTCCGCATTATGTTCCCGATGATCTCGGGAGAACAGGAGATTCTGGATGCCAAACGGCTTTTGGACGAAGCCCGGAGCGAGCTGGAGGCGGAAGGAATTGCGGCAGCCGCCGGCATGCCGATCGGCATCATGATCGAAGTGCCCTCCGCCGCGCTGGTGTCCGATCGTCTCGCCCGCCACGTGGACTTTTTCAGCATCGGCACGAATGATCTCATCCAATACACGCTTGCGGCGGACAGGATGAACGAGAAGGTCAGCTATCTATACGATTCGCAGCATCTTGCCGTCTTGCGACTGATCCGGATGGTATGCGAGAACGCCCGCAAGTTTAACGTGCATGTCGGGATGTGCGGCGAAATGGCCGGCGATCCCCAGCTGGTGGAAATTCTCATCGGACTCGGCGTGGAGGAGTTCAGCATGAGCGCCGAGCAGATTCCGCTCGTGAAGAAGTCCGTCCGCTCGCTTAGCGAGGAAGCGGCCCGAATCCGCATGACGCAAACGCTGGAATAAGGAAGGTTGAGGGTATCATGGTAAATCATAAGGTGACGGTATTGAATCAGATGGGACTTCATACGCGGCCGGTCAAGGAAATCGTGAAAACGGCGGGCGGTTTCCGGTCGGAGATCCTGATCAAGCGGGAGACAAAGACGGCCAACGCCAAAAGCTTCGTCAGCACGATTGCGCTCGGAGCTGCCCGAGGGACAGAGCTTCTGCTGACCGCCGAAGGAGAAGACGAGGAGCAGGCGCTGCGGGAAATCGTGGAGCTGTTCGAGAACAAATTCGGGGAGGACTGATCCGGCGCGGCCACCGGGGGTGCCGATGCTGTCCTGCGGAGGCCGGTGATGCCTCGCAACCTCAAATCTTCCGCTAACGCGGTCGTTCATCTTCGAAGGAAGGAACTTTGATAGAAGTTTTTCTTATCGTCGGCGGTTATGTTATTCTATGGGTAATCGGGCAAAGGACGATAAGGAATAATTTCGGGGAGTGACGTTTATGGTCGAAATGACGGTGGATACCTTCCTTTTATGCGACCACTGCAAGGATGAGGTGAAACATTCGATCACTTATCTGAATAACCAGATTTCGAGCGTGGAATGCAAAGTGTGCGGCAAACGTCTGGACATCAAGGTGGATATCTCCAATGAGATATACCACGAGCTGTACACCCGGATCAAAACCAAGCCCGCCAGGATGACGGAAGAGTACCGCGGCCATTTAAGCGAGTTTATCAGAAGCTTCCCCAAGCGGGTGGTCAGCAAGCCATTCAGAATCTACCGGGAAGCGCGTAAAATACTAGGATTTTACAAAAAATATCATTGATCGCACGGCCCCTTGTGTCGCTCCGCACAAGGGGCTTATTTCATGAACCGCCGGCACTCCCTTGTTCAATTTGAGAAAAAAACAGGTTAATTGGATGCATTGTACGATCCGGTAATGTTGTGTATAATGGCGATGAAAACGCTAACAAATGGGATTGGGAAAGGAAGTGAGTCGGTTGGCGGGAAATCGGGCAGTGGCGTACGTCGAGCCGGGAAAAGTCGAGGTTCGGGATATTTCATATCCGGATTTGGTACTGCGTGACGGACCTGGCGTTAATCCGCTGAATGTGGGCCGCAAGTGCGAGCACGGGGTTATTTTAAAGGTTGTGACAACGAACATCTGCGGAAGCGATCAACATATGGTACGGGGGCGAACGACCGCCCCGAGCGGTCTTGTGCTGGGGCACGAGATTACGGGGGAAGTCATCGAGACCGGCAGAGACGTCGAGTTTATCCAAAAAGGCGATCTTGTGTCCGTACCTTTCAATATCGCCTGCGGCCGGTGCAGGAGCTGCAAGGAACGGCATACGCATGTGTGTGAGAACGTCAATCCGGATCGCCCCGGCTCGGCTTACGGTTACGTGGACATGGGCGGTTGGGTCGGCGGGCAATCCGAATACGTTATGGTTCCCTATGCCGATTTTCAGCTTTTGAAATTTCCGGATAAGGCCCAGGCGATGGACAAGATTCTCGATTTGACCATGCTGTCTGACATTTTTCCGACCGGCTATCACGGCGCGGTCAGCGCGGGCGTGAAGCCGGGCTCGACCGTATATGTGGCGGGAGCCGGCCCTGTCGGGCTGGCGGCTGCACATTCCGCGCAGCTGCTGGGGGCGGCAGTAGTTATCGTAGGCGATTTGAACAGCGAACGGTTGGCGCAGGCGAGAAGCTTCGGATGTGAAACCGTCAATTTGCGGGAGCATCCGAATTTGGGAGAGCAGATCGCTCAGATTCTCGGTGTTCCGGAGGTGGATTGCGCAATCGACTGCGTCGGCTTTGAGGCGCATGGCCACGGCAAAGCGCAGGGGGAGGCTCCGGCAGCTGTGCTGAACTCCATCATGGAAGTGACCCGGGCGGGCGGGCGGCTGGGCATTCCGGGTCTCTACGTCACGGGCGACCCTGGCGCGGTCGATGAGGATGCCAAGGTAGGCACGTTGAAGGTCCGGCTTGGTTTGGGATGGGCCAAGGCCCATACGTTCGTGACGGGACAAACACCGGTTATGCAGTATCATCGTAATTTGATGATGGCCATTCTGAACGGTAAGGCGCAGATCGCGAAGGCGGTCAATGCGACGCTTATCACGCTGGACCAAGCGCCGGCCGCCTATGCCGAATTTGACCGGGGAGCATCGAAGAAGTTCGTCATTGATCCGCACGGCATGGTGAAAAGGTAACAAACAGCCTTGTATGACTGGGCCTCCAGCATGACTCCGTCACCATGTCCGTTGCCGCTTCCCGAATGCGGGTAAAAAGAGCATAATAGATAAAAAGCCGAGCGCATGCGACGATTGCCGGCTTGAAGGGGAATCGATCGCTATTCGGGAAACGGACGAGAAGGAATGGATGAATGACGAGCTTCGCCGAAAACGAAGAAGGGAAGCGGTGTTTTTCTATACCGCTATGTGCGGCACCTGCAAGGTGGCTGAGCGGATGCTGGAAGTGGCGGAGGCGGCCGGGGGCGTTGTGCCGATCTCGAAAATCAACATTAACTTTGCGCCGCACTTTCGCAGCGCATGGCAAATTGCAAGTGTGCCCTGCCTGGTGCTGCTGAAGGACGGTGAACCGGATCAAGTTATCTACGCGATGGAATCGGTCGGCAATTTGTATCGCTTGCTTCAAGTGCAAGGAGGAACGTGAAAATCGTCTCTGCCTGCTCCTACGCCTATGCGTTGTTCTGGCGGAAGAAAGAATACCGCGATGTTTGGCGGCAGTAAAATGGCAGACCCGGTCGTTCAATCGAAAGGGCCCGGGAATCCCTGTGCGGATTGTCCGGGCCGTTGTTATTATACGTCCGTAAGCGTTCCGTCCATCGGGCCGCTCGATTCCCAGGCCTGCCGTATCGTTTGTACGATCTTGTCGGCTGCTTCCTCCGGACGAAGACCATCCAGGTCTATCCGCCAATGATGGCAGGCATATACCGCTTGGCGGGCATGATATAAAACTTCGATTTCCTCCAACGACTTACCCTGCAGAATCGGACGGTTATCCATGAGCAGATGCAGCCGTTCTTTCCATGCGTTCCATCCCAGATTCAGAAAAACAACATAAGAAGTGGACAGGCATACGTTGCGAATCGCCAACTGCAAAAAGGCGCCGCCGCCAAGCGAAACGACGCTCCGGCGGGTCGTCTTGCAAAGTCCGATGATAAAGTCCTTTTCGATTTCACGGAATTTTTGTTCGCCGAGCGTACTGAAAATTTGGGTGACGGGCATCTTAAGAAGCTTCTCGATTTCCTGATCGGCATCGATGAAAGGACGGTTTAATTTCTGCGCGATGTGATGCCCTATCGTTGTTTTTCCGACGCCCATGAAGCCGGTCAATATAATATTTTTCTCTTTCCTGGAACGATGCTGGTCGGTGGACATGGCGGTTCACTCTTTTCAACAGGGAGTCTTTGATAGCTTATCAGAACATTACTCCCATTATAAATAGAGTGGAGCGAAAATGCCATTCATTGAAGGGAACGCGGAACGATATTATCATTCCTTGCCGACGCTTTCGGCCGTCAAATCCAGCCAATCCAGCTCCGCCGGGCTCAGCCGCACCGCCGCGCCCTCGTGGCAGGAGCGCAGTTCCTCCGCCGTCTGGGCGCCGATCAGCGCGCAGGTCGGAAACGGCTGGTTCAGCACATAAGCCAGCGCGATCTGGATCGGCGACACCCGCTTCTCCTCCGCCAGCCGTTCGGCGCGGCGCAATCGCTCCCAATTGCCGTTGCTGTAGAACACGCGTACGATATCCTCGTTATCGCGCACGTCGGGCGAGAATCGGCCCGTGAAGAAGCCTCTGGCTTGGGACGACCATGAAAGCAGAGGCAGCTGTTCCGCTTCATGCCATCTGCACGTCTCGGCATCGGCTGAGACGCAGCCGGCCCAGAACGGCTCGTTCGCTTTGGCCAGGCTCAGATTCGGGCTGCTAAACGAGAAGCCTGTCATGCCGTGCGCCGCGGCATAGGCGTTCGCCTCACGGAGCCGCCGCCAGGTCCAGTTTGATGCGCCGATCGCGCCTACCGCACCCGATTCGAGATGCTCGTTCAACGCCTCGATGATCGCGCCGACAGGCATTTCCGGATCGTCGCGATGGAGCGCGTACATGTCGACCGAAGCCGTCCGCAGGCGTTCCAGACTATCGGACAGATCCCGGCGTATCGCCTCCTTGTTCACGCGCGGTCCGTTCTGGTCGTGATGCGCGCCTTTGGTCAGGATGACGATGCGATCCCGGTTGCCGCGCTGTCAGGATGACGATGCGATCCCGGTTGCCGCGCTCATTCATGTAGCGGCCCAGCACTTCCTCGCTTTGTCCGCCGCAGTAAATATGCGCGGTATCGACGGTGTTGCCCCCGATCGCCAGAAAAGCATCCATATTCGCCGCAGCCTTCTCATAGCTGTCGTGATAAAAGTAATCCGTGCCTTTGATCAGACGGGAAACCGGCTTGTCGACGCCTTGAATCGCGATATACTCCATAGCGGTTACGCCTCTCTCTCCTGAACGATTGAGATTCTTGCGCGGCTTCGCGCGGAATGCAGGCACGCATCGATGACTCTCATATTGCCGATTGCGTCCGAGGCGCGGAACGGCAGCGGCTGCTCGCCGCGAATCGCCCGGGCAAAATCGTCCGCCTGCACGGCGTATTGATTGACGTCCGGCACTTTGATTTCCTCGCGTCCGCCGTCCGCCGTTACGAAGAAATTGGACCCGCCGTCCGTACCGGTGACGAATGCGGACGGCACCTCAATCAAGCCTTTGTCGCCGACCACCTCCAAGGTGTTGCGAAACGCCGCCCACATGCCGCAATCGAACGTCAGCGACTTTGATCCGGGAAATTCGATCAATCCGGACGCCATCATGTCCACGCCGTCATGCCCGTCGGAGAATAGCGCATGAACGGTCGCCGCTTCCGGTTCCGTGCCGAGCAGAAGACGCGCCGCATTGATCGGATAACAGCCGACATCGTATAGAGATCCTCCGCCCCAATTGCGGCGATAGCGCACATTTGCCGCATCGTCGGCATTATTGAAAGTGAAGGTGCCGTGGATGCCCCGAATCTCGCCGATGGTGCCGGCTGCGATGACCTCGCGAATCATGCGGTAACGGGGATGATGGCGGTACATGAAAGCCTCGGCGAGCAGAACGCCCGCCTTGTCGCAGGCTTGGGCCATTTCCGCCGCTTCGTTCGCCGTTAGGGCGAGCGGCTTCTCGCACAGTACATGCTTGCCCGCCTCCGCCGCGCGGATCGTCCATTCCTTATGCAGATGATTCGGCAAAGGGATATACACCGCGTCGATCGAATCATCCTCAAGCAGCGCCTCATAGCTTGAGTAAGCCTGGGGAATATTCAGCTCCTCGGCGGTTTCCCGGGCTTTGTCAGTATCTCGGCTGGCGATGGCCGCCACCTCGTTCAGCACGGATTGCCGGATGCCCGGTATCACGGCCCGTTTGGCAATGGCGGCGCAGCCGATCACGCCCCATCTGATCTTGTCGCTCATCCTTGGCACAACCTCCTGTCAGGGAATAATAATATGACTATATTGCGATTATAGAAGATTGCAGATAATATGAAAATGATATTATTTTAAGCATGATGAAACAATATTGTCATTAGGAGTAGCTTTATTGTGAAAAGGCAAAGCCATTTGCTGACCCTGCCCGACACCCCGCTGTTCTGCTTTCCGGAGTCGGTCGGCGTTTATACGGATTCTCCGGAGCATGCGGTCAGCCGCGATCCCGGGGCGATGAACAATTTCAATATCCATTACGTGGCTTCCGGCAAGGGTTACGTGGAATCGGAAGGGCAAACCCTCGAGCTGCGCAGAGGGGATGCCGTGCTTTATTTTCCGATGCAGCGTCAGCATTATTACAGCAGCAAGGATGAACCGTGGGATATCAGGTGGGTCCATTTCTACGGAAGCGGGACCAGCCTGCAGGATTATTTGCAAGCGAGAGGAATGCATAAGAGCCGGCTTTGGCGGTTGCGTCAAGCGGAGGGATGGGAGACAGCCCATTTGGAGCTGCTGGCGGCGGCGGAGAAGAAGAGGATGAACAATCCGACGCTGCTCTCTGCGCTGACCTATGCGGTCATCGCCGAATTCGTGCAGCAAGCCGTCCCGTATTCGGCGGGAAAGCCCGGCAAGCCGGGTCAAGCGGACCGATCGGCTGCTCGTATATCGGAGCTGCTGCCGCTCATCCAGTCCGAGGCTTGCAAGCCTTTTTTGCTGGAGGAATGGGCGCGGCGGGCGGGCGTCAGCCCGTTCTACTTCTGCAAGCTGTTCCGCGCCGCCATGGAGATGACGCCGATGGATTTCGTAACGCGGTGCCGGCTGCAGACCGCAAAGCAACTGCTGCTGGAGCGGCCCGATACCACAATCGCCGCAGTCGCCGTGGCGGCGGGGTATTCGAACGCCAGCTACTTCAACAAGCGTTTCATGGCGCATGAGGGCATGACGCCATCCGAGTATCGGCGGCTGTTCGGGGAATTCAGATGAACGATTGAAAGAGGGCCGCAACAAACAAAGGGCAGCCCGGCGTCATCGCAAGATGACACCGGGCTGCCCTTTGTTTGTTTTACAGCGATTTCTTATAGATCGCCAGCACGTCGTCGTACTGGAGCTTCTTGAAGTTGCCGAACGGGCCGTACACCATCGCTTTGTCGGCCATGACCGAAAGCTTATCGTCGCCGATGTCGTAATCGGCCAGCCGGCTCGGCGCGCCGATCGCATTCCAGAAGGAGCGGAGCGCCCGAATGCCTTCCAGCGCGATGTTACGGTCGGATTTGCCGGCCGGATCGACGCCGAGTACGTTAACCGCCAGCTGCTTGAAGCGGTCCACGCCTGCATCGAGCACATGCTCCATCCAGTTCGGGAACAGGATGGCCAGCCCGCCTCCGTGCGGAATATCGTAAACGGCGCTGACCGCATGCTCAATGTTATGCGTAGCCCAGTCGCCGAGGGTGCCCATGGAGAGCGTGCCGTTCAGCGCCATCGTGCCGCTGTACAGAATCGTCTCGCGCTGCTCGTAGCTGTTCAGGTTGTCGACCAGCTTCGGAGCCGCCTCGATAACGGTGCGCAGCAACGATTCGCAGAACCCGTCCTGTACCGGTGAATTCGGGGTATGATGGAAATATTGCTCGAAGATGTGAGACATAATGTCGACGATGCCGTACACCGTTTGGTTCAGCGGCACCGTGAACGTGTGCTCGGGATCGAGAATGGAGAAAATCGGGAACGTATGCGGGCTGCCCCAGCCATATTTCTCCTGCGTCTCCCAATTCGTGATCACGGAGCCCGAGTTCATTTCGGAGCCGGTCGCCGCCAGCGTCAGCACCGTGCCGAACGGCAGCGCTGCTTTCGGCTGTGCCTTACGGGTGATGATATCCCATACGTCGCCGTCATATTTCGCTCCGACCGCGATCGCTTTCACGCAATCGATGACGCTGCCGCCTCCAGCTGCGACGATGAACCCCACGTCTTCCTTCTTGCAGATCTCGACACCTTTATGTACGGTCGTCAGGCGCGGGTTCGGCTCTACGCCGCTGAGCTCGAGGATGCTCGCTCCGACGCTTTCCAATTGCTTCACAATGCCGTCATAAACGCCGTTTTTCTTAATGCTCCCGCCTCCGTAGACGAGCAGAATCTTCTTGCCGAACGGCTCTGTCAGCTTGCCGAGTTGATCCAAGGTGCCTTTGCCGAAAATCAGTCTGGTCGGATTTTGATACGAGAACGTGTTCATGTTATGCCTCCTAACGAATCGACTCTGTTTCATTCCATATTGTATCAAAGCGCCGGTCGAATTCAAAATCGCGGGCGGCGACTAATTCGACGGCGAACGTTGAATAATACAGGAATCCGGAATTCAATTGCCAAGGAGGATATTCCCATGAGTGAGCGGCAGCAAGCAGCTTCCGGCGGTGTTAAGGTTTCCGTACAGCGGTTCGGACGTTTTCTGAGCGGCATGGTGATGCCGAATATCGGCGCATTCATTGCCTGGGGCCTGATCACGGCCCTGTTCATCCCGACCGGATGGATTCCGAACGAGGATCTTGCGGCGCTAGTCGGGCCGATGATCACCTATCTTCTGCCGATTCTGATCGGTTATACCGGCGGCACGATGATTCACGGCAAGCGGGGCGGCGTCATCGGCGCCCTCGTGACGATGGGCGTCATCATCGGCTCGGACATACCGATGTTTCTGGGCGCGATGATCGTCGGTCCGGCGTCGGCCTGGATCATAAAGAAATTCGATAAGTCGATCGAAGGCAAGGTGCGCTCGGGTTTTGAAATGCTCGTCAACAACTTCTCGGCAGGCATTATCGGCGGCGTGATGGCGGTGCTGGCTTACAAGGCGATCGGTCCCGTGGTGCAGGCGATCAGCCGGGCGCTCGCATCCGGCGTCGACTTTCTGATCGATGCCGGTCTTCTGCCGCTGGCCAACGTTCTGATCGAGCCGGGCAAAATTCTGTTCCTGAACAACGCGATTAACTTCGGCGTTCTGGGACCGATCGGGCTGGAGCAAGCCGCAAAAACCGGCAAGTCGATTATTTTCATGCTGGAATCCAATCCGGGCCCGGGTCTCGGCATCTTGCTCGCCTATTGGCTCGTCGGCCGCGGCATGGCGAAGCAATCGGCGTCCGGCGCCACGATCATTCATTTCTTCGGCGGGATTCATGAAATCTACTTCCCGTATGTTTTAATGAATCCGCGCCTCATACTGGCGGCTATTGCGGGCGGCGTGGTCGGCTCCTTCACCTTCTCGTTAATGGGAGCGGGCCTTGTGGCCACACCGTCTCCGGGCAGCATTTTCGCTTACATCGCAATGTCCCCAAGAGGCGGACTGGCTGCGTCGATGAGCGGTGTGTTGACCGCCGCGGTCGTGTCGTTCCTGGTGGCGTCGATCCTGCTGAAGACGACGAGGCAGACCGAGGAGGAGGATTTGGGGCAGGCGGCGGAGAAAATGAAGCAAATGAAAGCCGTCTCCAAGGGCGAGACCGTCGTGGCCGCGGCGTCGGCTCCGTCGCCTGCCGTCACGAAGGCGCCTGCTGATGTGAACAAAATCGTGTTTTCCTGCGATGCGGGGATGGGCTCCAGCGCAATGGGCGCGTCCATTTTACGCAAGAAGGTCAACAAGGCCGGCCTCCCGGTGACGGTGACGAACACCGCGATCAGCGACATACCGGAGGACGCCGATATCGTCGTCACGCACAAGACGCTGACCGACCGCGCCCGGTTGAAAGCGCCGAACGCCGAGCATATTTCGATCGACGATTTTCTCAAAAGTCCCGAATACGACGAGCTTGTAAAACGGTTGGGCGGAGATAAATAAACAGGCTGGAGAGGTGAAGCGTCATGCGTATTTT
Source organism: Paenibacillus darwinianus (assembly GCF_000598065.1). Lineage (GTDB taxonomy): Bacteria > Bacillota > Bacilli > Paenibacillales > Paenibacillaceae > Paenibacillus_I > Paenibacillus_I darwinianus. The sequence goes on along the minus strand of NZ_KK082193.1, from coordinate 55,030 downwards.
ATCGAGGAGCAAGGTGCGGCTGAACGTCAAGGTTGGCGACAAAAATGAAGCGATCCGGCTGGCGGGGCAGTTGCTCGTGAACGACGGCCATGTGCCGCCCGAATATGTGGACAAAATGATCGAGCGGGACAGCGTGTCCTCGACTTATCTCGGCAACGGCGTGGCGATGCCGCACGGCACGAACGAATCCAAAAGCCTCATCAAATCGACCGGCATGTCGGTGCTGACCGTTCCGGGCGGCGTCGATTTTGGCGGACAAACGGCGAACCTGATCATCGGTCTGGCGGCTGTCGGCAGCGAGCATATGGAGATTCTGTCGAATGTGGCCGTGCTCGTATCGGATGACGACGAGATGGGGCGCATCCTTGAGGCCGGCTCGGCGGAGGAGCTGCTGTCGATCTTCGAACAGGGGATGAACGGATGAAAGCCGTTCATTTTGGAGCAGGCAACATAGGCCGCGGCTTCATCGGATTGCTGCTCTCCAGATCGGGCTATGACGTGCAATTCGTGGATGTGAACGAGAAGCTCGTTGCCTTGCTGCAGCAGCGGCGGGAGTATACGGTGACGCTTGCTAACGAGCAGGCGGAATCGGCCGTCGTGCGCGGCGTCGGGGCGATTAACGGCAATGACGTCGGGCTGGTAGCAAAGGCGATTGCGGAAGCCGATCTGGTGACGACCGCCGTCGGTGTCGGGGTATTGAAGCATATCGCGGGAGCGATCGCCAAAGGAATTGCGTTGCGGCTGGAGCGGGATGGCGGACCGCTGCACATCATCGCTTGCGAGAATGCGATCGGCGGCAGCACGCAGCTCAAGGAGCTGGTATTCGGGCATCCCGATGCTCCCGACCGCGACAAGGCGTCGGGCGTCATTGCGTTTCCCGACGCCGCCGTGGACCGGATTGTGCCGATTCAGCATCATGAGGACCCGCTGCGGGTGACGGTCGAGCCGTTCTACGAATGGGTGGTGGATGCTTCCGCGATGCACGGGGGCTATCGGCCCGTTGAGGGCGTCATTTACGTGGACAAGCTTCAACCCTATATCGAGCGCAAGCTGTTCACCGTTAATACCGGTCATTGCTGCGCGGCTTACCACGGGTATGTGCAAGGGTATGAAACGATACAGCAATCGATGAAAGACGCCGCGATCGCATCGGAGGTCCGTGGCGCGCTGCAGGAAACCGGCGCGTTCCTGATCAGGCAATACGGGTTCGACGGCAGCGAGCATGCGGCGTATATCGATAGAATATTGGAACGGTTCCGGAATCCCCACCTGACCGACGAGGTTGTGCGCGTCGGCCGTTCGCCGATCCGCAAGCTGTCTCCCAACGACAGGCTGGTTCGTCCGGCATTGTCCGCCTATGAGATGGGACTGGAAGTATCCTATTTGACGGCTGCGATGGGGGCGGCGCTGCGGTTCGATTTCGCGGAAGATCCGGAGGCGGTCGAATTACAGGCATCGATCAGTGCACAAGGGCTGGACGCGGCGATTGAGAAATATACGGGAATCACGCGGAATCATCCGCTGCACGCGCAAATCAGGGCCGCGTACGAATCGCGCGGCGCAGCCGGTTAACACGGCGAGAGGCCCAGACGGCGCGGCGCTCAGGGCCTCTTCATTTTAGCCAGCCGTTATTGGCGGATGCGGCGCGGGGGGAAATCACCTGTATATGCGCTTACGATCCGCATGGAATCCGCCGCCGGCGAAGGTGGCGGCAAAAAAATTTTAGACCGCAAAGGAAGTGATCAGGATGCGCGCCAAATGGAATATTGGGCTTGGCGTGTTCGGCATTCTAGGGTTCGTCGTCATCGGGTTGAGCTGGGAATCGCCGTTTATCGTGGATTTCGACCGTTTCATAATTGGGCAGGTACAACAGCTGGAGTCGCCCGCGCTAACCGGCATCATGAAGTTTTTCACCTATATCGGTTCGGGCTTAATCGTTTCCGTGGCGCTGACGCCGTTGATCGTCAGTATTCTGGCTTTTCTGTTGAAGCAGCGGCTCGAAGCGTTCGTGTTCGCTGTCACCGTGTACGGCTCGGCGCTGCTGAATGTGCTGCTCAAGCTGTTTTTTCACAGGGACAGGCCCGATTTGCATCGCATCATTACGGAGACCGGCTACAGCTATCCCAGCGGACATTCGATGGCCGCCTTTACCTTTTACGCCATTCTTGCTTATATGTTCTGGCGTCATATCGATTCCCGGGCAGGGAGAGGACTGCTGATCCTTTTCAGCGTGGCGATGATATTGTTCATCGGAACGAGCCGTATTTATCTGGGCGTGCATTATCCGAGCGATGTGATCGGCGCCTACCTGTTCAGCAGCGCTTGGCTGACGCTTATGATCGGGATTTCCGGGAATATGGGGAAGCGAAGGTTCGCGGCAAGGGGCAAGGAAACGCTCCGGTTCCGGTTACGGTCTTATTTTAGACATTAACCATTCGCTTTTGTTCCTGTATAATAGAGCCTACGATATTTTTCATGGGGGAATTAGCATTGGCGCAGCTTTACTACAAATACGGCACAATGAACAGCGGCAAATCCTTCGAGATCATCAAGGTCGCGCACAACTACGAGGAGCAAGGCAAGCCTGTGCTGATCTTCTCCCCGACGGTCGATACGCGGAGCGGCTCCGAGCATGTCGGCTCTCGCGTCGGGTTCACAAGGCCCGCGCTTCCGGTGAACGAGCAGACTGATTTGTTCGAGAGCGTGAAGGCTTATCAGCCGGCGGGCGCGCCGAAAAAAATCTACTGCGTGTTGATCGACGAAGCGCAGTTTCTTAAACGTCATCACGTGCTGCAATTGACCCGGGTCGTGGACGAGCTGAATGTGCCGGTCATGGCGTTCGGGCTGAAGAACGATTTTCAGAATCGGCTGTTCGAGGGCAGTTATTACTTGCTTGTGCAGGCGGACAAAATCGAGGAGATCAAGACGATCTGCTGGTATTGCGACCGCAAGGCGACGATGGTCATCCGCTTCCGGGACGGCAAGCCCGTCAACGAAGGGGAGCAGATCCAGATCGGGGGCAATGAGGATTACAAGCCGGTATGCCGGCGCTGCTACAATAACGCGTTCAAGGAAAAAGCATAAGTTGCGCATCGGCTTGTGCACGGGTTCGCGCGGATGTACAGGTTGAAATCATAAACAAGCGGAGCGTCCCGGCACCGGCCCGGGTGTTTTTTTGTGCCTTTTTCGGTATTAACAGCGGTATGGCATCTGTGATACATTCGGAGTGAAGCCGATCCATAGAAGGGAGGGGAAACCCGGATGATGGATTTCAGAAAGCTTAAAACGTTTCAGGTCGTTGCCGATTGCCTGAACCTGACCAAGGCGGGGGACATACTGGGGTACACGCAGCCGACGATCACCCTGCAGCTCCAGTCGCTTGAGAGCGAACTCGACGTCGTGCTCTTCAACAGGGTCGGAAAGAAAACGTACTTGACCCCGACCGGCAAGGTAATGAAGCAGTATGTGGATCAGACATTTGCCGTGCTTGAGGACATGGAGCGCGAGCTGCGAAAAATGCAGGAGCCGCACGGCCTGCTGACGATTGCCGCGCCCGAAATTTACTGTACGCAGTATTTGTCCCTGATTATTCACTCCTATATATCCAGAAATCCGCAGGTGAAGCTGCAACTGTCCTCCTGCGACAGCAACGAAGCGATGAAGCGGGTGGGAGTGAACGAAGCGGATCTGGCCATCATCGCCGGCCCGTGCAATTCTCCGCTCATCGAGTCGACGCCGCTCGGGAGGGAGGACCTTGTACTCGTGACGACAAAGGAGCTGCACGACCGTTACGAGCCGGATGAACTCCTCTCCAAGCATCCGTTCATTACCTATAAATCCGGTTCGAACGTGCAGCGGCTCGTCAATGAGTGCCTGGAGGAGCACGGCTTCTCGCCGTCCAATGTGATTGAGTGCGTCAGTGACGAGACGATCAAGCGGACCGTGCTGTACAACACGGGAACCGCCCTGCTCGGCGCGGCGCTTGTCGAGGAGGAGCTGAAGAAAGGCACGCTGGCCGAGCTGCACCGGTTTCCCGGCAAAATCGAGACCAATCTGATCATGCTCAAAAACCGTATCGAGGAACGCAACATCTTGACGTTCGCGGAAATCGTCAAAGATGTGTGGAGGGCGTTCTCGCAGGCGTAGCCGTTGGAAGAGCACGCCGGCGCGCTGGCAAACGCTGGCGGCGGCTGGAGAGGCGGCTAGCGGCATGGCGTGCCGCTAATGCGCCGCCCCGGACCGTTCCGGCAACAGAACGGACGGGGCTTTTTCCATGCCATGTCATTCCATGCGGTTCCGCCTATATTGATCGCGCTTTCAGGCATCGTATTTTCCTATTGTTTGAATAGAAACTTTCAATGTTTTGGGCTTCGTTTCCCATGCTACAATAAAAGTAAAATGACGGACGGCCATCGGCGGCGGGGCTGTCCAATGCCCGTCTCCGCTCCCGAACCGGCAAAGGAGGATGCGCATGGCGGACACGAGCGGCAGCATTTCGATCATCGGCGTCCCGCTTCACTACGGCGCGGACCGCAGCGGTGTGGACATGGGCCCGAACGCGATAAGAGGCGCGAACCTCGGAGGGAGGCTGGAGGCGCTTGGGCTCAGCGTGCATGATGCGGGCGACATTCATGTCAACCGTTCCTTGGGCGATTTCGGGCCGGTAAGCAAGCTGAAATATTTGCATGAGATTGCGAGAGTGAACGCCGATTTGGCGGGCAGGGTAACGCGCGAGCTGGAGCAGGGGCGGATGCCGCTTGTACTGGGCGGGGACCACAGCATTGCGATCGGCACGGTGAAAGGCGTGCTGCAATATGTGAAGCGGCTGGGCGTCATCTGGTTCGATGCGCATACCGATGTGAATACCGAGGAGACGACGGTCAGCGGCAATATTCACGGCATGTCGCTCGCGGTGCTGCTGGGCTGGGGCCACCCGGATCTCGTGGCCGTCGCAGGCGCCGCAACGAAGCTGAATCCGCGCAACGTCGCCGTCGTCGGCGCCCGTTCCGTCGACCCCGGCGAGCGCGTGTTTCTGAAGCAGCAGGGCGTTCGCGTATTCACGATGCATGACATCGACCGATGCGGCATGAAGCAGGTGATGGAGGAGGCGCTGGAAGCAGTGACCGACGGGACGGACGGCGTTCACCTGAGCCTCGACCTGGACGGCATGGATCCGAACGACGCGCCGGGCGTCGGCACGCCGGTGCCGGGGGGGATGTCCTACAGGGAAAGCCATTTGGCGATGGAGCTGCTGCACGACAGCGGGGCGCTCGTATCCGCGGAATTCGTCGAGGTCAATCCGATGCTGGACGTCAACAATAAAACGGCAGCAGCGGCGGTCGATCTGATCGCCTCCGTCCTCGGGGAACGCATATTATGAACAAAGGAGGCCGCTGCGATGACCGCTGACACGAACGGCATCATTGAAGAGACCGAAGCGTTCGGCGCCCGCAACTATCATCCGCTGCCGATCGTGATCTCGAAGGCGGAGGGCGTATGGGCGGAGGACCCGGAGGGCAACCGCTACCTCGATATGCTGAGCGCTTATTCGGCGCTTAACCACGGACACCGGCACCCGAAGATCGTGCAGGCGCTGAAGGATCAGGCCGACAAGGTGACGCTTACCTCCAGGGCGTTCCACAACGATCAGCTTGGGCGGTTCTACCGCCTGCTGTCCCGCATGACCGGCAAACCGAAGATTCTGCCGATGAACACGGGCGCCGAGGCGGTCGAAACCGCCTTGAAGGCTGCCCGCCGTTGGGCATATCGGGTGAAGAAAGTGCCCGCCGACCAAGCGGAAATCATTGTTTGCGAGGGCAATTTCCACGGCCGCACGATTACTGTGAGCTCGTTCTCCTCATCGGAGACGTACAGGAAAGATTTCGGCCCGTTTACGCCCGGCTTCAAGCTGATCCCTTACGGCGATCTGGAGGCGCTTGAGCAAGCGATAACCCCGAATACGGCGGCTCTGCTGGTTGAGCCGATTCAAGGGGAAGCGGGCATCGTCATTCCGCCGGACGGTTATTTGCAGGGGGCGAGTCGGCTGTGTAAAAGTCGCAATATTCTGTTTATGGCGGATGAGATCCAGACGGGCTTCGGCCGGACCGGCAAGCAGTTCGCCTGCGACTGGGAGTCGGTCGTGCCGGATGTGTACATTGTCGGCAAAGCGCTCGGCGGCGGCGTGTTCCCGATCTCGGCGGTAGCCGCGGACGAGGCCGTGCTGGGCGTGTTCGAGCCCGGGTCGCACGGCTCGACGTTCGGCGGCAACCCGCTCGGCTGTGCGGTCGCGATCGCCGCGATGCAGGTCATGGAGGATGAGGGGCTGGCGGAACGCTCGTTCCGGCTGGGCGCCTATTTTATGGAGAAGCTGCGGGAGCTGCGCCACCCTGCCGTTCGCGAAATCCGCGGACGCGGCCTGTTCATCGGGCTGGAGCTGTCGGGGCCGGCGCGCCCTTACTGCGAGCGGTTGAAGGAGCTTGGGATGCTGTGCAAGGAAACGCATGAAACCACGATCCGTTTCGCCCCTCCCCTGACGATCGCGCAAACGGAACTGGATTGGGCCGTCGAGCGGATCAGGCACGTTTTTGGGCCTGTCTCCGGAAAATAAGCTGTCCCTTTTGAGTTTGGCAGAAGCACTGAGTCGGGGCTGATGGGGGGATTTGAGGCGTGAGCGGACTTTTACTGGAAATCCTCACGTTAACCAGGCTGAGACAACGGATACATCTGGCTAACTGGAGAAGCTCCCGCTAATATAGGTTCTTGCAGGCAAATTTCCTGAAAGGATTAAATTTAGCCGCATGTATTCCGGTTATCGCAAGTAAAAAGGGATGAGCGGAGAAATTGGCAGCATGTTTTCCGGTTATTAATACTAAGGCAGTTATTGAGCGTCCGACGGGATCTGAACAACGCAGGTTCAACCATTTTAGCGTAAAGGAGCATGCTTATGGACACGACCGCAACGCAACTGCCGGCATTCAGGAACGAGCCTTTCACGGACTTCTCGCTTCCCGGGAACAAAGCCGCCATGGAGGCCGCGCTGGCCAAGGTCAAGGCGCAGCTCGGACGCGACTACCCGTTGTGGATCGGTCCGGATAAAATCATGACGGAGCGCAGGGTCGAGTCCGTCAATCCGGGCGATACCGATGTCGTCGTCGGGCGTGTGAGCATGGCGAGCGCCGAGCTGGCGGAGCGTGCGATGCAGCAGGCGGCGGAAGCCTTCGAGACGTGGAAAAAGGTGCCGGCCCGCGAGCGCGCCGCGTTCCTGCTGCGGGCGGCGGAGCTGATGCGTCAGCGCAAGCACGAGTTTTCGGCGTGGATGGTGTACGAGGCGGGCAAAAATTGGGCGGAGGCGGACGCCGATACGGCGGAGGCGATCGATTTCATGGAATATTACGCCCGTGAAATGATCCGGCTCAACGAGACGAATATTCACCGGCCGCTGACCAAGGTTGAGGGCGAGGACAACCGCCTGGCCTACATCCCGCTCGGCGTCGGCATCGTCATTCCGCCGTGGAATTTTCCGCTTGCGATTACGGTCGGCATGACGACCGCGTCGATCGTGTGCGGCAATGCTGTGCTGCTCAAGCCGTCCTCCCTTACGCCGGTGATCGCGGCCAAATTCGTGGAGCTGATGGCGGAGGCGGGATTGCCGGCCGGCGTCATCCAATTCGTTCCCGGCAGCGGCTCGGAAATCGGCGACTATTTGACCGCACATCCGAAGACGCGGTTTATCAGCTTTACCGGGTCGAAGGAGGTCGGGCTGCGCATCAACGAGCTGGCGGCCAGGACGGCCGAAGGCCAGATCTGGATCAAACGCGTCGTCGCGGAAATGGGCGGCAAGGACGGCATCGTCGTCGACGAAACCGCGGATCTGGAGGCGGCGGCCAAGGCGATCGTCGCATCGGCCTTCGGCTTCCAGGGACAGAAATGCTCGGCCGGCTCCCGCGCGTTCGTCGTGGATCAGGTTTACGATCAGGTCGTGGAGCGGGTAAAACAATTGACCGAAGCGCTGGCGATCGGCCTGCCGGAGAAAAATTATCCGGTCGGTCCGGTGGCGGATAGGAGCGCGTACCGCAAAATTCTCGATTACATCGAAGTCGGCAGAAAGGAAGGCCGTTTGATCACGGGCGGCGGCAAGGCGGAGGGGAACGGCTATTATATCCGGCCGACCGTTTTTGCGGATGTCGGCGGCAGGGCGCGCATCATGCAGGAGGAAATTTTCGGGCCGGTGCTGGCCATCGGCCGGGCGAAGGACTACCGGGAGGCGGTCCGGCTGTATAACGATACGGAATTCGGGCTGACAGGCTCGTTTTTCTCCGGCGATGAGGACCGCATCTCGTACGCGCTGGAAGAGATGCACTGCGGAAACCTGTACATTAACCGCAAATGTACGGGGGCTCTGGTGGGCGCGCATCCCTTCGGCGGCTTTAACATGTCGGGCACGGATTCGAAGGCGGGCGGCCATGATTATTTGCTATTGTTCACCCAAGCCAAGCTGACGTCCCGCAAAACCTGAACATGGGAAAGTCCATCTATTGAAGCCTTGCCGATACGAGCGGCCTCCGGGATTGCAGGGCGGTCCACTTCGCAGCAGCGAAACATTTATCGCCAATCGTGAAAGGATGAGGGCAGCATGCGGAAAAAAATCAGCGTCATTCAAGTGCCGTTCGGTTTAGGCGCGGGAAGGGAAGGCACGGAGCGCGGTCCGGAAAGCATGCTTGAAGCGGGACTGTATCGTCAGCTGAGAAACCTGGGTTTCGCAATCGAGCATGAAAGCAAGGTGGAGTTGCCTGCTGCCCAGGCTTCTGACACAGGGTCGGGTGCGGGCGGCGGCGCTCTGGAGAGCGTGAAGCATCTGGCCGCGGTCAAGGCGATGAGCCGCATCGTCGCGGACAAAGTGTCGGAAGCGGTCGCCGCGCGGAGCTTTCCGCTTGTGCTGGGAGGCGACCGTTCGGTATCGATCGGCGCGTTTGCCGGACTGACGCGGCATTATTCGCGGCTGGGCGTCATCTGCTTCGACGCGCATGCGGCCGTCAATACGGAGGAGACGACCCCGCTCGGGCATGTGAACGGAATGGCGATGTCCGCCGCCCTCGGCAGATCGGCCTTCACGCTGGCGGATATACCGGGCTCGGGTTTGCCGATCGTCAAACCGAACGTCGTGCTGATCGGCTTGCGCGATCTCGAGCCGGCCGAAAGAG
>NZ_KK082193.1:29279-45730 GCF_000598065.1 Paenibacillus darwinianus | reverse complement strand
TCGAGCCGGCCGAAAGAGAATGGATCCGGTCGGAGCGCATCGCCTTCTTCTCGATGCACGAGATCGACCGGATGGGCATCGAACGGGTCGTGGAACAGGCGCTGCGGATTGCCGGCGAAGGCACGGACGGCATCCATGTTTGCCTCGACGCCGACGTGCTCGATCCGCTGGAGGCGCCCGGGGTTGGCCTGCAGGTGCCGGGCGGCCTGTCATACCGCGAGGCGCATTTCGCGCTCGAGCTGCTGGCCGAATCGGGCCGCATCACGTCGATGGACGTGACGGAAGTCAATGCGCTGCTGGACGATAACCGGCGCACCGCCAGGCTGGCGGTAGGGCTCGTCACGTCGGTGCTGGGCAAACGCATCATATAGGAGTCTGCCGGAGAGCGCCTCGAACATGAATTAATTTTTGTAGATCTGCGTCAATATCAACAGCCTGACGATCCATCCCATACGGGAATGGATCGTCTTTTTATGGACGCCGGGCATGGGCGTTGTCTTTAGGGTTCAAGTCTCGAATGGCGAAGGCAGTAGTAGCCATTGATAGTCGTTTCGCCGAAGGAGAGCGGGAGTAGTAAATGAGGCGGCTAGATGGAGAGGAAGATAACAATTCCGCATAATGGAATGAATACTCATCTATCGGAAAAAATTGTTTTGAAAGCGCTTGACAGTCCTCACTCTGGCGTGTAAGATGAAATTAAAATTCCAATATACGAAAACTGGTTCCACTATACGGAACAACAGAGGCGGTGGAGATTTTTGCCGGATGACAAGACGAAAGACAATGAATCGCTGCGTACGGTTCAGAGGGCCATCGACATCTTGAATTGTTTTTCTTTCGAGCAAGCCGAACTGTCCCTGACTGAAATCGCCAACAAAATCGACTTGGCCAAATCGACCACAACCAGGCTGCTTGCCACGTTGGAGAACAACGGCTTCGTCCAGAAGAATCCGAACAGCTTGAAATACAAGCTGGGCCACAGGCTCTATTATCTCGGTTCGATCAGCGGCAGGTCGATTAAAGTCAGGCAAGTCGCGAAGCCGATCATGGACGATTTGCGGGACTTTACCAAGGAAACGGTCAATCTTCATGTGCTGGAGCAACATTACCGGGTATGCATTGAGCAGAGCGAAGGCGTGATGTCGATCCGCCACCTGGTCCGCATCGGCGAAAGGCTGCCCTTGTGGGCGGGGGCAGGCGGCAAAGCGATCCTGGCGTATCAGGGCGAAGCGTTCCAGGAGAGCATTCTCCAAACGGTAGATAACGGCCCCAAGCTGCAGAAATTGAGGGCTGAGCTGGCCACGATCGCTTCGGAGCATTTTACCAGCAGTATGGATGAGCGAGAGGTCGGACTCGCGGCCGTCGCATCGCCGATTTTCGATGTGAACGGGGAAGTCAAAGCGTCCTTGTCGGTATCCGGTCCGTCCGTCCGCTTCAGCGAAGAGAGGATCATGCTGCTGAAAGACCATGTCGGAGAAGCGGCCAAGAAGATTTCCATGATGATGGGGCATATGGAAGCCGCGAAGTAAAAGGTGTTCCGTAAGCTCCGGGAGGCTGGTGTCAAAGAGATGGAAGAATTAAAAATTTTAGCTCCTTGCGGGATGCTGGGGTACGGATTTCCGAAGTCGTCATTCGCGAACGGGATGGAATATTGTCCGGACGCCATCGTCGTCGATGCAGGGAGCACCGATGCCGGGCCGCATAAGTTGGGCGCGGATACCGCGATCGTAAGCAAGCAGGCGTGCAAAAAAGATTTGGAAATCATCATTACGGCCGGAGCGGAAGCCGGCATTCCGGTCATTATCGGCTCCGCCGGCGGAAGCGGCTCCAAAGCGCAGGTGGAGTGGACGCGGTCGATTGTACTCGAGATTTTGCGCGAGCATAGGATCGAGGGTCTCAAGCTGGCGACCATATGGGCGGACATACCGCACGAGGTCGTCGAAGCCAAGCTGCAGGAGGGCAAATGCGAGCCGCTCGGCTCAACCGTGAAACCGCTCACATCGGAAAGGCTTCAGGCGACAAATGGTATTGTCGCCCAAATGGGTCACGAGCCGATCATCGCTGCCTTGGAAGAGAAGGCGGACATTATCGTCTGCGGGCGGGCTTACGATCCCTCGCCTTTTGCGGCCGTGGCGATGTTCCACGGATTCGAAACCGCGCTCTCCTATCATTTGGGGAAAATTTTGGAGTGTTCGGCGCTTTCCGCGGAGCCCGGTACGACGAAGGACTGCATGTTGGGGATTCTCCGCAAAGATTCGTTTATTGTGAAAGCGCTTAACGAGTGCCGCAAATGCACGGCCGTTTCCGTGGCCGCCCATACGTTTTACGAGAAAGATCATCCTTACATCCTGCATGGTCCGGGCATGGTGCTGGACTTGGAGCAATGCGTCTTCACCGAACTCGGGGACGGCAGCGTGGAAGTCAAAGGCAGCAGGATATCGCCGACGCCGGTGTATAAGATCAAGCTGGAGGGCGCCATGAAGGTGGCCTATCGCGCCTTCGGGATCGCGGGCGTGCGGGATCCGCTGCTAGTCGGGCGGATTGAAGAGGTGGAGGAACGGGTCCGGCAGCAGGTCATCGAGTATTACGCGGAAATTCCGCCGGAGGCGTACAGCATCAACTTCATCAACTATGGATTGAACGGGGTGATGGGCGAATTGGAACCCGTGCGAAGCCCGGCCCACGAACTGGGCGTCGTGTTCGAAGTCATCGCCGCCACGCAAGAGGTGGCCAGCGCGATCTGCAGTTCGGTGAGATCCACGTTTCTCCATTTCGGATACGAAGGAAGAAAATCCACGGCGGGCAATCTGGCGTTTCCCTTCGCCCCAAGCGATGTCCCGTTCGGCGCCGTTTACGAATTTTCCGTTTATCACTTGATGGAAGTTGCGGACGGGCTGGAGATGTTCCGCAACGAATACGCAGAGGTGTAGACATGAAGCTATATGATGCCGCAGTCGTGCTGCGCAGCAAGAACAGCGGGCCTTTCGAAATCACGGTGGACGCTCTCTTCGACAATCCGGCGACGTACCGGAAGATCAAAGAATCCGGCGTGATCAACAAGCAGAAGGTTTCCGAGCTGTACAACATTGCGCCGGAACTCATCACCCATATCGTCTTCTTCGATCAGGCGCTGGGCTTCAAAATCACGTTCGCCCGCAAGGTGTCTTCCGGCACCTTCCTCGACCGGGACGTATACGGCGCGCAGCAGCACGCGCCGCTTATGGAAATGGAAGTGGATCTATGATGGGATACAAGCTGAAGAAAATCTGGACCGACCGCGTGCTATATCTGATGCTGCTGCCGGCTGCCGTCTTCTTCACCCTCTTTCATTTGCTTCCGATCTACGGCATGAAGTTGGCTTTCTTCGATTATCGTATCATCGGCGAAGACGTTTACGTCGGGATGAAGTACTTCAAGATCCTGTTCAGCACGCCGGTGTTTTCCACCGTGCTGGCCAATACGCTGATCATCAGCGCAATGAAGTTGATTCTGATTTTTCCGATCCCGATTATATTCGCGCTCATGCTGAACGAGTTTCATAACGGCCGTTTCCGCAAGGCGATCCAGGTCGTGTCCTATCTGCCCCACTTCCTCTCCTGGGTCGTCATCGCGGGCATCTGGTTCGAATTCCTGTCGCCTTCGACGGGGGCCGTGAATGAATTGATCAAACTGTTCGGCTTCCCGGCTCGAGACTTTCTCACCGACAAGGACACCATCCGCTGGGTGCTTGTCATCAGCGAAGCGTGGCGCAGCATCGGCTGGGATTCGATCATCTTCTTCGCGGTGATCCTGGGCGTCAGCCCCAGTCTGTACGAAGCGGCTTACGCCGACGGCGCGAACCGCTGGCACATCCTCACCCGCATCGTGCTGCCGCACCTGTATGTGCCGATGGTGACCATTTTCATCCTGAATGTCGGTTTCATCATGAACGCCGGACTGGATCAGGTGCTGAACTTCACCAACGTATCCGTCAACAGCAGAATCGACATTATCGATACGTACGTTTACCGTGTGGGCTTGGTGAACGGCGAGTACTCCTTTGCCACCGCGGCCAACCTGTTCAAAAGCATCATTGGGGTGGTGCTTGTATTGTCCACACATTTCATTTCCAAAAAACTGACGTCCAAGGGCGCATGGTAGGGAGGCGAAGGCATGGCAGCAAAAGGATTTACCGTTTCCAAGCTCATCCTCGGCCTCCTTCTCACCGCGATCACCCTGACGATGTTCGTGCCGATCGTGAATTTGTTCGCCAAAGCGCTCTCGTCGCCCGACAAAGTTTATCTGATGAAAGGCTACGATCTGCTGCCGAAGGGATTTTCCCTGCTCCATTTTAAAGTGGTGCTCAGCAATCCGATCGTCGGCAAGGCATTGCTCAATTCGCTGTTCATCACCGTCACGGGTACGCTCCTCAGCGTCTTTTTCACGACAATCTCGGCTTACGTGCTGACGCGCAAAAACCTGGTCGGCAAAGCGCCGCTGATGGTGTTTCTGATCATCTTCATGATTCTCGAGCCCGGCATCGTGCCGGAGTATATGGTGATGAAAGATTTGCGCCTGCTCGACAGCCTGTGGTCCATGGTGCTCTACCGCACGATCAATGTGTTCTACCTGATCATCATGATGAGGTTCATGGAAGACGTTCCGGACTCGCTCATCGAAGCGGCGAAGATCGACGGAGCGGGCCATATGCGGGTATTTGTCCGGATTGTCCTGCCGCTGGCCAAAGTTCCTCTCCTGACGATCGGGATGTTCTACGCCGTCTCCCGATGGAACGAATTTTTTAAATCAAGCATTTTCCTGTCCGATCCGGACAAAACCGTATTGCAAGTTTTGCTGAGGCAATTCGTCGTCGACAACGACTCGACCGCCTTGCTCAGCGCGGCTACGCTGCTCAGCAACAACGAGGTGGCGCAGCTCGACTTCTCGGCGCTGAAGGCCGCTACTATCGTGATTGCCATGATTCCGATTCTGGTGCTGTACCCCATCATTCTGAAGTATTATACCAGCGGAGTGATGGAAGGCGGCATTAAAGAATAAAAAACATGAGAAACCCAGGGAGGCAGAAACATGAAGAAGTTATGGTTCGTCCTGGTTGCAAGCCTTCTGCTTGTAACCGCTTGCAGCAAAAGCGGCGGCGAAGGAAATGAAGGCGGCGCTTCCGGATCGCCTTCGGCTTCGCAATCGGCGGATAGCCCGGACAATAAAGAACCCGTCACGCTCAAGATTGTCAATAAGGATATGCCGCCGGATGATCCGAATACGATCAAGCTGGTGAAAGCGATCGAAGAGGGCATGGCGAAGCAGGGCACTCCGATCAAGCTGGAAATCGTGCCGGTGCAAGCCGGTACTTATTCGGAAAAGTTGGGACTGCTTCTGCAAGGCGGCAATATTCCGGACCTGATTTACTTCCAGGGAGGCGACTATAATTTTGCCGTGAACCAGAAAATTCTGGAGGACCTGACTCCCTATATCGAGAAATCGACCTACCTCAAAGCATCTCTGTCCGAACTGAATAAAGAAAGAATGAAAAGCTATCCTTACCTGGTGTGGGCGGCGCCGATCCGCGCTCAGGTACCGGTCGTCCGTCAGGATTGGTTCGACAAGACGGCTTCGGGCAAAGCGCTGTTGGAAAACCCGACGGTCGACAACTACTACAACTTCTTCAAAGAGTTGAAACAAGTGAGCGGCGCGAAATACGTATACACCGTGGCAGGCTTGCTGCCGGAAATCGACGTCATGTTCAACCAGGCGTTCGGGTTGACCTCTACCTGGGTCAAAGGCGCCGACGGCAAATACGTATTCGCATCCACGACGCAAGCCGAGAAAGACAAGCTGGATTTTTACGCGAAGCTTTACAAGGAAGGCTTGCTTGATCCCGAATTTCTTACCAAAAAGTGGGACACGAAGGAGAAAGCATTCTACGACGGGGAAGCCGCAATCATAGCCGGCACACAAGGGAAAATCATCGATATTTATAATACGAAAACCGTCGGCCAGAACGGCGAATCGGCGAAGATTATGGTGCTGCCGCCGGCCAAAGGCGCAGCCCAAGGCTACCTGCCGGTCGACGTCAGCAAGGAATCCCGCGGAATGGCGATCGCCAGCACGTCCGAGAACAAAGATCAGGCGTTTGCCGTCCTGGAATACATGGCAAGTCCGGAAGGCCAAATGCTCGATAAGCTGGGCATCCAGGGCGAAGAGTATCAGATCACGAACGGCAAAATCAAGCTGACCGACAAGTTTGCCGCGTGGTTTCCTCACTTCGTGGAAAACTTGGAAAACTTCAAACCCGCACAGGAATTCGATCCTTCAACGCCTTACCTTTCCGAGCCGGCCGTCAAGTCGATGGAAATGTTTACCGGCATGTCCACGAAAGACAATGCGTTCGTCATGCCTGCCGAGCTGGCCGGCAAGTGGGACGCCAGCCTCGCGGTTTACAATGAGTTCGCGGCGAATTACGTCGTCGGAAAGGTGAAATCCGAGGACTTCGCCAAGTTCGTCGAATCCTGGAATGCGGCAGGCGGCAAAGAAGTGGCCGATTATGCGAACACGGTTTTGAAATAAGGAAATCGCAGGTTGTGGGGCGCTCGCGCCCCCGCCTTTTTTGAAAGGATGGTTGGTGTGGTTTCATTCACGGACAGGGTCAAAGGCGTCGTCTACGGCACCGCCTACGGCGATGCGATGGGCGCGGTCGTGGAAAAGTTGACTTACGGTGAAATCAAAGACAAATACGGCAGAATCGAAACGACGGACACGAAATGGTGGAAAGCCGATTTCGCGGAGAGCGACCGGCTGTCCCGGATGAGAGGCCACGGGATCGTCACCGACGATACGCTCATGACTTTAGCGCTGATGAATGTGTATGTGAACGAACGCCGCCATCTTGACGCTTACGACATGGCTTGCGAGTTCGTCAAAGAAATCGCCTTCCGGCCACGGTATATCCCGGAGTTCGGCAGAGAGGCGATGATCCTGGACCGGCTGTTTTATCCGGAAAAGCACATTTTCAACCGCCATGTACTGGCTAATTGCGAGCCCCGCGAAGGGGGTTACGGCAATATGGTCAACTGCGGAGCCGCCATGTACATCGCGCCGGTCGGCGTGGTGAACGCCGGCAACCCCAGAGGCGCATATGACGAAGCCATCCTGTTCGCTTCCGGGCATCAGATCAGCTATGGGCTGGAAGCCGCCGGCGTGATGGCATGCTGCGTGGCGAAGGCGTTCGAGCCGGATGCGACGGTCGAAGACATTGCGGATACGGCGCTGCATTATGCCAAAGACGGAACGAAACGGGCGATTCACGCTCTATGTGAAGCCGCGGTTGCGCTTCGTCTGGACAGAGGGGATCGCGATAAGATCGTCAGCCGGTTCCACGAGGCAATCGCCCCCTATTCGCCGATGGGCGACGATGTGAGCCGCAGCATCGGCAAAGTGGGCATTCCTTCGATCCACTACACGCCGAGCCGCCTTTACTCCATCGAGGAACTGCCGCTCGCGCTGGCCTATATCCTGCTGCACGACGGGGATTTGGCCGAAGCCGTCAAGGACGGCGTCAGCTCCGGACGCGATACGGATTCGATCGGCGTCATGATCGGAGCGGTGCTGGGAGCCAAGCATGGTTTGAACGCGATACCTGCGGATGACATCGGACGGCTGGAAACGGTCAACCGGCAAAATCTCGAAGACCATGCGGCGCGCTTCAGCGAAGCCGCCGCCGAAATCATCAAGCGCGATTTCGAAGCGCACGATATCAGGGCGATTCAATTTCGCTCGATGAACTAAGGAAGGTGCTTGGAATGATTCCGTCAAATTATTTGGAGAAAGTGTACGCCGGTTATTTGGGCATGAATATCGGGATTCGGCTAGGAGCACCGGTAGAACCTACCATATGGACGTATGAGAGAATCCGGAACACCTACGGCGACATCACGGGTTATGTCAAAGAATTTAAAAACTTCGCCGCCGACGACGACGCCAACGGGCCGTATTACTTTTTGCGCGCTCTGTACGACGATGCCAAGGACCGGGACATTACGCCCAACGACGTGGCGAGGGCTTGGCTCAATTATGCGCGTGAAGGCGTGGGCATGTTCTGGTGGGGCGGCTACGGGGTCAGCACGGAGCATACGGCCTATATCAATTTGAAGAAAGGCATTCCAGCTCCGCAGTCCGGCTCCATCGCCCAGAATGGCAAAGTGATCGCGGAGCAGATCGGCGGCCAAATCTTCATCGACACGTGGGGACTGGTGAATCCGTGCAACCCGAAGAAGGCTGCCGATTTCGGCGAGGCTGCCGCCCGGGTGTCCCATGACGGGGAAGGCGTTTGGGGAGCGCGTTTTTTCTGCGCGGCGATCTCCAAAGCGTTCGAAACATCCGATGTTGGCGAAATTATAGAAGCAGGCCTCGCACAAGTGCCGGCAAACTCTTCTTATATGAAAGTCGCACGGGCGGTGCTGGCGTTCCATCAGCAGCATCCTGGCGACTTTCGGGCATGCCGCGATAGGCTGGAAAGAGATTGGGGCTACGACAAGTATCCCGGCGTCTGCCACATGATTCCGAACGCCGGGGTGTGCATTCTCGCGCTTATCTATGGGCAGGGCGATTTCAACCGTACTGTCGAGATCGCCGCCATGTGCGGCTGGGACACGGATTGCAACGCCGGCAACGTCGGCACCGTGCTGGGCGTCGCCTGCGGCATTGACGGCATTGCCGATAAATATCGGAAGCCGATCAACGACAGCATCGTGATGTCAGGCATTTCCGGCTATCTCAACATTCTCGACATTCCCACCTATGCCAAGGAGTTGGCGATTCTAGGCTTCCGGCTCGCCGGCGAGGAATGTCCGCAAGCGTTGCGCGACAGCTTCATCGAAGGGGAAATCTATTTCGATTTCGAATTGCCGGGCTCCACGCACAATATCCGCCTCTCGAATCCCTTCTTCTGCGCCGCCAAACATTCTACGGAAAAGGCATTCAAGGGCGCCGGTTCCCTGGAAGTGCTGTTCGACCGGATGGTTCGCGGGGATCAATGCAAAATCTATTACAAGCCGTTCTATAACCGGGACGAATTCAACGACGAGCGGTATTCCCCTACGTTCGCGCCGAAGGCTTATTCCGGGCAGACGGTATCCATGCAGATTTATCTTGACCAATGGAACGGCAATGAAACCATAGGGATAGCGCCTTACGTGCGCCTTGCCAAAAGCAAGAAGGAACTGGTGCAGGGCTACCGGAAACTCGTTCACAGCGAATGGCTGCTCGTCGAATTCCAAATTCCCGACTCGGAGGGCGAGCTGATCGATGAAGTCGGCATTGTGCTCGAGGGGTATTCTCCGGGCAAATTCAAAAGTCTGGGCCGTGTTTTCATCGATGAATTCAGAATCTACGGCAAAGCGGATTATAGCATCGACTTTGCCAAACAGGCGGTCAACTTCGGCTGCGTAACGCCTTTTGCCCATAACCATGGCGCATGGAGTCTTGCGGATGGCAAGATGTACTTGATGACGCCGGAAGCTTGCGAGGCTTATACGGGGAATTATTTCGCCGCCGATTATACGGTGTCGGTACAGCTGAAACCGCAATCCGGCCGGTCCCATCTCGTCGCGGTCCGGGCACAGGGCGCGCAGCGCGGTTATCACGCGGGATTCGACGGGGAGAATCGCGTGGCGATTTATCTCAACGATTTCGGTTGCCGCAAGCTGGCGGAAGCCGCCTTCCCATGGCAGCTCGACCGGGAGTACGAATTCCGGATAACCGCGCAGGGCGGAACTATTGCATTGTCCATTGACGGGCAGGAGATTCTCCGGGCAGATGACGACACGTTCGGCTACGGCATGTTCGGGGTCAGTACGTTGGATGCGGCAAGAACTTATTTTAGCCATTTCAGATTATCGGAGATTTGACATGAAAATTATCGTAATCGGCAGCGCCAACATGGATTTGGTCATACAAACGGCGCGGATTCCGGAAGCGGGAGAAACCATTCACGGGAACGGCTTTTTCCTGTCGGCCGGGGGCAAAGGCGCCAACCAGGCTGTCGCCTCCGCCAGAATGGGTGCGGAAACTTGGCTGATGGGGAAGGTCGGAGACGACATTTTCGGCCGGTCCATTCGGGATAAACTCGTTCAATTCGGGGTAAGGGGCGAGTATTTGACGGTGGAATCGGGCGTGATGACCGGGGTGGCGGCAATCACGGTCTGCGGCGGCAACAACCGTATCATTCTCGACAGCGGGGCGAACAACCGGGTTACGCCGGCGTATGTCGAAGGTTTCCGTGACGCCATTCAGTCCGCATCCGCCGTCATGCTGCAGCTGGAGATTCCGTTGGAGACCGTATACCGCACGATCGAATTGGCCAAGGGCAAAGTGCCGATTTTCCTCAACCCCGCACCGGCCCTGCCGCTGGACGCCGCCGCCTTGGCCGGGGTGGACTATTTCACGCCCAACGAAATTGAATGCCGGCTGTATACGAATGTCCAAGTGAGCGATGTGGACGACGCCCGGGCTGCCGTGAACGTGTTGAAACAAAAGGGCATTCGTTATCCACTGGTCACGCTGGGGGAGAAGGGCGTCGTGTATCACAATGGCACCGATGTGGTGCATAAGGCAGGACGCAAGGTCCAAGCCGTGGACACGACGGCGGCGGGCGATACGTTCTCCGGCACGCTGGCCGCCATGATCACTGCAGGCAAAACGATGGACGAAGCCGTCGATATGGCCCAGTACGCTTCCTCCATATCCGTCACCCGGCGCGGAGCGCAGGACTCGATTCCTTATTTGTCGGAATTGCCGGAATTAAATTGAACGCATAACAGGCTGACGGCATGATAGGCAGTTCAGCGGATTCGGCATTCACGAGATTCTGTGGAACGGCAAACCGTTCGTTGGAGCTGGAGAAGGCGGCGCCCATATAAGGTTGCTGGAACGCCGTTCCGGTCTTTATAATGGGAAAGAGCCTTAAGCGCCGCCGCTATCGCGGGAGGGGCGTCCGCTCAAATGCCGAAGGAGAAGAGTGTTCGGATGAAACCTACGATCTACGATATAGCCAGACTTGCGGGCGTCTCTACGGCGACCGTGTCGAAGGTGCTTAACAACACCGGAAGAATCAGCGAAAAAACGCGCGAGCGGGTCACCCGAATCATGGACGACCTCAACTATCGGCCCAACATGCTGGCATCGGCCATGAAAGGGAAATCTACCTACCAAATCGCGTTCTTCATTCCGGATATCGATAACCCGATTTACGCCCAGTTCGTGAAGCATATCGAGGTTCGGGGCCAGGAGCTCGGCTATAATGTCGTGCTGTGCAGCACCGACAACGACCCCGTGAAGGAGGAGCGGCACGTGACGCTGCTCAGGCAGCGCCGCGTCGACGGGTTTATTATCGCCTCGAAGTTCAAGAACGAGGAATTGCTGAAGGAGCTGATCCGCGACGATGTGCCGGTTGCGCTGTTCGCGCACGAACGGGCGGATCTGTCGGTCGACAGCATCACGGTGGACGATTATATGGGCGGTTACATGGCGACGGAATATTTGCATCGGCTCGGCCATCGGAGAATCGGCGTCGTTGGCGAGGACTCCATCAGCGCCGTGGAGCGCATTCGCGGCTATAAAAATGCGCACGAAACGGCCGGTATTCCCTTTAAGGAGGACCTGATCGTCATCGGAGGCTCCACCTATCAGGGAGGGGAAGAGGCTGCCGCGCGGCTGCTGGACCGCCCCGACCGGCCGAGCGCGATTTTCGGCTGCAACGACGTGCTGGCCATCGGCGTGCTTCAGGCGGCCAAGGCGCGCGGCATCCCGGTGCCGGACGAGCTGTCGGTCATCGGGTTCGACGATACGCCGCTTTGTGCCCTCGTGACGCCCAAGCTATCATCCGTTTCCATGCCGGTGAGCGAGCTGGGCAAGCATGTGACGGATACGATCATCCGCAAAATCGAGCAGGCCGACGCGCCGAAGCAGCGGATCCGGATGCTCCCCGGGCTCTCGATTCGCGAGTCGACGGCGAAGCTTTGAAAGCCGTTTTTGGAAAGTTTTCAACAAAATTACGAAAGATTCTAAGAGCAGAAATTGTTCATTTTATGTGCCCTTTGGCCACGCCATGCTGAATGACGAAAACCCGACTGTTCCTGCCATATCATACCGGTCGGCATTTGGAAACTCAAAGATAATTCTTTGACCAATCGCGCATTTCTTGGTTGGAAATCCTCCAATCAAACGTCCTCTTTTCGCTGATAGGCCGGTCTATGTTGGATAGCGTCCAACGAAAAACCCGTATTCTCATCTGAACCGTTCTTTCCTGCTTCATTTGGCTGGAGAGAATCCAATATAGCCGCAGAGAAGAAGACGACAACTTGATTTGCGCTGGATGAAATCCAACGGGCACAATGCGCTTTGATGCGCTCGGTAAGGCATCACCGGTAAACCCGCCGGGTAACGGGGCGCCGGAACCGCCCGACAGGCCGAGGCAAACGAAGAGAACCCTGCATCTTTAAAGACGCAGGGTTTCTCGACAAGCTGGAGGGGCACATTAATGTGCCCCTTTGATTTGGTTTAAATTAATAAATAAAATTTCGCTTATTAAAAAGGTACTATACTCGCCGCTTGCCGCATTCTCGTGATTATATCTCATGGGAGGGGTAACCGATTAACCTTAAAATAATGTGCATTCGAGAAAAAAACCGAGATTCAGTGAGATTTATCACTGATTTATCAAAAATACACCCAACAACCGCCATGTAAACGCTTTAAAAAACGCTTGTCAAAACTGTGAACGTCAAATATAATGGTCACATTAGGGTAACCGATTACCCTAAATCGAAGAAAATTGGCTTTACACAAAACAAAGCAACCATCCATCCTAGACCAGTCAGAGCATTGAACGTGAAGGGAGGCCTTCGAATCGCACCAACGTTCAAAAAGGTTTTGAAAGCGTTATCAAAAACATAAACCAGGAGGGTTCAGCAAGCATGAAAAAAAGCAAAGGTTGGGTTTTGGTTTTGATCGTCGGTTTGGTAGCGTCACTGCTGGCAGGCTGCGGAGCGAACAACGGGGGAACGAACAACGGCGGATCGAACGGAGATGCGCAAGCGGCGAATGCGGGATCGAACGCCGGAGCAAACGCTGAAGCGGCTGATGCAAACGCCGGGGCCAACGCAGGCGGAGAGAAAAAAGACAAAATCGTAATCGGCGCCGCCATGCCGATTTTCGACGACAAGTGGCTGTCGTACCTCTACGACTCCATCAAAGCGGTTGATGAAGCCGACGACAGCATCGAGGTCGTCATGGTCGATGCGAAGAACGATTCCGGCAAGCAGCTTTCCCAGATGGAGACGTTCGTGACGCAGAAGGTGGACGCGATCATCCTGATTCCGGTTGAGACGGAAGCGGTCGACCCGATGCTCGACGCGGCCAATGCAGCCAACATCCCGGTCGTCGCGGTCAACCGTATGCCGAACGAATCGGCGCTCGAGAAAGTTTACGCTTACGTAGGCTCCGAGTCGCTCGAAGCCGGAACGATCCAAATGGAGAAGGTGGCCGAGCTGCTCGGCGGCAAAGGCAACATCGCGATCATGAACGGCCAGCTCGGTCAAGAGGCCGTGGTCAAGCGGACGCAGGGCAACAAGGACGTCGTCGCGAAAAATCCGGACATCAAGATCGTCCGCGAAGCGACCGCGAACTGGCAAAGAGCGGAAGGCTTGACGCTGATGGAGAACTGGATCCAATCCGGCGAGAAGATCGACGCGGTCGTTTCCAACAACGATGAAATGGCGATCGGCGCGATCATGGCGCTGGAGGCGGCAGGCAAGCTGGAAAATACGATCGTTGCCGGCATCGACGGCACGATGGATGCGCTGGAATACGTGCGCAAGGGCCAGCTGAAGGTGACGGCGTTTCAGAACGCGATGGGCCAGGGACAGATCGGCGTTGAAACCGCGATCAAAGCGGCGCGCGGCGAGAAGATCGACAACAAAATGATCAACGTGCCGTTCGAGCTGGTCACGCCTGAGAATGTGGAAGAGTACGTCAAGAAGTGGCAGGGCTAATCGTAACGAACGGGGAGGGCCGGGCAGCGATGCCTGGTCTCCCTTTTCCGACAACCATAAAGGGCGGTGATGACATGGATTCCGAATACATCCTGGAGCTGGACGGCGTTACGAAAGAATTTCCGGGTGTAAAGGCGCTCGATAACATTCGTCTTAAGGTCCGCAAGGGAACCGTCCACGCCCTGATGGGCGAGAACGGCGCCGGCAAATCCACCTTGATGAAGATTATTTTCGGCATCTATACGCCGGACAGCGGTACGATCCGCTACAAGGGCGAGAGCGTCAAGCTGAATGGATCCAGGGATGCGATTCGGCTCGGCATTTCGATGATCCATCAGGAATTGAGCCCGATTCCGCATATGACGGTTGCGGAGAATATTTTTCTGGGGCGCGAAGAGACCAAGGGCTTCGGCTGGATCAACCGCAAGAAGATGGACGAGGAAGCCAGACGGCTGTTTCAGGAATTGAACATGAATATCGACCCGCGAGCGAAAATGGTAGATCTGAGCATTGCCAATATGCAAATGGTCGAAATTGCGACGGCCGTATCCCACAACGCGGATTTGATCATCATGGACGAACCGACCTCCGCCATTACCGAAAAAGAAGTCGAGCAGTTGTTCTCCATCATTGCCTCGCTCAAGGCAAAAGGCGTCACGATCATCTACATCTCGCACAAAATGGATGAAATATTCCGCATCAGCGACGATATTACGGTTTTCAGGGACGGACAATACATCGGCACCAAGGCGGCGGCCGATTTGACGCAGGATACGCTTATTCAGATGATGGTCGGCAGGGAAATCAAGCAGGTGTTTCACAAGGAGCCCGCACCCATTGAGGAAGTCGTGCTGTCGGTACGCAACCTGACGAGGAAGGGCGTGTTCGAGGACGTCAGCTTCGAGGTTCGGAAGGGTGAAATACTCGGCATCGCGGGCCTTATGGGTTCCGGACGCACGGAAGTGATCGAGACGATCTTCGGCATCCACCCGGCGGACTCCGGCGAGATTCATATCCGCGGCAAGAAGGTTGCGATCAAATCGCCGCAGGATGCGATCCGCCAGAAGATCGGGCTGCTTACGGAGGACCGCAAAATTACCGGCGCCTTCCTGCCCCTGTCCGTGAAGGACAACATGATTATCTCGAGCATCGACAACTTCATCGGCAAAGGCTACATCAAAGGCAAGCTCGTCAACGATATGTGCAAGGCGTTCGTCGAGCGGCTGAACGTCAAGACGCCCAGCCTGAACCAGCAGATCATGAATTTGAGCGGGGGCAACCAGCAGAAGGTGCTGCTCGGCAGATGGCTGATGAACAACCCCGATATCCTTATTCTCGACGAGCCTACACGCGGCATCGACATCGGCGCCAAGGCGGAAATTCATAAGCTGATGTCCCGGCTGGCCCAGACCGGCAAGGCGATCATCATGGTGTCGTCGGAGCTGCCCGAGGTGCTCGGCATGAGCGACCGGATCGTCGTCATGCACGAAGGCAGGCGCAAAGGCGAGCTGTCGCGGGACAAAGCTTCCCAGGAGAGCATCATGGAGCTGGCTTACAGCTAACCAATCAGAAGCAGGAGGTTTATTATGAGCGCGAAAATCGAAGAAACAACCGGCGGCGGACTCCTGACCGCGTACCGGGGCCGCAAAGGCGTCTTCTCGCAGGTCATGGGCAAATTCGGCATGCTGTTCGTTCTGATCGGCATGATCATTCTGATGTCGTTCCTGTCCGATTCCTTTCTGGTCACCCAGAACCTGATCAATATCGTCAGGCAAATTTCGTTTATCGGCATCGTGGCGATGGGCGTTACGATGGTCATCATCACGACGGGCATCGACCTGTCCTCGGGCTCGGTCATTGCGCTCGTGTCCGTGGTGGTCGCCAGCATGGCGCAGCCGGGCGAATATCCGCTGATCGTGCCGCTCCTGACCGGACTCGCCATAGGCGCGTTCGCCGGCTTCGTCAACGGCTTCATTACGGCGAAGGGCAAAATTCCGGCTTTTATCGCAACCCTCGGCATGATGACCGCCGCGCGCGGACTCGCGCTTCTGTACAGCGGAGGCAGACCGATCGCCAACCTGTCGGAATCGTTTATGTATATCGGCAAAGGCGCGATTCTCGGCATTCCGTTTCCGATCATCATTTTCATTCTGCTCGGCGTCATCTCGCATTTGCTGCTCAGCAAGACGAAATTCGGCAAATACACGTACGCGATCGGCGGCAACGAGCAGGCGGCGAAAATCGCGGGCGTCAACGTCGACCGTTACCGCATCATGATCTATGCCTATGCCGGCTTGCTTGCAGCCATCGCAGGGATGATGCTGACGGCCCGGATCAGCTCCGGCCAGCCGAGCATGGGCGTCATGTACGAGCTCGACGCCATCGCGGCGGCCGTTATCGGCGGCA
>NZ_KK082193.1:19156-29179 GCF_000598065.1 Paenibacillus darwinianus | reverse complement strand
TGTCCGGCGGGATCGGAACGATTCCGGGCACCATTATCGGCGCCCTGATTATCGGCGTGCTCAACAACGGGCTGGATCTGCTCGGCGTCTCGTCCTATTGGCAGCAGATTTTAAAGGGCGGAATCATCGTAACCGCCGTCCTCATCGATTCCAGAAAAAATAAAAGAACATAGCGTCCAAGTGGAGGAGAAACCGATGAAAATTGCTTTTAATCAGGCGACGACCCTGAACAATTCGAATCTGGAAACCGATTTGGCCTTGTGCGAGAAGCACGGCTACGATTACATCGAGATCCGGCTCGACAAGCTGAAGCAATATTTGACGTCTCATTCGGTGTCGGAATTGAAGGATTTTTTCGACCGCAGCCACATCAAGCCTTATGCCTTCAACGCTTTGGAATATATCAATTTCAGGGACGAGGCGGGCTTCCGTCAAATCAAGGAAGACCTGAACTTTCTGTCTGGAATCGGCGAGGTGATCGGCTGCAAAAAAATCGTCGTCGTCCCGACCTTCGACATCGGCGATTATACACGCGAGCAGATCCAAACGGAGACGGTGCGCGTCCTGCGCGAACTGGCGGATATGGCTCAGCCATACGGCGTCGGCCTTGCGTTCGAGTTCGTGGGCTACCCGAATTGCTCGGTTAACACGTTCGGCCAGGCCTACGACATCGTAAAAGCGGCTGACAGGGATAACGTGGGGATCGTGCTGGACTGCTTTCATTTCCACGCCATGAACTCCAGGCTGGAGGATTTGAGACTGGCGGACCCCGGCAAAATTTTTATTTTCCACATTGACGATTGTGAGGATTTGCCGGTCGGCGCGCTGCGCGATCACCACCGGTTATGGCCGGGCCAGGGCGCGGTCGATCTCGACGCGATTCTGACGACCCTGAAGCAACTCGGTTACGACGAAATGGTGTCGATTGAACTGTTCCGTCCCGAATATTGGGGCTGGGAAGCTGACCGGACGATCAGAACCGGCAAGGAGACGACCGAACAGGTTGTCCGCAGTTATTTCCCGGAGCCGCTGCGCACGTAGCCGGATGCCGGCTCGCAGCCGTGTATATAACAACAGGTCGATCAAGGAAGGCGGTTGTCGCACAGTGTATAGCAAATACGGACCGCCCAAGGCTCAGCCGGAACGGCGAAGAAAAGCGATTAATCACGCTGCCGACAGGTATGAATCGGCATACACGCTGGGGCTTATCATGCCGGACCTGACGAATCCGTTCTTTGCCGAAATGGCCCGTTATATCGAGGAACGCGCGTATGAAGAAGGGTTCGGCACTATCGTATGCAGCACGGATAATTTGCCGGAACGCACGGAACGGAGCATTGCGATGCTGCAGCACAACCGGGTGGACGGCGTTATTTTCGCCACGGGACTCGTGAATGGCGAAATTATTGCGGAATTGATGGCGACGGTGCCGGTTGTGCTGCTGTCCCGGGACATTCCGACCTTGGCGATCGATTCCGTGCTTGTCGATGATTTTCTCGGAGGCCGGCTCGCCGTTCATCATTTGCTGGCGAAGGGGCACCGCAGAATCGCGGTCGTTGCGGAGGAGAAAAGCGTGACGAGCAGCACCGAGCGTATCCGCGGCTACCGGGCGGCGTTGGAAGAAGCATCCATGCCCTTTCGGCCGGAGCTTGTCGTTCGGATCGACGGCTATCGCGCGGAGCAGGCGGCAGTGGATGTGGGCGCGCTGCTCGACGCGCACCCGGGTATAACGGCTGTTTTCGCATGCAACGATCAATTGGCCGCAGCAACGATTCAGGCGGCGAACGAGCGCCGGATTGCCGTGCCCGCCGCTTTGTCTGTTATGGGATTCGATAATACGAGCCGCGCGACGGCGGTGTATCCTCCCCTGACCACGATTGCGCAGCCGATGCGGGAGATGGGACGGATGGCGGTTGACCTTCTGCTCAACAAAATGAAGGAGCCTTCGTCCGCGAGACGCAAAATCGTGATGCTGCCCGAGCTTATTGAACGCTCGTCCGTGTCGCGGCCGCTGCTGAGCGTCGTTTCGGAGGAAACGGGGACATGAAATGGGAATTGCCGCGCAACCGGGCGATGCTGCCGGGTTATTATCCTGTTGGGTATAGCGCTTAACCTTATGGAGCAAACGTACAATTTGAAGGAGGTTTGGGTACCGCTATGGAAACGGTTCGATTGACGATGGCGCAAGCGCTGCTGCGGTTTCTGGATGCGCAGTATGTATCCGTGGACGGCGTGGAGACGAAATTCGTGCAGGGCGTCATGGGGATTTTCGGTCACGGCAATGTGACCGGCCTCGGGGAGGCGCTGGAGCGCAGCGCGGGCAGTCTGGTTTTCATCCAGGGCAAGAACGAGCAAGGCATCGTGCATGCGGCGGCGGCCTATGCGAAGCAAAGCAACCGGAAGCGGATTTTCGCCTGCACGACATCGATCGGGCCGGGCGCGCTCAATATGGTGACCGCGGCCGCGACGGCCACGGTGAACCGGATCCCCGTCCTGCTGCTGCCCGGCGACAACTTCGCCTCGCGGCAGCCGGACCCGGTTTTGCAGCAGCTGGAGGTAACGAGCGATTATACGATTTCGGCAACCGACCCGTTCAAGCCGGTCAGCAAATATTGGGACCGGATCGTCCGGCCCGAGCAGCTGCTGACGGCGGCGCCGCAGGCGATGAGGGTGCTTGCGGATCCGGCCGAGACCGGCGCCGTCACGCTGGCGCTCCCGCAGGATGTGCAGGCCGAAGCCTATGACTACCCGCTCTCGTTCTTCGAGAAAAAAGTGCATTACCTGGACCGTCGCCCTCCGTCGCCGACCGCGCTGCAGCGCGCAATCGAGCTGGCCCAAGGCAAGCGGAAGCCGCTGATCATCGCCGGCGGCGGGGTGCTTTATGCCGAGGCGACGGCCGAGCTGGCCGCGTTCGCGGAGGCGTTCAACATTCCGGTCGCGGAGACGCAAGCGGGCAAAAGCTCGCTGCCGTGGAATCACCCGCTCAATGTGGGCGCCGTGGGCGTGACCGGTACGCTGGCCGCGAATTTGCTGGCACGGGACGCAGACCTGATCATTGGCGTAGGTACGCGCTACTCCGATTTCACGACATCGTCCAAATCGGCGTTCGGACATCCCGATGTGCAGTTTCTCAATATAAATGTGTGCGCCTTCGATTCGTCGAAGCTGAACGGCGTCGCGCTGACGGCGGATGCCAGGGAAGGCGTGAAGGCGCTGCAGGCCGGGCTTTCGGCTGTCTCCTACCGGAGCGGATACGATGAAGCGGAGATCAAGGCTCTCCGGAAGCAATGGGAAGACGAGGTCGACCGCCTGTATGCGGAAGAGCACGAAGCGGGTTTTTCACAAACGCGCGCATTGGGCGCCATTCAGGAGGCGATCGATTCGTCGGCCGTCGTCGTATGCGCCGCAGGCAGTCTCCCCGGGGACCTTCACCGGCTGTGGCGTCCGGCGCAGCCGAAGACGTACCACATGGAATACGGCTTCTCCTGCATGGGCTATGAAATTTCGGGCGCGTTCGGCGCCGCGCTGGCGGAGCCGAACCGGGACGTATATGCAATCGTCGGCGACGGCAGCTACCTGATGCTTCATTCCGAGCTGGTCACCAGCCTGCAGGAAGGCTGCAAAATAACGATTCTTCTATTTGACAACCACGGCTTTCAATGCATCCATAACCTGCAACGGGGACACGGCAGCGATGGCTTCGGCAACGAGTTCCGCTACCGCTCGCAAGAGACGGGCAGGCTGACCGGCGGCTATCTGCCGATCGATTTCGCGGCTCATGCGCGCAGTCTGGGAGCGAAGGCGTACAGGGCGGAGAATGCGGAGCAGCTGGCGGAAGCGATCCGGCAGGCGCGCGGCGAAACGGTTACGACGCTGATCGAAATTCCGGTATTGGCCGGCACGAATACGTCGGGTTATGAATCGTGGTGGAACGTCGGCGTTCCGCAGGTGTCCGTCAGCGAAAAGGTCGTAAAGGCGGGCGTCGAGATGCAGGAGCGGATAAGCGCCGTCAGCTTGCGCTAATAGAAGGGAGCAGGAGCGAATGATTAAGGAACAACTGTCGTTCAAGCTCGGCATTCATCCGATTAACTGGGTCGGGGAGGACGTTCGGGAGCACGGCGCCGATACGACGTTCGAGCAGATCGTGGACGATATCCGGCGATTGGGCCTTACCGGCACGGAGATGGGGCGCAAATATCCGACCGATCCGGCCGTGCTGAAGGCGGAGCTGGGCAAACGCGGCATTCGGCTGACCTCTCAGTGGAAATCGGTGCTTTTCTCCGATCCGGCCTACCGGGACGAGGAGCTGAAGGCATACCGCAAACATGTCGAGTTTCTGCGGGAGATGGGCAGCACCGTCATCAGTACCTGCGAGGTCGGAGGCTCGCTTCACTTCGACCCGAGGCGCACGCCGAACGAGAAGGAAGTGCTCCGGCTGGACGAGGCGGGCTGGGCAAGCCTGGCGGAAGGGCTTAACGCAGCGGGCGCAATCGCCCGCGAGTACGGCTTGAAGCTGACCTACCATCATCACGGCGGAACGGTGGTGGAACAGCCGGAGGAGATTGACCGGCTTATGTCGATAACCGATCCGGAGCTGGTGCACCTGCTGTTTGACTCGGGGCATGCCTATTACGGCGGCGCCGATCCGGTCTCCGTTCTGCGAAAGCATTACGATCGTGTCGCATATGTTCATTTGAAGGATATCCGTCTGAATGTGCTGGAGGAGGCCCGCGCGGAGAACGCCGATTTCGTAACCTGCATCCGCAAAGGCGTGTTCACGGTACCGGGCGACGGCTGCATCGACTTCGCCCCGATTTTTCGGGAGCTGGTCGAACGGGGCTACGACGGCTGGGCCATGCTGGAGGGCGAGCAGGACCCTGCCGAGCATCCGGCCTATGAGTACGCGCGAGACGCGCTAATTCACATCGAATCACTCATAACGAAGGAAAGAAGGTGACGCGACATGACCTATGTCCAATTCCCGCAGCAGAAACCAATCGATTTCGTGGCCATCGGACGGCTGTGCATCGACCTGAACGCGAACGAATTCAATCGTCCGATGGAGGAGACGTCGACGTTCACCAAATATGTCGGCGGCTCGCCGGCCAACATTACGATCGGGATGGCGCGGCTCGGGAAGAAGACCGCCTTCATCGGCAAAATCGCGGACGATCAGATGGGCCGCTTCATCGCGGATTACCTGCGCCGGGACGGGATCGATACGTCGAACGTCGTGACGGACCGGACCGGCGCGGTGACGGGCCTGGCGTTTACGGAAATCAAGAGTCCGACGGACTGCAGCATTCTCATGTACCGGGACAACGTCGCCGACCTGAAGCTGAAGCCCGGCGAGGTGGATGAGGAGCTGATCGCGAATGCGAAAATGCTGCTCATATCCGGCACGGCGCTTGCGCAAAGCCCGTCGCGCGAAGCGGTATTTCAAGCGCTGCATTACGCCAAGCGGCACGGTACGGTCGTCGCGTTCGACCTCGACTACCGGGCGTATACGTGGAACTCGGACGAAGAGACCGCAGTCTATTACAACCTGGCCGCCGAGAAGTGCGACATTATTCTCGGCACGCGCGAGGAGTTTGACATGATGGAGGTTTTCGACCGCAATCCGGACCGGAGCGACAGCGTGACGGCGAACAAGTGGTTTGATTACAGCGCCAAAATCGTCATTATCAAGCACGGCAAGGAAGGCTCGATCGCTTACACGCGGGACGGAAAACGGCATCGCGCCAACAGCTATCCGGCCAAAGTGATCAAAACGTTCGGCGCCGGCGACTCCTATGCGTCGGGATTCCTGTACGGCGTCATGCAGGGCTGGTCGCTCGAGGACAGCATGTCCTTCGGCAGCGCCTCCGCCTGCATCGTCATATCCAGCCACAGCTGCTCGGACGCCATGCCGTCCGCGGACATGGTGCATGACTATATCGCCCGCTGCGAGCGCGGGGAAATAACGGTATCCTGACCCGAACATACGGGATCGGAACGAAAGGGGATCATTTTACGATGGCTACAGTATTGAAAAATTGGATCGGCGGCCAATGGACGGCATCGTCCTCTACCGCGACTGACCCGGTGTACAATCCGGCAACGGAAGAGGTGCTGGCGGAGGTACCCCTGTCCTCTAAGGAGGACGTCGACCGTGCCGTGCAGAACGCCAAGGAAGCGTTCGCGGCCTGGAGCCGTACGCCGGTGCCGAAGCGCGCCCGCGTCCTGTTCAAATATCAGCAGCTGCTGATCGAGCAGTGGGAAGAGCTAGCCAAGCTCATTACGCGGGAGAACGGCAAAAGCTACGGCGAAGCGTACGGCGAAGTGCAGCGCGGCATCGAGTGCGTCGAGTTCGCGGCGGGCGCGCCGAACCTGATGATGGGCAAGCAGTTGCCCGATATCGCCTCCAACCTGGAGTCCGGCATGTACCGGTACCCGGTCGGCGTCGTGGCCGGCATTACGCCGTTCAACTTCCCGATGATGGTGCCTTGCTGGATGTTCCCGCTCGCGATCGCCTGCGGCAATACATTCGTGCTGAAGCCGTCGGAGCGGACGCCGCTGCTCGCGAACCGTCTGGCCGAGCTGTTCAAGGAAGCCGGGCTGCCGGACGGTGTGCTGAATATCGTGCACGGCGCGCATGACGTGGTGAACGGCATTCTGGAGCATCCGGACATCCGGGCGGTTTCATTCGTCGGCTCGCAGCCGGTGGCGGAATATATTTACCAAACGGCTTCCGCCCACGGCAAAAGGGTGCAGGCGCTGGCCGGCGCCAAAAATCACTCGATCGTTATGCCGGACGCCGATCTGAACCTGACGGTGAAGGAAATTATCAACGCCGCCTTCGGCTCGGCCGGCGAACGGTGCATGGCGTGCGCCGTCGTCGTCGCGGTTGGGGAAGCGGGCGATGAGCTGGTCGCGAAGCTGAAGGAAGCGGCCGACCGCATTACGATCGGCAACGGCGCGGAAGAGGGCATCTTCCTCGGACCCGTTATCCGCGGGCCGCACAGGGACCGGACAGTGAAGTATATCGAGACCGGCGAGCGCGAGGGCGCGCTGCTGCTGCGCGACGGACGCAAGGATGCCGCCTGCGACGGCAACGGCTACTTCGTCGGACCGACGATTTTTGACGGAGTCGGCACGGACATGACGATTTGGCGGGATGAGATTTTCGCGCCGGTGCTGTCGGTCGTGCGCGCCGATTCGCTGGAGGAAGCGGTCGAGATTTCGAACCGTTCGGACTTCGCCAACGGCGCATGCATCTTCACGCAAAGCGGGGGCGCAGTCCGGCAGTTCCGCGAAACGATCGATGCGGGCATGCTGGGTGTGAATCTGGGCGTTCCCGCGCCGATGGCTTTCTTCCCGTTCTCGGGCTGGAAAAAGTCGTTTTACGGCGATCTCCATGCCAACGGCATGGACGGCGTTGAATTTTATACCCGCAAAAAAATGGTCACCGCGCGCTGGTAATCAGCCGGTTCGGGTCCTAACTGAAGGAGTGGAAGAATTCATGGCGCTGGTGTCCATGAGAGAAATGTTGAACGGCGCGGCGGTGGCGGCCTGCGGGCGTGGCGAACGCGCTGATCGAGCATTACTGGACGAGAGGATGATCTGATCGTCGACGAGGCCGAAGGGATGTACGCCGTTCCGGAGGAATGCGTGTGGCTGGTGCGCCAGACGGGCATCGACTGTCTGGCGCCGGCTCTCGGTTCGGTTCACGGGCCGTACCGCGGGCAGCCGAAGCTCGGCTTCGACCGGATGGGGGACATCCGGCGGCTGACCGGCCTGCCGCTCGTACTGCACGGCGGAAGCGGCCTGCCGGATGCCGAGATCCGGCAGGCAATCTCGCTCGGCACGGCCAAGATCAACGTCAACACTGATAATCAAATGGCCTGCACGACGGCAATCCGCGCTTACCTGGAGGAGCATCCGGCGGGATCCACGGAGCTATCTGGGTCCTGCGCGGGAGGCCGTCAAGGCGGCGGTCAGGGACAAGATGCGATTGTTCGGCAGCACACATAAAGCAGGATAAAGCGGGAGGCAGAAGCTAATGGAGAAACTCCGAATCGGAATCATCGGCGCGGGCCGCATCGGCAAAATTCACGCCGACAATTTGCTTCGTCTTCCCGAAGCGCAAATCGTCGCGGTCAGTGACCTGTTCGCAGGCCCTGAGCTGGAAGCTTGGGCGGCGGAGCGCGGCATCGGCATCGTGACGAAGGACAGCGGCGAGATTATCTCGAATCCGGATATCGACGCGGTGTTTGTATGCTCCACGACGGACACGCACGTTCCGCTCATCAAGCAGGCGGCGCAGGCGGGCAAGCATATTTTTTGCGAGAAGCCGATCAGCATGGATATCCGGCAGACGCAGGAAGCGATCGAGGCTGTCCGCAAGGCGGGCGTTAAACTGCAGATCGGCTTCAACCGCCGGTTCGATCATAACTTCAAGCGGCTGCGCGAGCATGTGCAGGCCGGTACGATCGGCGAGCCGCATATCGTGCGCATCACGTCGCGTGATCCGAATCCGCCGAGTCCGGACTATATCAAGTTGTCCGGCGGGCTTTTCATGGATATGATGATTCACGATTTCGATATGGCCCGCTTCCTTTCCGGCAGCGAGATTGAAGAGGTGTACGCGCAGGGGGGCGTGCTGATCGATCCGGTATTCGCGCAGTACGGCGATGTGGACACGGCGATCGTCATGCTGAAATTCGCAAGCGGCGCGCACGGCGTCATTGAGAACAGCCGCAAGGCGGTTTACGGCTACGACCAGCGCATCGAGGTATTCGGCTCCAAGGGCAGCGCGGCCGTGTCGAACGATCACCCGAACACGGCGGAGATCAGCACGGTCGAAGGCGTTATGCGCGACAAGCCGCTGCATTTTTTCCTGGAGCGCTACAATGAGGCGTATATCGACGAGACCCGCATGTTCGTGCGCAGTGTGCTGCACGGTGAGCCGCTGGCCGTGGACGGCAACGACGGCATGCAGGCCGAACGGATCGCTCTGGCCGCCAAGCTGTCGCTGCATCTCGGACGTCCCGTCAAAATAGCGGAAGCGCTCGAGCTGGCGGCTGCGCAGCCGGCGGGAACATTTTAAAAGGGGGGAAGACAACGTGGCTGAATTGATTGTAAAGCCGGAACCGACGCCCGACGCGGACGGGACGCTGCTGCATATTACGCCGGAGTCGGCGGGCTGGACTTATGTCGGCTTTCGGGTCGTCAGGCTCGATGTGGGGCACACGTTCGGACAGACGACCGGCGGCAGCGAGGTTTGTCTCGTGCTGCTGAGCGGCCGGGCGGACGTCCGGACGAGGCGGCGGAAGTGGACGGGTATCGGGCAGCGGATGAGCGTGTTCGAACGGACGCCGGCTTATTCCGTGTATGTTCCGAATGATGACGAATATGAAGTGACGGCGTTGACGGCCGTCGAGCTGGCGGTCTGCGAGGCGCCGGGGCTTGGGAACCACGAGGCGCGGCTGATCGCGCCGGAGCAGGTCGGCGTCGAAACGCGCGGCTACGGGAATATCGAGCGCCGGATCCATAACATTCTGCCCGAACAGGAACCGGCAGACAGTCTGCTGGTCGTCGAGGTCTTCACTCCGAACGGCCATTGGTCGAGCTATCCGCCTCACAAGCACGACCGCGATGCGCTGCCGAACGAATCGCTGCTGGAGGAAACGTATTATTTTCGCGTGCAGCCGGAGCAGGGGTTTGCCGTGCAGCGGGTATATACCGACGACCG
The DNA here is from genome assembly GCF_000598065.1 of Paenibacillus darwinianus. Lineage (GTDB taxonomy): Bacteria > Bacillota > Bacilli > Paenibacillales > Paenibacillaceae > Paenibacillus_I > Paenibacillus_I darwinianus. The sequence goes on along the minus strand of NZ_KK082193.1, from coordinate 19,446 downwards.
CACACTTGACGAAACGCTGATCGTGAAGGACGGCGAGGCGGTGATGGTGCCGAAGGGCTACCATCCCGTGTCCGCGCCGCCTGGATACGATTGCTATTATCTGAATGTGATGGCCGGTCCTCATCGGTTGTGGAAATTCCATAACGATCCCGATCATGCATGGATCATGACGACGCAACGGACGTGAGGAAGCCACCCTGAAATGGGACGAATCGCTTGTGCGGACGAACGGCAGCGATCTCGTCAAGGACGGCCGGCGCAACGCCGCCGATTGGCTGGCGGGAAGCGGA
>NZ_KK082193.1:13377-19056 GCF_000598065.1 Paenibacillus darwinianus | reverse complement strand
GGCGGGAAGCGGACGTCCGACCGCGATATTTTGCTGCAACGATCTGCTTGCCATCGGGGCGCTTCAGACAGCCAATGCGTGTGGCCTGCGCATTCCGGCCGAGCTGGCGGTCGACCGGATGCTCGCACAGGACGGGTTGCGCCAAGAGGGGGCGCGTCGGGCTGTGCTCGCGCCCGAACTTGTCTTGCGGGAGTCGACCGCGGTCTGGCGGAGATAGGACTGCCTATATTTGCAAGGCTGGACATATGGACGCCCTCATTCGGTCGATCGGTTAATGAGGGCGTTTTTGTGCCGGGCGCCGATGCGGGCAATGGAGAATTTACCTGACGTCATTGTGAAGAAGATTTGGGACGTCTGGTTGACAAACCGTTGGAGGGAAAGGAGAATATTACTTGTAAGTACAAGTAGGAGCGGAGGGAATAACAATGGCGGATGTAATGCAATCGATCAGAAATACGGCGAAGCGTATGAATGAGCCGCTGGATGAATCGTTGTTCCCGGAACGAATGTTGGTGCAAGCCGGGGCGATCGGGCAGGTAGCGCCGTACTTGCAAGACAGAGGGAATAAAAGGATCGTCGTCGTGTCCGATTCCGAAACCCGCAAGGCAGCCGGCGCAACACTGTTATCGGATGCGAAGGCTGCCGGGCTTTCCGCGGAGGAGACCATCGTGAAGCCGAATGCACAGGGAGACGTCGTCGCGGATGAAGCCTCCATTGTGCAGGTTATTATCGATATTCAGCGGACGAACTCGGACATCGCGGTAGCGGCCGGATCGGGAACGATCCATGACATCGTGCGTTATGCGGCGTATACGACCGGCATTCCGTTCGTTTCCGTCCCGACCGCTCCTTCGGTGGACGGCTTTACCTCGAAGGGCGCGCCGATACTGGTGCGCGGCGAGAAGATTACGCTTCCCGCAATCGGGCCGGCGGCACTTTTTGCGGACGTGGCGATTTTGCGCGCGGCACCGAGGCCTTTGATCGCGGCAGGCTTCGGAGACATGCTCGGCAAATATACGTCGTTGTTCGACTGGACGTTCGGCCATTTGACCGCCGGCGAACCTTATTCGCCGCTTGCGGCCGAGTTGACGCAGCAAGCGTTGACGGCATGTGTGGAAAATGCCGATGCGATCGGCAGCAATACCGAAGAGGGCGTGACGATTCTCATTCACGCACTGATCCAATCCGGGATTGCGATGCTTATATTCGGCCAGTCTCACCCGGCATCGGGCGCCGAGCATCATTTGTCGCATTACTGGGAGATGGCGTTTGTACGGGAAGGACGCAGGCAGCTTCTTCACGGGGCCAAGGTTGGCGTTGCATGCACGCTGATCGCCGCGCTCTATCATCGGGTCGGGGCAGAAGGCATGCCCGCCGCGAATGGTTTCGCCGAACGGCACCGTTCGATCGAATCGCAGTGGAGCAACATTCAGGCTGCCATCAACCGGATTCCGCTAGAAAGTCGGCTGCGGGAACTGATCCGTGCGGTTGGCGGCCCATCCTCGCTGGCGGAGCTCGGTGTGGAACGCGAGCTGGCGGAGCACAGCCTGCAGGAAGCCCATCGGGTACGGCTTAACCGTTACACGCTGCTGCGTGCTATGAACGAAGGTTAAGCCATTATAAGTGGAAAATGAGCCGCCATCGATTATTAATCGATGGCTCTTTTATTTCTCAGAGCAGGCAGCAAGAGCGTCATCGCAATCTGGCCTGTTAATACTACTTAATAGTAATTCCAATGTAGCTAACATTTCTTGACATATCGAAGGTGAACGATTATCATTCATCATATGATAATGATAATCGTTATCATGTGATAGGAACCAATTCCGATCATCAAGGAGTGCGGCGCATGAACAGATTGTTTACGGAGCAGTTACATATAGGTTACGGCAGCCGGACGATTGTGGAAGATCTTAACCTGCAAATTCCGGACGGGGAAATAACGGCTTTGGTAGGCGCGAACGGAAGCGGAAAATCGACGATTCTGAAAGCGATGGCGCGTATTTTGAAGCCGGGGGCGGGGCATGTTTTTCTCGACGGCAAGTCGATCGTCCGCCATTCGACGAAAGACGTTGCAAAGCAGCTGGCCATTCTGCCGCAAAATCCGGTGGCGCCCGTAGGGTTGACCGTGACGGAGCTTGTCTCCTTCGGCCGTTTCCCGCATCAGCGGGGACCGGGCTCGCTCGGCAGCGACGATCACGCCGCCATCCGCTGGGCGCTTGAGGTGACGGGCATGGCGGAATTCGCCGAGCGTCCGGTGGATCAGTTATCCGGCGGACAGCGCCAGCGTGCCTGGATTGCAATGGCGATTGCGCAGGATACGGGCATCCTGTTTCTCGACGAGCCGACGACCTTCCTGGACATGGCGCATCAATTGGAAGTGCTGCACCTTCTCCGGCGGTTGAACCACGAGGAAGGACGCACGATCGTCATGGTCGTTCACGACCTCAACCATGCCGCCCAATATGCGGGACATGTCGTTGCCATTAAGCAGGGACGCGTCGCCGCGCAGGGGACTCCCGAATCGGTCATTACATCCGGCATGCTGCGCGAGGTGTTCGGCGTTGAGGCGGAGATCGTGACCGATCCACGTTCGAGCCTGCCGGTATGCCTTCCGTTTGCGCTCGCGTATGAATCCTACGCCGATGCGGCCGCTCATCCGGAATCGGCGGTCGCAAGGAATCGGGCGGAAAGCCGTTCCGGAGCAAAGCCGGCGCTTGCGGAACGCGAACGGAGCGTCGGGGCATGATGGAAATGGACGCCGCCGCGCGGGAAACCTTCTTCTATATTGCCGAATCGAGACGGGGAGAAGCGCTGCTGGAGCTCGACTGGAGCGAGATGAGCCGGCCGATAATGGCAGCCCGGTTTCTGGACGCCTATAGCGGTGTTCTGCAAGCCAGGGATCGCGATGCGGCTGCCACTTATTTCGCTTCGCTGCTTGGCAGCCTATGCGCGGGGTTTCATTACATGGTGCTTCATGATAAAGCGGAGCCCGCGTTCGAGCGGGGTGAGGCGATCCTGCAGCTGTTCGGTGAGCGGGCACGGCAGCCTATGCTGCTCGTTCTGCCTCCTTCAGCCAGACGCATGCTTAGCGGCACGGACGAGGGCGGCAAAGCGGACGTGAAGGAAGCGATGGAACGGTTCTACGGTGATGCTATGCTGCCCGTTATTCAGACTGCGGCGTTCACGGGCGGTGTGCGTGAGCTTGATTTATGGAAGCTGTTGGCTACCCGGCTCAAGTATGTCGAAGAACAGTTTATCGAACAAGCCGATGAGCCTGAGAAAAGGCGAATCTGGCAGCATTTTGACCTGCTGTACAATGGTCTTTCCCCGGCCGTATTCGGGAGGAAACACAATCTGCTGAATATCGAATACCGTTTCGTCGAGGACCCTAATCAGCCGGGCAGCTATTTGCGCCAAAGAGCGGCGTGCTGCCTGGCGTTCAAAACCGGGGGCAATCGAAGCTACTGTTACACCTGCCCCCGTATCACCGAGTCGGAGCGGCTGCAGAGAAGACAAGCCGCGTCGGAGCTCAGAGCACAAACGGCAAAAGCTTAATCTACCGATCAAATTATTGAAAGAGGGTACATCATCGTGAACGTTCCTATTCGCAAAATCAGCTTCATCGTTTTCATCCTGCTTTTCGCCGTGTCGGCCGCGGCCTGCGGCAGCCGTGCCGGTTCCGGCGCGACTACACCGGCAAATGAAAATAACGCAGCAAACGAATCGGCGGCAGCCGGCAACAACGGAACGGGCGGGGCGAAGCAGGACGCCGGCACGGTGTCCTACAAGGCCGCGAACGGCGATATCACGATTCCGAAGCATCCGAAGCGAATCGTGCTCGTTGCGGACTATTACGGCTATTTTCTGACGCTCGGCATCAAGCCGGTCGGTGTCTCGAACTATACGTTCCAAAACCCGTTCTATGAAGGCAAGCTGGAAGGCGTCGATAACATTGGCGACGGCCAGAACATGGAGAGCATCCTGACGCTTCAACCGGATCTGATATTGACGTGGGATGCCAAGTCAGCCGAGCAGCTCGGGAAAATTGCGCCTACCGTCGTGATCGAATACGGTAAGCTGAACTACAAGGACCAGCTCCGCGAGTTCGGCAGAATGACCGACACGGTTGATAAAGCGGAAGCGTGGATCGCCTCCTGGGAGGCGAAGCTTGCCGAAGTGAAACCGAAGGTGCAACAGGCGGTCGGCGACCGGACCGTCTCGATCATGCAGACCGATGCGAAGAATCTATACATATTCGGCGACAAATTCGGCCGCGGCGGAGAAATCATTTACGGCGAGCTGGGACTTAAAGCTACGGAGCTGACCAAGAAAGAAACGATCGATGCGGGGCCGGGCTATACGAACATTTCGCTGGAGAAGCTGCCGGAGTTTGCGGGCGATTATATTTTTACAAGCACATGGACGATGGAGAGCGACGGAGCCGCGACGTATGACAGCGTGATTTGGAAGAACCTGCCGGCGGTCAAGCAAAACCGCGTATTCAACATTCATCCGATCGGCTACTATTTCAACGACCCGATCTCGATGGAGGGACAGTTGGACTTCATCGTAACCAGTTTGACGCAATGATGGAGCCAAATAAACGGGGCAATCGCCCAATAGCGTTCGGTGTCGTCATACTGGCCGGAATCGCAGCGCTGCTGTTCGCGCTTGTATCCTCCGTGTCCGTCGGTGCGGCCGATATCGATTTTGCGGCGGTATGGGAGGCCGTGTTTCAGTATAACCGGGAGCTGCAGCAGCATCAGATCATTCAGGAGCTGAGGTTTCCGCGCGCCTTGGCAGGTGCCCTCGTGGGCGCCTGTTTTTCGGTGGCGGGCGCTCTCATGCAGGGAATGACCCGCAATCCGCTGGCTGATCCGGGGCTGCTCGGCATCAACGCGGGAGCAGGCTTCGTGCTTTCGTTATGCTTTTCCCTGTTGCCTGGCTTATCGTACCAGCATCTGATGCTGTTTTCATTTCTCGGCGCGGCTGTGGGAACAGGGCTCGTCTTCGGAATCGGCGCATTTGCCAGAAACGGCATGTCGCCGCTCCGTCTCGTGCTTGCGGGGGCGGCCGTGACTGCTTTATTGACGGCGCTGAGCGAGGGGATCGCTTTGTATTTTCGGGTCGGACAAGAGCTGGATTTTTGGTTCGCGGGAGGGCTCTCGGGAATAAAGCGGCAGCAGGTTAGCCTGCTTGCGCTTTGGACCGCGGCGGGGCTGCTGGCAGCGATTCTGCTCTCTCGCTCGTTAACGATACTCAGCATGGGCGAGGAAGTGGCCGCCGGCCTCGGCCAACGCAGCCGGCTCGTCAAATTCGCCTGCTCCGTCGTCGTGCTCGTATTAGCCGGTGCGGCCGTGTCCACCGTCGGGGTCGTAGGTTTTGTCGGGCTGATCATTCCACATATAGCCCGTTCCCTCGTCGGTGCGGATTACCGGCTCATCATCCCTTGCTCCGCGGTATTGGGGAGCTTGCTTATGGTTGTGGCGGATCTGGGAGCGCGGCTGGTCAACCCGAATTTCGAAACGCCGGTGGGAGCCGTTATTGTGCTGCTCGGGGTACCGTTCTTCCTCTATCTGACCAGGCAGCAGAGGAGCATGGAATGAAGCGTGCGAATGGAATCGATATCGGCGGCGGTCGCCGAGGGAGCGGCCGATCGGTCGTTGTCATGGCTGC
>NZ_KK082193.1:0-13277 GCF_000598065.1 Paenibacillus darwinianus | reverse complement strand
TCGGTCGTTGTCATGGCTGCTGCCGCCGTTCTGATTGTGATTACGGCGATCGTAAGCCTGAACACGGGCTTCATTCGGCTTTCGCCGGTTGACGTACTGCGAACGCTGCTCGGGACAGGCACGGATCAGCAGTCTCTGATCCTGTTCGAATTCCGCCTCCCGCGCATCGTTCTCTCGATTCTGGCGGGAGCGGGACTTGCCCTGGCGGGCTGCATATTGCAGAGCGTTTCCCGCAATGCGCTCGCCGACCCGGGCATTCTCGGCATTAATGCCGGCGCAGGACTTATGGTCGTGCTGGTCGTCGCCTATTTCCCAGGCAATGAGTCAATCTCCGTGTATGCTTTGCCGCTGCTCGCTTTTGCCGGTGCGGGCGCTGCCGCTGCCGTTATTTTTGCGCTTTCCTACATAAGGGGAAAAGGGCTTTCCACGACCCAGCTCATCTTGTCGGGCGTCGGCGTTTCCGCCGGAATCAGCGCGGCTATGCTGGTGCTTACGATCCGGCTGGACCCCAATGAATATCAATTCGCCGCCCTGTGGCTGGCGGGCACGATATGGGGGACAAGCTGGACCTTCGTTAAAGCGCTGCTGCCGTGGCTGGCAGTGCTTGCTCCGCTTCTGTTCATCAAAGCCTGTACGTTGGATGTGCTCACGACAAGCGATGAAACGGCGATCGGCCTGGGGGCGCGCCTGTCCCGCGAGCGTTTGATCGTGCTCGGCTCGGCGGTCGCGCTGGCCGGAGCCTGTGTCGCATTGGGCGGCAACATTGCCTTCATCGGACTGATCGCGCCGCACTTGGCGAGACGGCTTGTCGGCCCAAGGCATGGCGCGCTGCTGCCGGTGTCGGCGCTGCTCGGCGGCCTGCTGCTTGTCGCGGCCGACACGCTCGGCCGTTCGCTGCTGCAGCCTGAAGAAATTCCGACAGGCATCGTGGTGGCGGTTATCGGCACCCCGTATTTCATTTATTTGCTGGTCAGGATGAGAACATAATCTACGATGGTGAAGCTCCGGCTTTCTTCCCGATAAAACAAGACACCGGAGCTATGTCCGGTGTCTTGTTCGATTGCAAGCTTATCAACTTGTTTATCGGCTGCTCTCACGCATGAGCCAGCATGCTCCGAATCGCCATCTGGTGGCGTTTGGGTGCCGGAAGCACCTTCGAATCCGGTCCTTTGTCGCCGAAATAAAGCCGGTCGTGCTCGATTGAGCTGATTTTTTTCACATTGACGTAGCAGTCGGCCCCGATCCGGTAAAAAGTGGGATCCGCCGTCAGCCGCCCAATCTGCTCCGCGGTCATTCTTCTCTTCATATTATAGTTGCGACCGTGGAAGCAAACCAGGCCCGGCGCCCCGAGCTTGAAAAAAAGGACATCCTGTTCGATCTCCAACTGTTCGTACGGATTACGAACCTCCAGCGCTACACTCATCATTCGCAGCCCCCCATAGAAATGATTTGTTAGCGCTTACATCATATCACCTTTTGCAGATGAATGAAAGAATAATTTATAATGAAGACGGAGTGAACAAACGATCGAACTTGTGAATGGAGGAAACAGGATGACGGAATTGGCGACCTTTGCCGGGGGATGCTTCTGGTGCATGGTAACCCCGTTCGACCGAATGCCCGGGGTGACGAAGGTGACATCGGGGTATACGGGCGGGCATGTGGAAAATCCGACCTACGAGCAGGTTTGTTCGGAAATGACCGGCCATGCGGAAGCGGTCCAAATCGAATTCGATCCTCGTGTTATTTCTTATGAGAAGCTGCTCGGTGTTTTCTGGCAGCAGATTGATCCGACCGATAGCGAGGGTCAGTTTTTTGATAAAGGCCAATCGTACCGCACGGCTGTTTTTTATCATTCCGATGAACAAAAGCTGGCGGCGCAGGCATCCAAAGCCGCCTTGCAGGCAAGCGGGCGGTTCGATAAGCCGATCGTGACCGCTATCGTTCCGGCGGGCCCATTCTACGAGGCCGAGGAGTATCACCAGGATTACTACAAGAAAAATGCGCTGCGCTACAAAATGTACAGGAAAGGCTCCGGGCGGGATGCGTTTATCCGGAATCACTGGGGGATGAGAAAGGACGAGACGACACTCAGACAGAGATTAACGCCGCTTCAATATGAGGTTACGCAAAACAATGCAACGGAGCCGCCGTTTCGGAACGAATATTGGGACCATAAGGGTGAAGGCCTATATGTTGATATCGTGTCCGGGGAGCCGCTGTTCAGCTCGAAGGACAAATTTGATTCGAGCTGCGGATGGCCCAGCTTTACGAAGCCGCTGGCGGATGCAGCCGTGAAGGAAGAGACAGATCTGACCCACGGGATGGTGCGCACCGAGGTCCGCAGCGGCCAGGGCGATTCTCATCTCGGGCATGTGTTTAATGACGGGCCGGGACCGGATGGCCTCCGGTACTGCATCAACTCGGCTGCCATCCGGTTCATAGCGAAAGAGGATCTGGAGAAAGAAGGATATCGGGAATATCTTTCTATTTTTTAATCGGCAAAAGAGGTCGAATCCAAAAAAGGAGAGGCCTCTTTTGTCGTTTTTTGGCTGTAATTGTTGACAGGAATGAACCGTCAGACCCGCCTCATGCTCCGACACCGTGTGATAAAATAAAGGATGCAGGCACTACTCGGTGAGGGGGGAACATGATGGGGCGTATTCAAGGAACCTACCATATGCAAACCGCGTGGATGGTACTGGGCTCGGTTGCGGTGGGGATGGGCGTATGGTCGATGCATTTTATCGGCATGCTGGCGTATCGGCTGCCGGTCCCGGTTCGCTACGACCTGTCTATGCTGCTGCTCTCCATGCTGCTTCCGACGTTGGCTGCGCTGGCCGCATTCGGCATTATCTCCAAGGCTGCCCCTACAAGGGCGCAATTGTGGGCCGGCGGCGTGTTCATGGCAATAGCCATTGCTGCTATGCATGATGTCGGTATGGCGGCGATAAGCTTTCAATTGGAGCAAGTTTCAGCGGCCCGCATGTATCAGTGGATGGTTCCCGGAAATCTCAATGAGTGGATGCTGGCTTACTGGATCAGCGCGGTCTCGATGCTCATGCTGTTGCTGGTCGTATCGGGACAAATGTTCGACAAGCGGATTGCCATGCAAATCGCGGAGCGGAATAAATATCGCTATGATTCGATTTTCGAGCATAACCCGGACATGGTCTGCCTGTTCGACGTGGCGGGCAGGCTTGTTCGCGCGAATCCCGCCGCAGAGCGCGTGACCGGTTTTCCCGGCGCGCTGCTGGCCGGCGAGACGTTCATGCGTCTGCTGCGGAAGCGCGACGCCGTGTGCATTCGTCGAGGCTTCCGGGCAGCGCTTCTCGGAATGTCGGAAACGGTCGAGTTTACGATCCGGCACCGGGATGGCCGCATCCTCCATTTAAGCACAACGATCGTGCCATGGGAGGCAGGCGGCAAGGTGCATGATATTTATACCGTATCCAAGGACATCACGAAGCGCAAGGCGGCGGAGCTGGCTTTATTGCAGGCTAAGCGGGAAGCGGAGGAAGCGCTGCGCGTGAAGGGCGATTTTCTGGCGGTCATGAGTCATGAAATCAGGACGCCGCTGAACGGCGTCCTCGGCATGAGCGATATTTTGCTGGAAACGGAGCTCACGGAGGAGCAGCGCGATTACGTTCATATTATCAGCAAAAGCGGTAACGCTCTGCTTTCTGTCATGAACGACATCCTCGACTTTTCCAAGCTGGAATCGGGTAAGATGCAGATGCTTGCCCGGCCCTTCTGCTTGCAGGAGGTGTTGAACGACACGGTCGATATGTTTATGGCGCAAACAATGCAAAAAAAGCTTCAAATCGGCCAGAACATCGACCCGGCTGTGCCCGGCGAGCTGGTCGGGGATGAGACGCGCATCCGGCAAATCCTGATCAATCTGGTCAGTAATGCCGTCAAATTTACGGATCATGGCAGCATCTGGATTGAGGTCGATCGGGCGCCGTCCGGGCAGCCGCCTGTCGCGGAAAGCTTCACCGCGCTCCGCTTCAAGGTCAGGGATACCGGAATCGGTATGACGGCGAATGAGATGAGCCGGCTGTTCCAGCCTTTCTACCAGACGGATTCGACGCTTGGAAGAGTAGCGGGGGGAACCGGACTCGGGCTGGCCATCTGCAAAAATCTCGTCGAATTGATGGGGGGATCGATCCGCGTCAGCTCCACACCGGGTGTCGGCACGACGTTTGCCTTTATTCTGCCGCTTGAGCGGCATGTTTACGAGAACCGGTTTGTCTGGCACAGAGCGGACAGGGCCGGAGAGGAACTCGCAAAATAAGGTTAGCAATAAAAACGTCACGCCGGGTATGAGGCGAAGGTCGCGTTCATGCCGCAGTGTGACGTTTTTCGGTATAAGTGCAATCGACATTCGTGAAGATAGGGCTTTGTTCTCAGGCTACGACGCTGCGGATGACCGTCAGCTTGCCGTCCAGCTCATAATGGCCGAGGCTGGCAGGGAGCAGGAAGCATTCGCCGGATTTGACGCGTTGTTCGCCGCCGTCCCACTTCAAGTTGCCCTCGCCCTCCGCTATGACGAGAATGACGAAGCTTTCCGGCGAGGTGGACAGCCCGAAACGGCCGTCAATCAGCCCTTTGTCGACGAAAAAATACGGCGATTCCGCAATCGTCAGCCATTCGCCGGGCTGGACGCCGTCCGTTTTCATCCGGCCAGCGCCCGAGCCGTTATACGCGATGACATTGAGAGAGTCCTCGATATGAAGCTCGCGGAGGTTGCCGTCCAGGCCGGGGCGGTTATAATCGTAGAGCCGATAGGTGGTGTCGGAGTTCTGCTGAATTTCGGCCACGACGACGCCGGCGAGCAGGGCATGTACCGTACCGGCCGGTATATAGAAAGCGTCGCCCGCTTCGACGGGAACCTCCTGAAGCATATCCATGATCCGGCCTTTCTCAATGGCGTCGGCCAGCGTGCGGCGGTCGACGCCGTCCTTCAGGCCAAAGATGATTTTGGCGTCGGGCTTGGCGTCCAACACATACCACATTTCGGTTTTGCCGAGCTCGCCGGGCGGCAGTCCTTCGTAATCATCCGTCGGATGCACCTGGACCGACAGATCGTCATTGCAGTCGAGCAGCTTGATAAGCAAAGGGAAGCGGCCGTTCCGCTGCGAAAAGCCGTTGCTGCCGAAAAATTCCCTGCCGTAAGCTTCGCGGATTTCGTCAAGTCCTTTGCCGGCCAACTCGCCGTTCATGACTTTTGTCGTGCCGTTTGGATGATCCCCGATCATCCAGCCTTCTCCGATCGAGCCTTCAGGAAGCTCCAGGCCGAACCGTTCAAGCGCGCGTCCTCCCCAAATACGGTCTTTCATTTCCGGTTTGAATTGCAGCGGGTACGGTTTCATGCCATCTTGCCCGGTTCGAAAAGCTCCAGCAGTTCTCCGTCGGGACCGTAAAAAAAGAAATAGCGGGTGCCGTCCGGCAGTGTCGTAATCTCGCTGTCGCGCAGCGGAACCTCCAAGGAACGAATCCGCTCCACTTCTGCGTCGAGCCCGTCGACCGTGAAGGCGATGTGATGCACTTTGCCTTCCGCCGGAAGCTCCGCGCTATAGCCCTCGATAAGCTCAAGCACCGTTTCGTCCGCTCCCGGAAAAGCGAGAAACGCGAGGCGGATAACGCCGTTCGTATGCGTCATCGTTCTCTGATGCTTCATACCCAGCGTTTCGGTGTAGAAGCTCACCGATCTTTCGATTTCCTTCACCATCAAGCCGACATGCTCGATTTTTTTGACAGCCATACGGAATCGCTCCTTCAACCGTTATTTTTTCTCGATCGCAATTAAATAAGGCGCCGCCTTCTTTTGCGCCATCCGATAAGTCACCGTCTGGGCGAGAGTCGTCGGCTGGCGTTCCGCCCATTGTGCGGCTGCGCCCGCTTCCTCGTCGCCGCCCGCATGGCCCGGATAGGCGACGATCGTCATAATGCCGCGCGGCTGCAGAAGCTCCAACGCCGCGTCCAACGCCGCAAGCGTCGAGGCTGTGCGGGTGATGACGCTGCGCGCGACCGCCGATTCGCTTCCCGGCAGATAACCGAGATTGAACATAACCGCCGACACGCACCCGTGACTCTCCACAGGTATGCGTTCTTTCATGCGCTCGTGGCTTTCCAGCCATAGCGTCAGACGCGGCATCCGGCCGGAACTGCATTCGCTGGAGACACGCTGCTTTGTGGCTTCCAGCGCGGCCTGCTGGATATCGAAGCCGTATACGGTGCCTTTAGGGCCGACGGTTCTGGCTAGAAAGGCGGTGTCGATGCCGTTGCCTACCGTCGCATCGACCGCGGTGGCGCCGGGTGAGAGCCGCTCGCCGACCATGCGATGCGCCATGGAGAGCACGGAGAGGAAGCCCATCAGTCCCGGTTCCATAGGCGGCCTTGCCATGTGCCGCGGGCTTTCAGCTCGGCGTCGATCGCATTGAGAACTTCCCATTTCTTCAGGCTCCACATCGGTCCGATCAGCAGGTCTCGGGGAGCGTCGCCGGTCAGCCGGTGGACGATCATCTCCGGCGGCAGCAGCTCCAGGGTGTCAACGACGAGCTTGACGTACTCGTCCCGCTCCAGGAAGCGAAGCAGGCCCGCCTCGTACTGGCGCACCATCGGGGTTTTGCGCATCAGGTGCAGCAGGTGGATTTTGATGCCTTGCACGTCCATGGCGGCAACCGCCTTGCCGGTCTCCAGCATCATCCCGTGTGTTTCCTGCGGCAGGCCGTAGATGATGTGGGCGCAGACGCGGATACCATTTGCGCGCAGTCTTTTGACCGCATCCAGATAGCACGCGGTGTCATGGGCCCGGTTAATAAGCTCCGACGTCGACTCGTGTACCGTCTGGAGCCCCATCTCCACCCACAGGTACGTCCGCTCGTTCAGCTCGGCGAGGTAGTCGACGACATCGTCGGGCAGACAGTCCGGCCGGGTCGCGATCGACAGGCCGACGACGCCGGGCTGCTGCAGAATGGTCTCATAGTATTCGCGCAGCTCCTCGACCGGCGCATACGTGTTCGTATACGCCTGGAAGTAGCCGATATAGGAGGCGTTGGGCCATTTCTGGTGCTGGAGATCGCGGATTTTATGGAACTGCACGACAAGGTCGTCCCGGCGGCTGCCCGCAAAATCGCCCGAGCCCCGCGCGCTGCAGAACGTGCAGCCGCCTTTGGCGATCGATCCGTCCCGGTTCGGGCAGGTGAAGCCCGCATCCAGCATCACTTTGAACACTTTGCCGCCGAACTGGCGCCGCATCTCATGGTTCCACGTGTGGAACCGTTTGTCGCTCCACAGTAGCGGCGGCTCGGCGTCGTCCTTACCGGGAGCCTGCAGCACCGCCGCGGTGCATTCCGCTGATGAGTCCGTTATAGATACCGCCGCCGCGGGCCGGGCTTGCGCCCCGCCCCGGCCTGACGGAAGAAGGATAGACATGGTTCAGTGCTCCTTTGCGGCGCGTGAGGCCGCCCTTGATCCTCATTATTATATCGGAAAAGGGTACGGGTGCCAACTTGTCAGGCATGCCATTCGGAAATGGCTGGTCGGGTTTATTTATTTTGCGGGAAAGCGCTTTTAGGCTTGAAACACCTTACACCATATGTTATATTGAAAGTGTGAGAAATCAATAAAAAAACCTTACATGTATACTTTTTCACAGTTGGATTTTAGCCGATTGATTTCCGGTCATAAGCCTACTAATTATCATGAGGTGATGCGTAATGAATTCGGTGAAAATTCCGCAAGGCGATACGTTGGTTAAGGTGGAGTTGACCGTAAGAGAGCTGATGGCTTTAACCGGCGTCCGTTTCCATGAGAATCACAAAGTGGAAGTAGAAGCACGCAAGAAGCTGAACGAGGTGCTTGAGGATACTTACCATATCGAGAAGGAAGCTCCACAGCTTCTGAATTGATGGCGCGGCCGGATCCCAGCGATCCGGCCTTTTCTTATCGAACCTTTACATTCGCTCCGATCTTGGGCACAATAGTGTCTAGCTTATAATGGAGGACGAATGACTATGCGTTTACGTGGGAGAAAAGGCATCCGGGAAGAGCTTGAACGCCAGCCGGATATGATCGTGCTTGACGCGGTGCCGCATAAAGGGAACTGGCGGTCTTTTTTCGGCAACGACTGGCCGATTCACGTCGAGCTTGGCATGGGCAAGGGCAAATTCATCAGTGAAATGAGCGGCCGCAACCCGGACATCAATTATATCGGTGTCGACATGTACGACGAGCTGATCCGCCGGGCGGGCGAGAAGGCCAAGGCCGTCTGGGAGCCGAAGGGCTATGACCGGCCGCCGAATCTGGCATTGCTGCGCGCCAACATTGAGGGAATCGAAACGATGTTCGAGCCCGGAGAGATCGAGCGGATTTATTTGAATTTCAGCGATCCGTGGCCGAAAAGCAAGCACGCTCGGCGGCGGTTGACGCACCCGCGTTTTTTGGCGAAATATGCGGAGCTGCTGAACGCGAAGGGTGAAATCCATTTCAAGACGGACTCGCAATCGCTGTTCGAATTTTCGCTCAACAGCTTCGCCGACATGGAAATTCCGCTGCGCAGCATTGCGCTCGACTTGCACAAGGAGCGCCTGCGCGACGATCTCGTACTGACCGAGTACGAGGCGAAGTTCGTCGGCAAGGGCAAAAACATTTTCCGGCTGGAAGCTGTCATCGGGGAGGAGGCGCTAGCCGCCCACCGCCAAGCAAAAAAGGCCGCGCTCGCCGATAAGGGCAAGACCGCGGCCGACAGGCTGAACGATTAGATCTGCAGCCAGCCGATGAACGATACGCCGAAGGCGGTGAGCGATCCAAGCAATCCGCCCGCGATGACGTCCGAGGGATAATGCAATCCCAGATACATGCGCGACCAGGCGACGGACATGCCGAAGACGATAACGAACGGCAGTAAGAGAGGAATCAGTTCAGCTTTCGCCATAAATAATGGCATCATCCAGGCAAAGAAAGCCGTTGTGTGGCCCGATGGAAACGAGGGGTCCACCAGCGGCTTTCGTCCTATATTGACCTTCTCCAGCGCCTGATAAGGGCGGAGACGTTTGAAATTGCGTTTTACGATGGCGACCGGAATGTGGCTCAGCGCCACCGCGACGAGGCTTTGCCAGCCTGCGGTGCTCCACGGCTGCGGCGCAAACAGTCCGAGCAGCATGGAAGTGGCGAGCGTGAACGTCGCGCCGCCCATATGCGTCACAAGGCCGAGCCAGCGTCCCAGCCACATGTTGATCGAAGCGTTAAGAGAGCGGCGGTTTGCCCAAAACAGCATCCGATGCTCGCCCACATGCAGCCAGCGGCGGATTCGTTCCATGATCATCCCTCCGTCGTTTTTATTCATGGATACCTCCCCAGCATATCGCCTGTTGTGATCAGGATGTTATCGCTTGGAAAACAAAAAGCGACCTTTATTAGCATCTTACCACACTAGCCGCATTCAGTACCGCCGTTTTACAAATAGCATGAGTTGGCAATGCTGTTACGGAGTCTGCCGAACCCAACAATTATGCCGCCTCATCGATCGTTCAATAATTTGTCACATGGATAGGCAACGAAGCTGGCTTATAAATCGTCTATAGAGGGAAAGGAATAAAAACCGGGCTTTGAGCGTATATCGCCAAGGGCGGGATGTTTCGGGTCCTGGAAGGATACGTTAAGCTTAAGGATCAGGTGTTTCGGACGCCGGGGGGGCGAAAAAGCGCGCTGCGGTCCAAATTTGTTTTTTAACCGGGATGCGCGGGCATAAACCTGCTCCTTGCGGCTTCATGCTGTTCCTTCGGCTGCAATCCGACTTTTGACAAATGACTGTAATCCATGGAAAATGAAAAACGCTTATGGTTTGCCAAGAAAAACAGTCGAGTCGTTGTGCCGCAGGCGCCGTAACGAACAAAGAGAATCCGGCGCCGTCGTAAAAGCTTGTACAGAGAGAGTATGAAAAAAAGGGGTCTTAAGGGGGCACAATTAAATATGTTTAACAGTTTGCTGATTTTTGCGCAAATCGCAGTGGCGGTTATCGGTGTGTATCAGTTCGTGATCTCGGTGTTCGGCGTCATGAAACGCAAACAGCGGAAAATGCATGCGCCGAGCAAGTCGTTTGCCGTTCTGGTCGCCGCGCACAATGAAGAACAGGTGGTCGGCGCGCTGCTGGAAAACCTGAAAAAACTCGATTATCCGAAAGAGCTGTTTGATATATTCGTCATTTGCGACAACTGCTCGGACGGCACAGCCGACGTCGTACGCAGCTACGGCGTTCAGGCATGCGAGCGGCAGAATCCGCATTTGCGCGGCAAGGGGCATGCGATCGAGTGGATGCTCAAAGAGCTGTGGGCCATGCCCAAGTCGTACGATGCGGTTGTGATGTTCGACGCCGACAATCTGGTCAACCCGGATTTTCTTATTCACATGAACAACGATCTGTGCGAAGGACATAAGGTCGTGCAGGCTTATCTCGATACAAAAAACCCGGACGATTCTTGGGTTACGGCCGCTTACGGCATTACCTATTGGTTCTGCAACCGTCTGTGGCAGCAATCCCGTACGAATCTCGGCATGGCGAACTTCCTCGGCGGAACGGGCATGTGCTTCGAGTCCGGCCTGCTCAAGGAAATGGGCTGGGGCGCGACAAGCCTCGTCGAGGACCTGGAGTTTACGATGCGCTGCATCCAGCGCGGCGTTCACCCTGTGCTGAACTACGATGCGAAGGTGTACGACGAGAAGCCGATTACGTTCCAGGCGTCCGCCCGCCAAAGGCTGCGCTGGATGCAGGGGCACTTCAACGTCGCCCGCCGTTACTTTTTCCCGCTTCTGTGGCAGAGCATCAAGGAGCGCAAGTTCGTCAAGTTCGACGCGGCGCTTTACTCCGTCACGGTGTATAACGTGTTGCTCGGATTTTTGCTCAGCGTCATGATGTGGACGGACAACATCATACCGGCCGGCAATGTGTTTGTCTCGATTTACGAGTATTTGCCGGCTTGGGTCGTCGGGGTGTCGTTGTTTTTCGGCATCATCCAGTTTCCGGCCGCGCTTGCGCTTGAGCGGGTCAAGAACTGGAAAATGTATGCCCATCTGCTTACGCTGCCTTTCTTCCTGCTCTCGTGGTGGCCGATTACGTTCTATGCCTTTTTTACGCAGAACAACAAGCAGTGGAGCCACACGAAGCATACGCGCGTACTCCGGCTGGAGGAAGTGCAGAGCAAGCAGGTGTAGTCTTGCGTTGACACCGCATCATGCGCGTGGTATATTAACTGTCAGTGTTTGTTGAATAGCTTTTAGCGCAAGAAGAAGCACCCGCTTCTCACCTGTCCGGTAGTGCCGGCCGGTTCGCTGTCATTCGGAAAGGCCGTCTGCTCCATAATTGGACAGCGAATGCCTTGATGATCGATTACGGAATGCGGGTCCAGTGACCCGCATTTTTTGTTGTTTGGAAGCGGGTGTCGGCTGTGAATAGACAAATAGCAAACCATTTGGCGGAGGTGGAGGATTATTAGCAGAGAGCATCAGATCAACGATGAGATCCGGGCGAGAGAGGTTCGCCTGGTAGGTCCCGAGGGTGAGCAGATCGGCATCAAGCCGATTCGCGAAGCTATGCAGATGGCGATTGACGCCAATATGGACCTGGTCAACGTGGCGCCGACGGCGAAGCCGCCGGTATGCCGGATCATGGACTACGGCAAATTCCGTTACGAGCAGCAGAAGAAAGAAAAGGAAGCCCGCAAGAACCAGAAGATCGTCGACCTGAAGGAAGTATGGTTCCGTGCCAACATCGAGGAACACGACTATCAGGTGAAATTTAAGAACGTCGTCAAGTTTTTGGGCGAAGGCGACAAGGTGAAGGCTTCCGTCCGTTTCCGCGGACGCGAAATCACGCACGCCGCTATCGGTCAGCGCATTTTGGACCGCCTGCAGAAGGAAGTGGCGGACATTTGCGTCGTGGAGCGCATGCCGAAGCTGGAAGGCCGGAGCATGATCATGATTCTGGCGCCGAAGAACAACAACTAGGCGCTGGGCGGTAACGAGCACCACTAATTATGTAATGAAGATGGAGGAAACAATCCCATGCCAAAGATGAAAACACACAGCAGCTTGAAAGACCGTTTCAAAATTACCGGAACCGGTAAAGTGATGCGCTACAAAGCTTACAAGAACCACCTTCTTTCCGGCAAATCCGGCCGCCAGAAGCGCGTGCTGAACAACCAGCCGCTCATGGCTTCCGGCGACGTGGCCCGTCTGAAACAGGGTCTGTCCCAAATTAAGGGGTAATCAACGGCTTAAACGATAAATCAATTATTAGCAGATACCACAGGAGGTTTTATTCATGGCAAGAGTGAAAGGCGGATTCGTCCGCACGCGTCGTCGCAAACGGATTTTGAAGCTCGCAAAGGGCTATTTCGGTTCCAAACACAGACTGTTTAAAACGGCAAAAGAGCAAGTGATGAAGTCGCTGCTCTACGCATACCGCGATCGCCGTCAAAAGAAGCGCGATTTCCGCAAGCTGTGGATCACGCGGATCAATGCGGCAGCTCGCCAGAACGGCCTGTCCTACAGCAAATTCATGTACGGCCTGAAGCTGGCCGGCGTGGAAGTGAACCGCAAAATGCTGGCTGATCTTGCGGTCAATGATTCGAATGCCTTCAACTCGCTTGCAGGCATCGCCAAACAAAAAATCAACGCCTAGGATATGCCGGCCGCAAGGCCGCATTCATCCGGGGTTTCAAGGCCGCCCGCAAGGGCGGTTTTTTGTTTTCTGCCTCCTTCGGCTAACCGGTCCGCGTTTGGACGGCGCATGCTGGCGGCCAAGCGTGAACCGGGAGTAGAAGAAGGGATTTTTCGCATGTCCTCCCGATACTCGCACCGCCGCCCTTTTCCCGACCGCCATGGACAATGATACAGGATGCGTGAGCCTTGTATGAATAGCATGGAGGAGAACGGATAAAGGAGGGAAAGTATGCAAGGCGTAACGATGGGGCAAGTGCGCAAGCTGGTCGGGAAACAAGTGTATGCGGTCCACAAGGATGGAGCGGTCATCTCGGGTAAACTGATCCGTACCCGCTCCGGCAAACTGTTCGTGAAGCCGGGAGGAAAAGGCAAAGCGCAGACAAAGGCGATTCTGCCTTTGGTTCTGTTCGATTTACTGGCGATCGGCGCCGCTCCTTACGGCTATGGTTACGGCGGCGGTTACGGCGGCGGTTATTACGGCCCGTACGGCGGCGGAGTTTATCCTTACGGAGGCGGCGGTTTCTGGTTCTGATCCGCCTGGGCCGAGCGTC
>NZ_KK082192.1 GCF_000598065.1 Paenibacillus darwinianus | reverse complement strand
TTTTCCCCGGCTGCTGTACAGAATTGCGCTCGGTGAGAGGGTTAAGGAGGTCACGGCGTACGAGGTTGGCCGGTTGTGCCGCAACTTGTTTCCCGGCGAGGCTTTGCAGGTTCTGGTCCGGCCGGACCGGATGCGGTTGGACCCGCCGGCCTGGGCGGGTAAACGCAGTGGAGGAGAGGACGACATCCTGTCGTGGACCGATCCGATGCCGGCCCTCGGCCTGCTGGCGACATGCGGCCGCTTTATGTTCGATCGCGGGGTATGGCGGAGCTTAATCCGCAGATGAGGGGAAGGGGGGAGAATGGGATGATGGCGAACGTGCTGACCGTCGATGTCGAGGATTGGTTTCAAACGAACAGCCTGAATTTGCCGGTCGATACGTGGGACCGCTACGAGGATCGGATTGAGGGCAGCATGACGAAGCTGCTCGATTTGCTGGACGAGTACGGCGCCAAAGCTACGATCTTCGTCCTTGGCTGTGTTGCTGCGAAACATCCGGCGCTCATTCGCAAGATGACCGCAAGGGGCCACGAGGTCGGCTCCCACGGCGGCTGGCACCGGATGGTGAACCGGATGAGCCTGCAGGAATTCCGCGCGGACGTGCGTGCGTGCAAGCAGCTGCTCGAGGATTTGACCGGAAACGCGGTCCGTTGTTACCGCGCTCCCTCCTGGTCGATCTCGCGGGACTGTTACGGGACGCTGCCGATTCTGGAAGAAGAGGGCTTCATCTGCGATTCCAGTCTTCAGCCGTTCCGGACACCGTTGTCCGGCAATCCCGATGTGCCGCTTCATGCTTTTCGGCCTGTAGTGGACGGCAGGAGGCTCGGTCTGGTTGAGGTGCCTCCGACGGTATGGAATGCAGGGGCGCTCAAGGTGCCTTTCCTGGGCGGCTTCTACTTGCGGTTCTGGCCCTCCTGGTTTTCCACCTGGGCGCTTAAAAGAGTTAACCGCCGCAGGTCGGGCCTCGTTTACGTGCATCCTTGGGAGTTCGACGAGGCGATGCCGAGGTTGAAGCTTCCGCCGCATATTTTTATGGCGCAGTATTACAACCTTCGGACGATGGAAGCGAAGTTCCGCGCTTTGCTGGCCGGTTTCGCCTTCATGCCGCTGGGAACGTTTGTGGAAGAACACTCCTTTCCGGATCATCCGCTTGATTCATCCGGGGGCAAACCGGCGCTGTGGAAGGTGAAGACATGAGGAGGCTTCATCCGGTTGCGGCCGTTGCCGCCGTCAATGCCGCAGGGGCCTTCGCCGCTTTTATGAAGGATGTGCTGCTCGCGATGTTTCTCGGCACATCCGTACAGGCCGACGCGGTCGCTCTGGCCGTCTTCGTGCCGGAAATGATCGGGATTCTGCTGCTGGGCACCGCAATCGGTACGGCATGCGTCCCGATTTTCGCCAAAATTGACGTGCTTGACGGCCGCGCAGCGTTGGCGGACCGGGTGTGGCGAACCGGCGGACAGGTCGCGCTGCTGACAATCGCGCTGTATGCCGCCTGCCTGCTGGCCGCTCCTTCTATCGTCCGCTGGTTGGCAGGGGGGGACGGAGCGCTTGAGGAAGCAACCTATCCACTGTTGCTCATTGTCTTGCCAATTGCGGTGTTCTATCCGATTGCCTCGGTCGGGATGGCGGTTCACCAAACGCTGCGCAGCTTCTTGCTGCCGATGGCGGGACCGATCCTGACGAATGTCTTCATGCTGGCCTCGCTGTCGGTGCTGATGGCGGCGGGCAGCTCCGGGCAGAGCGGCATCGCGGTCGTCTCCTGGGCGTTGACGTTCGGTGTCGCCGTTCTGGCGGCGGCGCTTTGGCTGCCGATCCGCAGGATGCTTCGCCGGGCGGAACCCGCGAGGGACAACCCGGTTGACTCCGCAGACTCGTCGATTGCGCCCCGCCTGCAGCTGTGGGCGATGGCGGGGCAATACGGATTGCTGCTTGCGGGCACCCATGTCGTATACCTGGCGGAGCGGTTTCTGGCAGCGCGGATGGAGACGGGAGCGGTAGCGGCGTTAAACTATGCATTCCGGCTCTCGCAGCTTCCGGTCTGGGTCTACGTCGGCGCGTTCGCGGCGGTCATGCTGCCGCAGCTGTCGCGGCAGCTCGCATTGAAGCAATCCAAGGAGCTGCGTGACACGATGCTGAAAGGTTTGCATAATGTGATGCTGATCACATTGCCCGTCACCGTCCTGCTGTGGATGCTGCGCGAGCCGGTTGTTGAACTTCTGTTCATGCGCGGCTCGTTTGACCGCCGGTCCGTCCTGCTGACGGCAGACGTGCTGGAAGGCTATGCGCTGACGATTGCGTTCCTGTCGATCGGCGCCGTCGCGCTTCGTTATTTCCTGGCCAGCCAGTCGCTTAAGGCGCCGACGGCTCTTGCCTTTCTCGGCTCGGCGGTGGCGATCGGGGCGGATATCCTTTTATCGGCGAGATACGGCGTGCGCGGGCTCGGTTACGGCGCAGCCGCTGGCGCCTTCGTCAATATGCTGGGCTCCGTCATTCTCCTTCACCGCCGGATCGACCTCGGGGGGATGATTCGTCCCGCCCTGCGAATTCTCGCCGCGAACCTGCCGCCCGCTCTCTTGGTGTGGGGGTTGTCGGCGGGCCTTTCATGGCTGGGGGCGGCGGAAGGCTTTATGCTCTTGCTGGTCCATCTGGCAGGGGCGGCTCTTCTGTACGGCGTCGTCTACATTCGGTTGTTGAGAAGCATGAAGCTGGTCCAATTTGGTTTGGGGGAGCGAGTCAAATGGCGGATACGCTGGTAGTCATTCCTGCCTACAACGAGGAAGCAAGCATTGCGGAAACGTTGGAGGAGCTGTTAAAGCACAACGTCGGGGCCGACATTCTGGTCGTCAACGACGGGTCGGGCGACCGGACGGGAGAAGCTGCGGCCGGGTTTCCGGTTCATCTGGTTCAGCATCCGGTCAATCTGGGCTACGGCGCGGCACTGCAAACGGGCTACAAATTCGCGCTGCAGAACGGATTCCGGTATGTCGTACAGTTCGATGCCGACGGTCAGCATAGCCCGGATGACCTCCGCAGCCTGATCGCCGAAATGCGGATGGACGACGCGGACATCGTCATCGGGTCCCGTTTCCTGGGCAATCGGGCGTTCAATCCGGGCAAGCGCAAACGGCTGGCGATCAGAGTGTTCCGAACCTTGATTTATATGTTCACTCGCGTTACCGTTACGGATCCGACCTCGGGCCTTCGCGGCATGAATGCCCGGTTGTTCGGGCTCTATTCGGAGAGGGGGCGGTTTCCGTCCGATTTTCCGGATGCGGACATCATCATTCACATGCTGCTTCACCGCTTCCGTCTGCGCGAATTTCCGATCGGCTCCAAGGAACGGGCGGCCGGAACCAGCATGCATTCGGGCTTGAAGCCGATTATTTATATGTTCAAGGTTATTCTCAGCATAGTGGCGGTGCTGGTTAATTACGGTCTGGATGCGAGGAGGAAGACGAATGCGTGATCCCGTGCTGTTGAACGGGTTCGTATTGACGGTAGGCCTGCTGTTCTCGGGTTATGTTGTTTCATTGCTCGTACGTAAAAAAATCAACGAAAAAAATACGCTCGTCTGGCTCGGCAGTGCCATCATTATCCTGATTCTGTCGGTCAATCCGGAAATTCTGGACACGATGGCCCGGTGGACGGGCGTAGCTTATCCGCCTACCCTGCTGTTCCTGCTATCGCTGCTCGTGCTGCTGCTGTTGAGTTTATACCAATCGATCCAGATTTCGGCGCTGCACGATAAGATCAAAGAGCTGTCTCAATATATCGCATTGCGTGACGCCGAGAATCAGACTGACCTCGAGGAGCGCTCCCGCCATTCCAAGGGCGCGTAACCGGAAGGAAGGCCGAAAACATACGGGAAGGTTGTGCATAAATGTCGTGGCTTGAAATTCCGGCCCGGTCGCTGCCGACGATCGGGGAGCGGCTCGCATCGGCGGGACTGAAGCTCGAAATGGCGATCCTTGTCGCGGGGTTCGCAATCTTTGCTTTGCTGATGCTGATATGGGCTGTCCGTCAGGGCAAAAAAGCCCGTCTGTTCGGCATCCGCTTCGAACGCGCGCGGAAGGTCATTCAATCCGTCCGCCCGGAGCGCGGGCTTGAAAACAACCTCGAGGCATTTCTTGAGCTGTATGAGCAGGTCATTGAAGCGCCGGTGTACTCCTTCTACATGCAGGATGAGCGGAGCCGCGGGTTTGTGTTGAAGGCCGTGCGGCACCGAACCGGAGATTTCGGCAAGATTCGTCCGTCTTACAGCGGACTGGCCGGCTACAAGAAAGAGGATTACCACCCGCCGCTGTCGCTTCCGGCGGCGGAGGGGGCGCCGGCCGTCCGGCTGCTCGACGAGGGGGAGGTTCCGCTGCTCGCCGTTATGACCGGGGACGGCAAGGGCCAGGTGCGCATCGGTCCGTTCAGCGGGAAGCTGAAGCGGCGGCAGCGGCTGGCGCTGGAGGAGCTCGGAACGCTGATCGGCCCTGGATTGGCTGCGCTGATCGATACGGAACGGTTGACAAGCCAAGCGGAAGTGGTGGTCGCTTCCGGTCAGGCGCTGCGGCAAATCAACCGGATCGCGATCCATCCGGATCATACGATGGAGCTGATGACCAGGCTGTCGGTGAAGACGATCGGGGCCAGCAGCGGCTGCTATGTCGAGCTGCGAGGCTCCGAATACCGTACGCCGGTGCTGATCGGGCTGGCCGGCCGGACGGAACGGATGCTGCAGGCCGATCAGGCGACGCTGGAGTGGTTCGACCGGCTGCTGTCGGACGGAGGTTATCATTATTTGAGACGGGGGGAGGAACGGTTCGGCTCGCTTCCCGAGTATATGACGGGCAAAGGCGTCGAAGCCATCGCGGCAGTCATGACCGGCCAAGGCTCCGGCCGCTACCTGGTATTCTGGTTCAACCGGATCGGAGGGGAGGAGCAGGAGCAGACGGCGCTGTCCACGATCCGTCTGATTCACCACGATCTGCGCACCCTTACAGGTTTACAGCTGTCGCTGAAGCAGCTTTCCGGCACCTATACGGGCATTCTGAAAGGGCTGGCGCAGCTGCTCGACAATCTGAGCCCCTATACGATCGGTTATTCCGAGCTTATGAGCCGTTATGCGATCATCATCGCGAAGGAGCTGGGTCTTAGCGGCAAGGAGATTACCGATATCGCGCTCGCCGCTTATTTAAGCAATATCGGGATGCTCGGCATTACAATCGATTTGTATCAGAAGGAAGGCAAATATACCGACCAGGAATTCGAGCTGATGAAGCTGCACAGCGAGGTCGGAGCTTCCATCGTGCGCATGACGATCGGGAACGAGCAGGTCGCCGAATATATTTTGTACCATCACGAGCGCATGGACGGCAACGGTTATCCGGCAAACCTGAAAGGCGATGAAATCCCGATGGGCTCGCGGATCATAGCGGTCATTCAGACGTTTCTGGCCAAAATCAACGGGCGCAAGTACCGCGACCCGCTGCCGTTCCATCAAGCGCTGCATACGCTGCGGGCTGCCGCAGGCACGCAGTTGGATCCGCAGGTGGTAGAAGCATTCATCCGCTGGTTCGAGCGGAAGCAGCGCAACCCGCAATTCCAGGCGCGATCCCTGGGCTCCTGCTGGGAGATGGGCTGCGTGCCGTCAGACATCTGCGAATCCTGCCCCGTCTACCGCCGCACGGACGTGAACTGCTGGGAGGTAGAAGGCAACAACTGCAGCTCGCACGGCAAGTCATGCGAAACCTGCTTCGTCCGGACGGAATACGTTTACCGATCGGAGTCGCTCAAGCGGGCCTAGGATGGACGAAAGAGCGGACAGATGTCGGCTGAAAACGCGGTGGAAGTATCGCGGGCGATAACCGCTACATAAAGCAGAACCCACAGCTGTTTCCTATGATGCGTGCCCCCTTAGCGGTTATCCACTTTTTCCGGATACAGATCGTGGTTCATGAGGCGGTGTTCGGCCATCGCTTCGTATTTCGTGCCGGGTTTTCCGTAATTGCAGTAGGGATCGATGGAAATGCCGCCACGCGGCGTGAATTTTCCCCACACCTCGATATACAGCGGGTCCATCAGGCCGATCAGGTCGTTCATGATAATATTGACGCAATCCTCGTGGAAGTCGCCGTGGTTGCGGAAGCTGAACAGATACAGCTTGAGAGACTTGCTCTCCACCATGCGCACGTCCGGGATGTAAGAAATGTAGATCGTGGCGAAGTCCGGTTGTCCGGTCATCGGACAAAGGCTGGTGAACTCGGGGCAATTGAACTTTACGAAATAAGGGCGGCCCTGGTGCTTGTTGTCGAACGATTCCAGCAGCTTCGGATCGTACGAGAACGTATACGAGGTGCCCTGGTTGCCGAGCAGGGTGATGTCCTTCAGCTCTTCGGCGCTTCTTCCTGCAGTCATAAAAAAATCCCCTCTCTTTTCCGCCGGCGTTACGCCGGGTCTGAAAAGAAGAACGAGATCTCGTGAAGCCGTCTTAAAAACCTAAGCAAAAACAAACGATGCCCGTCGGCAGCGTCTGGTCTTAGTTTTTTATAGAGGGAGTTCGCGAACCTCTCCCGCAGCCTGCAGCGGCCGCAGATTTTCTTCTTTAGTTTCCGTAGCTACTATAGCACAGCCGCCGCCAGGTTGCACGCGAAAGTTTCGGCAGTTGCGGAAAGCTGATATAATGGGCTCAGAATAAGAGGTGATGACGTTGGCGAAAAAGCGGATGCCCGCAAGCGGCGGGCGCGGCGCTTCCCGCAATTCCGGCGGTCCCGGCGGTCCCGGTGCTGGGTCTTCTGCTTCAGACCGTCCGGCGACGCTCAAGGATTTGCTGGACGCCGAGACGGCTGACAGGAGACGACGATCGATGAACGATAAGGAACGGAACGGCTCTGGGGAGCGTTATATCGCGGAACGGGAGGCGTTGCTGGAGCGGCTGGAGGCTAATCCGGATCTCGTATTCGAGCAGGCGGTCAAGATCGATGTGGAGCTTGCGGATGCGGATTTCTGGTTGACCTTCACCGCCGAGTGGGGCGGGGCGCTGCATATGCTGGACCAGACGAACGCCAAACGGTTCGAGCTTGGCACGATTGACGAAAAGCAGTACGAATATTCGCGGCGGACATACCGGCTCGGACAAATCGTATTAAGCGAGTTGTACGACCGGCTGCGGGCCTGGTCCGAAGGAGAAGACGCTGCTCCAATCTGCCGGCTGCCGCTCAGCATGCTGGATTGTTACTTCATTCCCGCCTATTTGCACGATTTCGGCCAATCGCGGCCGGAGCTGAAGCCGTTGTGCAAATCGTACATGGAGAAAGTCAGGCAGGCGCTTACCGGCAGCGGCAGCGCCCCTTTGGAGGAAACGGTCCGCTTATTGGACGAAACCGTCGGCACGTACATTCGGGAACTGCACCGGTACGCAACTACAGGTAAGCGGTAGTTACAGGTGCAGGTAGTGAATCTGCAAACTTTCAAATAAGAAGGCTATTCCTGTAGCGCAGTATCGGTTGCACGGGAATAGCCTTCTTTTGTTAGCGGAAGCGGCCACTTTACATTCCTTTCCGATGCTGTGGTCGTGCCAACGGCGGAGATGCCTCCCAACATTGCCAAGACCCCTCGGCAAATATAATATCCATTCCAATCAGCTTGCTTATGAACTCTCCTGAAAATTGGGCCGTGTTTGAGAATCCTTATACATGCCGGCGATCTGGAAGATGGAGGCGTCAACTTCCGTTTGTCCATTAAAAACCCATGAGTACCGCGATGTAATAGGCAACCAGCACGCAAACGATACCGGTAAAAAAACGGCTGTATTGAACGGCTTTCAATCCTGCCTGTACGGTTCGTTCTTCACATTTGCCCATCATCAGCCCGGTAGGAAGAAAGTCGCAGCCGACTTGGACGTTCGTGGCAAACAGCGCGGGAATCATCCAGATGAAACTGATGTTCCCCAAGGCAATCTGATATCCCAATACGACGATAAGCATCTGGCCCAGTGTGGCGCCGGCTCCGAGAAAACGTGAGATTACCGGGATCGAGAAAATGAACACGGTGAGAATAAGGCCTGTCAACGTACCGAGCGAATACCGGGTGGTTGCCGTGAGCAGGGAGGAAAGTCCGAAAAATTCAAAGGCCCCGAGCAAAACCGAGATGCCGACCATCATGGGCAGAACGTGCGTGACAAAGGCGGTTACCGAATCCTTGCCGCATTGATACAGCCAGCCCATCAAGTAAGCGGCCGTTTTGGCAAATAACGAAGCTGCCACTGCGGGGCCAAAGGGTTCCCGTTGTCGTAAAGCTGTCTCCGATTCTCGGGGCAAGTCGGCCAAGGCTCTAACAGCAGGGAGCTGTGTGCCATTCGTTTGGGCAGCTACGCTGCCTTCCGCGGATTTGACTTCGTTGACCGTCGTGCCGGACACAAAGAGGTCCTCCGTAATATGAACAGCCAAAGGCCCGGAAGGGGAGGCCGGTTTCACGTTGATGGTGGGAATCTTCTTCATCGGGTAAACGCCCATTCTGGCAGTACCGCCGCAGTCAACCACAACACAGATCATCTCTTCCAGTGAAACCTTTTCGACATAAGCGTCTACGACCGGACGTTCCAGAAGCTGCGCTATTTTTTGGGCAACCGGATGAATGCCGCCGCCCGTTAACGAGACGACTTTATTTTTAACAGGATCGGCTTGCAGAAACAGACCCACACCCCAACCGCCGGGACCCGAGCCGACGTATACGACTTTGTCATCCGCAAAAGAGGGGGGTGAATCCTGAATGGTCATGTCGGGTTTCATCTCATTCACCACGTTTCGCTTGGTTGAGTTGATTCAAAAATCTCTGGGTCAAATATTCCGTCATCAGGGCCTTGATCATAATGACGACCAGTCCAATGACAAAATAGGCGATGGCGAACTGCCATACGGGAATCCCCAGCTTGATTACCGGATAGAGGGCTCCGATTAAAAAAAAGATCTCACCGGAGTTGCTGAATGGAAACAAGCCGGTGACGGGATGACAAAATGAGACGGCAGCATCATAAAAGGCAGGCTTGTGTCTTTCCTTTAAAGCGCTTCCAATTTCATAGCAGGCGGGATTCGTCAGCGCGAACAAACTTAAGAATGGCAACAGCATGTACCTGACCACCCGAAATTGGCCGAAATGTTCCGCGATCCAGAAAACCCATTGTTTCTGAACCAGTTTGGAAAGCAAGGAACCTATCGCCAGCGAGACTAGTATGTAAGGTCCCGTTGTAAATAGATACGATAAGAAAATGTCGACGAACGGTTTTAACGGGCCTGCGTAGCCTTCGACCCAGAAATCCATGGCTGACCTCCTCGTTTTTATCATTTGTAATTAATAATATCATTTGTAAAACGATTGTAAACGATCTTAATTTCTCTTGTCAATTTCAAAAATTCCGACGCGGGGGTCTCCGCAACATTTCGAAAATTGAAAAAAGTGATTGACGAAGAAATCTGGTCGTTATACACTATTTAACAAATGTAATTGACCATTACTTTTGTTAATGGTGAGGGGAGGTGGCGGTCGTCTGAAAGAAAAATAACACGGGAAGATTTCAGAAAAGCTATGAAATCGACCGAGATAATGTAAGCGTTTTTAAACGGTAGGCGAAGATATTTTAATCCGAGGGGGACAACGAATTGAATCGTTCAAAGTTAATGCTTACAGTTGCGGTGCTTTTCATTCTTTCGATAGTGATTTCTGCCTGCGGTGGCGCTGGTTCCCAGAATACTGCTCCTGCGTCAAGCGAAGCTGACTCCACTGCGTCAAGTGCGAATGCATCCAGTAAACCGGCGGACGCGGAAAAAAAGAGCTATTATTTCATATTTGTACCGAAGCTGATCCATCCGTGGTATGAGAACGTTAAGGTCGGAGCTCAAGTGGCGATCGATGAGTTGAAAGCAAAGGGCATTGAAGTGAAGATGGAATGGGATGCGCCTCCTGTGGCTGACATCATTCAGCACAGCCAGAAGGTAGAGGCTGCGATTGCGAAGAAGCCGGATGTTCTGGCCGTAGCGGCGCTGGATCCGCCTACCACGACCCCGATCATCAACCAAGGGATCAAGAACGGGATTCCGATCATCACGTTCGAAGCGGATGCTGCGCAAAGCGACAGAGCGACGTTCGTCGGCAACAATCATAATGATAAAGACGGCGAAGTGCTTGCCGAGTATCTTGCAGAAAAAATCGGCTACAAGGGGGAAGTCGCCATTCTTCTCGGTTCCTTGGGAGCCCCCAGTCACAAACAGCGCGTGGAAGGCTTCAAAAAGGTAATGGCCAAATACCCGGATATCAAAATCGTAGACGAGCAGGCAGATAATGACAGCTGGGAGAAAGCGGCGCAATTGACGGAAAGCATGCTGCAGGCGAATCCCAATCTGAAAGGCATTTTTGCCAATAACGCCGGCAACCCGATTGGGGCCGCACGCGCGGTGAAGGATGCCGGGAAAGCCGGAAAAGTCCTGATCGTCGGGATGGACGACGCGCCAGAAACGATGAGCTACCTGAAAGAGGGAGTCATCGCGGCGACTGTCGTACAGAAAGTTCCGGATATCGGCTACAAGGCCATCTACGATATGATTGATCTTCTGAATGGAAAAACTTTGCCTAAAGTGGATGAAATCGAATCGTATATCGTGACAAAGGATAATTTGGCCGAATACGAAAAGAACAACGAAAAATTCAAGTCTTGATCGATGACTCAAAAGGTTGAAAAAGTTGTGACCGGATTGATCATGCCGATGATCAATCCGGTTACAGATTTTTATCAGTAAACTGAATGGGTGTGTGAACAAAAATGAGTCACTCCACTTTGGTCATGCGTGACATCAACAAAAGCTTCCCAGGTGTAAAAGCTCTCAACCACGTGAATTTCCAGCTGGATCCGGGCGAGATCCATGCGATTGTTGGTGAGAACGGTGCGGGCAAAAGCACGTTGGTCAGCACCATCATGGGACTGATCCAGCCGGACAGCGGTGATATTTACATAGGCGACGTCAAAGCGGTGATTGATTCGCCGTCCAAAGCCCTTTCGCTCGGAATCGGCATCGTGCCGCAGGAGCTGAATCTGGTTCCTCAATTTACGATCGCGGAGAACATTTTCCTCGGATCAGAAATCTGCAAGGCGGGGGTCCCTTGGATAGACGGAAAAGCCACACAGCGCGAGGCTGCCAAGTATCTCGACAAAATTGGCGTGAAATTGGACGTTAACCTGAAGGTCGGCGATCTCAGCGTCGCTTATCAGCAGCTGGTCCAAATCGCGAGGGCGTTGGCATTCGGAGCTGAAATCCTGATTCTTGACGAGCCGACCGCATGTTTAACCTACCACGAGGCTCAGATCTTGTTCAAAATCCTGGATCAGCTAAAAGAGGAAGGGAAATCGATCGTTTACATTTCCCACCACATGGAAGAGATTAAGCAAATTTCTTCCCGGGTATCCGTGATGAGGGACGGCAATCTGATTGCCACTTTAAAAATGAGCGACACCACCATCGATGAAATAATCAATCTCATGGTCGGCCGCGCGTTCACGCACCAGAAAAAAAATCGGGCTGCAGGGCCAGGCGGGACATGCGTGTTAAGCGTTCGCCATCTTACTCGCCAAACGGAATTCCGGGAAATCTCTTTCGACCTTCACGAGGGTCAAATATTGGGGATTGCGGGTTTGGTAGGCGCCGGCAGAACCGAGTTAGTGCGGGCGATTTTTGGAGAGACGAAGCCGGACGGCGGTGAAATCTACTGGTACGGAAGCAAGGTATCCGTCAAATCGCCGAAATACGCCATTAATCTGGGGATCGGCTATGTGTCGGAAGAAAGAAGGAAATTCGGCATTTTTCCGATTAGTTCCATCAGGGAAAACATTACAATGCCGCTGCTATCGGTGTTAAACCGGTGGACCGGTATCGATCAGGCCTCCGAGAAATCGATCGCCGCCCAGTTTATCCAGAGCCTCAAGATCAAAACCTCATCGGCGGAAAAAGAAATCCGGCTATTGAGTGGCGGAAATCAGCAGAAGGCCATTCTCGGCCGATGGCTGGCGAAAAACGTAAAGGTATTAATTCTCGACGAACCGACAAGAGGCATCGATCTTAATGCCAAGGCGGAAATACACGAATTGATTGTGAAGTTGGCGGATGATGGTCTCGCCGTCATCGTCATTTCCTCAGAGTTGGAAGAAGTGATTAATCTGTCAGACCAGATCATGGTGATGCACCAGGGAGCCGCCAAAGGATTTCTGAACGCGCAGGAAACGACGCAGGAAGAAATTCTGAAAGTCGCCCTGGGATAACGAATCGAATGTGGAGGGTTTCTTGAACCATGAATCCAATGCCGAACGAGAGCGGTCTCAGAAGATTCGAAAAGCTGTTCAACAATACCGAAACCGGTATTTTTGTCGTGCTGCTGATTATGTGCATATTGCTGACTATCGTCAGCCCGAATTTTGCCGATCCTTACAATCTGGGGATCATCATGCGGCAGTTTTCTTTCGTGGCTTTAATTGCGCTGGGGCAGACGCTGGTGCTGATCAGCGGGGGCATCGACTTGTCCGTGGGCGCTATCGCGGGTTTCAGTGGCATCACCACCGCTATCATGATGGTCAATTTCGGAATCAACCCGTATGTCAGTATCGTCCTGGGTCTGCTGATCGGCGCAACCTGCGGGACATTGAACGGCCTTTTCATTACGAGACTAAAGCTGAATCCGTTTATTGTGACTTTGGCGACAGGCGAAATCCTGGTCGGTCTGATTCTTGTCTTTACGAAGGGCTGGCCGATCCAAGGGATTCCGCAAAGCGTGCTGTTTTTCGGCCAAGGATTTATCGGGCCCATTCCCTTGCCGGCCGTGATCATGATCCTCGTCACGATCATTCTGATGTACGTACTCAAAAAAACGCCCTTCGGACGCCACGTATACGCGATCGGCGGCAATGAAGCGGCGGCCCGCCTTGTGGGCATCAACGTCAATAAGGCCAAAATCGGCGTATACGCCTTGTCCGGCGTTTTCGCTTCCCTTGCCGGCATTCTCATGTTGCTCCGGCTCGGGGCAGGTCAGCCCGAAATCGGACAAGGGTGGCTCATGCCTTCGATCACCGCGGCCATTATCGGAGGGACGTCTCTCATGGGCGGGCAAGGTAAGGCGATCGGTACGGTCATCGGCGCCGCGTTGATGGGGGTTCTGGCCAATGCCATCGTACTGTTAAGCGTTTCGGCGTATTGGGAAAAAGTGATCATCGGCGCCGTCGTACTTCTGGCCATTATTCTCGACCAGTTGAGAGCCCGCTGGAAGCGTGTCTAATTCGGGCTTGCTGAACGACGTAAAAACGGCTGAAAACCGCATAATAACAAGGATTTTTGGCTCTATGTGTCGAAATCATATGCAAAGGAAACCCCTGAAAATGGTTCAAAACTTTGCAGATGGAGTGATGAAAGTGTTTAAGCCGACCGCGCATCTTGAAAACCAATTGATCATGCCAGGCGATTTCTTTCTGCCCTTCGGCGGAAAGCTGGACGAAGAAAATCGTTGGGTTCAGTTGGCGCGGCTGGTGCCGTGGGCAGAAGCCGAGAAAAAATACGGACAGTTTTTCAAAGATACCTTCCGCGGACAGCAAACGATCAGTCTGCGAATGGGGCTCGGCGCGCTCATCATCCAAGAGAGAATGCAGTTGACTGACAGAGAAACCTTGGAGTCGATCAGCGAAAATCCATACATGCAATACTTCATTGGTCTGTCCGGATTCGTTATGAAGCAGCCCTTTCATCACTCGATGATGACGCATTTCCGAAAGCGTCTGACGGATGTGCTTGCTGAACTGAACGAGATCGTCGCCTCCGTAGGCGCGAAGGAAATGAAGGACGATGACGACAACAACGACTCAAGCGGCGACGGAGTCAAAGTGAAGCAGTCAAAGAAGCGCGTTCCTGCTGCTGAAGCCGAGCAGCAAACGATGTTGGTGGAAGCGTCAGTCGAATCGTCAGAAGCAGCCCCTCCCGTGGAGCAGATGGTTGCCGAGTCAAAGGCGCTTGAAACGACCGCGCCTGTTTCCGAAGTACATCCGGTATCGTCCGCAGAATCGGAAG
>NZ_KK082191.1:10019-11633 GCF_000598065.1 Paenibacillus darwinianus | reverse complement strand
GAGCCGGATCGGCTGCTGCCCGGTCTGTCGAACGTGCCGGCGGCCTGGTTCAAACAGCTGCGGGAATACCATGCGACGACCCGGCGTGAAATGATCACGAAGGCGATTGAGATCGGCATCGCCGTACGGCTCGTCCGGGAGGGGCAAACGCTCGATTTCGTACCGGATCGGCTCGAGGAGGGGCGGGATATTTGGACGGTCAGCGGCAAGCTCCGGTCGGAGAACGGCGCGGAAGCCGTCCGTTTGACGCCGGATATGTGGTCGGGTATGCAACTCTGCATACCGGATCGGGTGTCCTTTTCGTAAAATACCGTCTCTATTTTCATGATTTCATGGTATGATAGAGGGGAATGAACGTACAGGAGGTGAACCAATGGCGATTACGAAGGAAGCGGCTTATGCGGGCTACCGGGCGGACGCCGGGCAGGCGACGCTCGATATGGCGGGTTTGCTTTCAGCGGCGTATGAGCTTGGCGATATGATCAATTTCTCGGCGGATGCCGCCGATTATGTATACTGGAAAGGCGAAATGAAACGAAACGAGGCGGTTCAGGCACTCGTTAAACGTTTTGCGAAAGCGAAGGAAAAATTCGAGGAATGCCAACGGTTCGGCCGTTTCCATCCCGATTATCATGCGGCGAAGGAAGAGGCGGAAGCCGTCCAGCGAGAGCTGGACGAACAGGAAAGCGTACGCGGCTTTAAGGCGGCAGAGCAGTCGCTTGACGGACTGCTGTTTGAAGTGTCCACCTTGATCGCGCGTGCGGTATCGGATGAAATTAAAGTGCCGAGCAACGATCCGATGCCGTCATCCGGTTGCGGCTGCTGCCCGGTCTGTCGAACGTGCCGGCGGCCTGGTTCAAACAGCTGCGGGAATACCATGCGACGACCCGGCGTGAAATGATCACGAAGGCGATTGAGATCGGCATCGCCGTACGGCTCGTCCGGGAGGGGCAAACGCTCGATTTCGTACCGGATCGGCTCGAGGAGGGGCGGGATATTTGGACGGTCAGCGGCAAGCTCCGGTCGGAGAACGGCGCGGAAGCCGTCCGTTTGACGCCGGATATGTGGTCGGGTATGCAACTCTGCATACCGGATCGGGTGTCCTTTTCGTAAAATACCGTCTCTATTTTCATGATTTCATGGTATGATAGAGGGGAATGAACGTACAGGAGGTGAACCAATGGCGATTACGAAGGAAGCGGCTTATGCGGGCTACCGGGCGGACGCCGGGCAGGCGACGCTCGATATGGCGGGTTTGCTTTCAGCGGCGTATGAGCTTGGCGATATGATCAATTTCTCGGCGGATGCCGCCGATTATGTATACTGGAAAGGCGAAATGAAACGAAACGAGGCGGTTCAGGCACTCGTTAAACGTTTTGCGAAAGCGAAGGAAAAATTCGAGGAATGCCAACGGTTCGGCCGTTTCCATCCCGATTATCATGCGGCGAAGGAAGAGGCGGAAGCCGTCCAGCGAGAGCTGGACGAACAGGAAAGCGTACGCGGCTTTAAGGCGGCAGAGCAGTCGCTTGACGGACTGCTGTTTGAAGTGTCCACCTTGATCGCGCGTGCGGTATCGGATGAAATTAAAGTGCCGAGCAACGATCCGATGCCGTC
>NZ_KK082191.1:3875-9919 GCF_000598065.1 Paenibacillus darwinianus | reverse complement strand
GCCGCCGCGCCTCTCCCGCGTTATTTTACGCAGAAGTTCGGTAAGGAAGGCCTCCGGAAAGTATTCGCGCTAGCTTCACTTTTTGGGGAGTATTTTGGGAAGTTTTATGGGGGAATCGGTCATGTCCATGGAAGAGAAGGAAACGGCGCCGCTGCCGTCGACGTTCGCGGAACGCACGGGGTATATCGTCTGGGTGAGCGATTTAAAGGCCGCCCGCAATCTCGAGAAATATGGAACCGTACACTATATGTCGCGTAAAATGCATTATGTGGTAATGTACGTCAATACGGAAAGAGCCGAAGATACGTCCCGCAACATCCAGCGGCTTCCTTACGTTAAGAGAATCGAGCGCTCGTACCGGAATGAAATCAAGACGGAATATTCCAAGGACATGCAGGATAAGACGAGATTTTACAGTCTTTAAACGGTTTGCGGAGAAGTCGTGAAGGCAGTGTTTTGCATATGTAATCAATATCCCGCTTTTGGGAAGGGGTGGAGCGATGAAGGATAAAACGACCTCGAGGTGGGGTACCTATGAGTCGTTTCATGTCGTTTTAGGCGATAAGAAAGTGGCTGATATCGTCATTACGAACCATGCCCAAAGCAGATGGATCGATCGGATAGAAAGCGAAAAAACCGGTTTCGAGGATATCGCCGATTTCATGTGGCAGAGCCTGAAGCAGGGCCGGGTGGAGCCGTACTACCGCAACGAGCAGGACGTATATTTGATCGACGACGATCTGGTGTTCGTCGCCGAGTTCTCATCGCTGCCGGGCGCAACGGATTTGCTCGGCAACCCCCTTCATAAGATGATCGTCGTGACGTTCCTTGGCCGGATGTCGGAAACGATCGAACTTCGCGATCTGAAATCTTACTATTCGTGGCTTCGCCATTCCCGGCGGATGACCTTGATCAAGAACAGCCGCAAGCGCAAATAGCAGGCGGAAGCCGATGCCGCAAGCCGAACACATGCATACCGCATGTGTTTTTTTTGTTTGTGTCGCTCTCTTGAGGGTCGGTTTGCTATAATGATCGGTGTACAGAAAGGAGAATGCGGGCGTATGGCACTGAACTTTCACCAGCTCCATATCTTTTTTACCGTGGCGGAACGGGGCAGCTTTTCGGCAGCCGCCCAGGCGCTGCATATGACGCAGCCGGCCGTAACGATGCAGGTGCAATCGCTGGAGGATTACTTCGGCACGAAGCTTCTGCTCCGTTCCACCAAAAGGATCGAGCTGACCGATGCCGGCCGGGCATTGATGCCGTTCGCGCAGCAGTCAATCGAATTGATCCGGGAAACCGACGCGACGATGTCGAAATTTACGACACAGTTAAAAGGCCGGTTGCAGCTCGGCGCAAGCCTGACGATCGGTGAATATATATTGCCGCGGCTTCTTGGCCCTTTTGGCCAGGAATATCCGCAAATCTCCATCAGCATGAAAGTGATGAACACCGCGCAAATTATGGAAGAGATTCTGAATCACCAGTTGAACTTCGGTCTGGTCGAAGCGCCGGTGAATCATCCGGATATGCATATGGAGGCGGTCATGAGCGACGAGCTTCGGCTGATCGTCCCGGCATCGCATCCGCTCGGCCAATCTGGAGAAGTGACCCTGGAGGAAGCCCTTTCCTATCCGTTCGTCCTGCGGGAGCAAGGCTCTGGAACGCGGCTGGTGATGGAGGAGCAGCTCCGCTCCCGCCAGATCGATCCGGCGAAAATGAATCTCGTCATGGAGCTTGGCAGCACGGGAGCCGTCAAGTCCGCAGTGGAAGCCGGGGTCGGCTTGTCGATCGTATCGGCTTCTTCGGTGAAGCACGAAGTGGCGCTTGGCCTCATCCGAGTCGTGCCGATATCGGACGTGCGCTTTAAACGGCAGTTTTACTCGATCTACCTCAAGTCCGCGCTGCTGCCGATTTCTGCGGTGACGTTTCTTACATTTCTGAGGGAGAGGGATTTGAAGCAATGGTTATGAACGGCCGTGCGGATTTACACACGCATACGACGGCTTCGGACGGGACGGGTGCGCCTTCGGATAATGTCCGGCTTGCTAAAGCAGGGGGACTTGCGGCGGTGGCGATAACGGATCACGACACGGTCGCGGGAGTGGCGGAGGCGGTTGCGGAGGGCGTCAGACTCGGCATAACGGTTGTTCCTGGGGTCGAACTCAGCACGGTGGCCGAAGGACGGGATATTCATATCCTCGGCTACTATTTCGACCTGTCGGACAAGGTCTGGCTGGAGCGGCTTCAATCGCTTCGCGGCGTGCGCGGCGTCCGCAACGAGATGATTGTGGAGCGTTTGCGGGAGCTCGGGCTGCAGGTATCGATGCGGGAGGTGTTCGAGCAGGCGGGCAAGGACGGCGAAGGGGACAACACCGTCGGCAGGCCTCATATCGCGGCCGTGTTGGTGGCCAAGGGCTATGTCTCGACGATGAAGGAAGCGTTCGACTGCTATTTGTCCTCCGGGGCTGCCGCCTATGTCAATCCGCCTCGCATTACGCCGTTTCAGGCGATCGATTGGATTCGGGAGGCCGGCGGAGCGGCGGTCGTCGCGCATCCCGGATTATACGGCTCCGACAGGCTGATTGAAGAGTTGCTGCGCTATGGAGCGGACGGGATCGAGGTGTTTCACTCCGACCATGGTCCGGAGGAGGAGGCGCGTTACGGGGCGATGGCTGACCGGTTCGGCGTGGTCGCAACGGGCGGCTCAGACTACCACGGCGAACGGAACGGGGTCGTGTTCCACGGCGCGCTCGGCAGCCGTACGGTCGACGCATCAGTCATCGCGCGGCTGGAGGGCATTCGCAGAGCCCGCTGGTGAAGGAGAGGGATCGTGCAGGTAGTAATCGCTTCGGGGCATTGATCAACAAACAAGCCGCTGCTCAACTGTGCCGCGGCTTGTTTGTTCATCCCTTGATTTGCGAAGGGAGCGCCTTAAGGCGCGATTCGTCGGGGGTGACGAACAGCGTTTTTTGATGATCGTAAATAACGAAACCGGGTTTTGCGCCGCTTGGTTTCCGCACGTGCCGGATCAGCGTGTAGTCGATCGGCACGAGACTGGAGGATCGCGCCTGACTGTAGTGGGCGGCCAGCATCGCCGCTTCCTCGAGCGTGGCGTCGCCGAAATCCGTGCCTCGGATGACGACATGCGAGCCGGGAATATCTTTCGTATGCAGCCAGGTGTCGCCCTGGGCGGCCAGCCGGTTCGTCAGATACTCGTTTTGGGCGTTATTTTTGCCGACGAAAACGGATACGCCCTCCGAGGAGGTGTAGCAGAGCAAGGACGGCTTCGCCGGCTTTTTCCGTTTGGGCCCCCGCTTGCCCCTTGCGCGCAGGTAACCCTGCTCGACGAGCTCGTCCCTGATTTCCTCAATATCCTGCAAGGCCGCGCTGTCGAGCTGCTGCAACAGCGTCTCGAAGTAGCGGATCTCCTCGTGCGCCATCCCGATTTGCTCGGCTACGGCCGCTTGGCTGTTCTTGGCCTTCGTATAACGGCGGAAATAGCGCTGCGCGTTCTCGGACGGCGTAAGCAGAGGGTCGAGCGGAATGGTCACGGTCCGTTGGTTCTCATCGTAATAGTCGACGACCTCGGCTGAGGCGTCGCCTTTGGCGATGCCGTGCATATACGCCGTAATCAGCTCGCCGAGTTTGCGGTGCTTGTCGGCGTCCTTGGCTTCCTCCAGCGTTTCGTTCAGCTTCTGCAGCTTTTTCTCGTTCTTGGCTTTCTCGTTCTGCAGAAACCGGTAAAGGTCGCCGGCGCGCTGTTTGACCGTATCCCGCTCCGCCTTGTCGCCGTAATAAGCTTCCATGCAGGCGCTTATCGTATCGAAGGCGAGGGTTGTTCCATCGAGATGCGCGAGAGGCGTCACGGAAAAAAAGGTTTTGCCGTTATCCGCGTCAACGATGACCGGCTCGTACCGGTGGGCCCGAAAATGCTCCGTCATGCTGCGGAACGCCTGCCACAAGCCATCATCGCTGCCGGGCGCGTCTGCTGCGGATGCGGTCGCCGGGCGGGCGCTATCGGCAGCTGCGGCATCCAAGGCGGCGCGGTGGGCGATTTCTTTGGCGAGCAGCGGGCTGATGCCGCTGAACGCCGCGACCAGACGTTTATCGGGCGATGCCCCTTCCGGTGCCGCTGCCATCGCTTCCGCGAATTCGGCGGCAGAGTCTATGCGAAAAGGATCGGTCTTCGATTGCTCCGGAGGCGATGTGTAGGCGCTGCCGGGCAGCACGACACGATAGCTGCTGATCGCCGGTGTGACGTGATGAATGCCGTCGTGCACGACGCCGGTCGCGGGGTCGGTAAGGATGATGTTGCTGTGCCTTCCCATCAGCTCGACGATGACCGTCTTGAGGGCATAGTCCCCCAGCTCGTCACGCTGGCGGATATCGAACGACAGGATGCGTTCGTTGCCGGGCTGCCGGATCGCTTCGATGACGCCGCCCTCGCAATGCTTGCGCATCAGCATGCAGAACATGGGCGCTTCCAGCGGATTGGAATGCGGCTGCGTCGTCCAATGGACGCGCGGATATGTCGGATTCGCCGATAGCAGCAGACGACCCTGCGCCTGCGCTCCGCGGATTTGAAAGACGAGCGTATGCTCGTCGGGCTGATGAATTTTGGCGATGCGCGCGCCGACGATGAGGGTGAGCTCATGCGCCAGCGCGCGGGTTACGATGCCGTCGAGAGCCATAAACGCGATACCTGCCTTTATCATGTCATTTCTCTATCATGCCATAGTCCGGCCGAAAACTTAAGCCCTTTCTTGCGGCCGCCCAGCCTAACCCGCATACGCGGCATGAATAAGGCCTCCTCCCGGGATGGCCCGACGCCGCTTTTTCTCTGCTCTCCCGGCCGCCGGTGATAATTTTCGGTTTGTCCGAATACATTTACCCTGTAAAGGCTGTCCGTGCGCTCGGCGAGGCGGAAAAGGACGCGGCGGATGGAGAAACGGGAGGGAAACGGATGGATCAAACGATGTGGCACCAGCTCGGCCAATCCGCGCTTGCGGAAAAGCTGGAGAGCAATCCGCAGGCGGGACTGACGGCGGCGCAGGCGGCCGAACGGCTTAACGCCTATGGACGCAACGAGCTGTCGGAAGGCAAACGCATATCGCCGCTGACGCTGTTTTTGAACCAGTTCAAAGATTTTATGGTGCTCGTGCTGGTCGGCGCGACGCTCCTTTCGGGCCTGCTCGGCGAATATCTGGATGCGGTGACGATTGTGGCGATCATCGTCATTAACGGGATTCTCGGGTTCGTACAGGAATACAGAGCGGAGCAGTCCTTGCGTTCCCTGAAGGCCTTGTCTGCCCCGACCGCCCGCGTCGTGCGCGACGGCAAAGTGACGGAGGTGCCCGCCGCCCTGCTCGTACCCGGCGATATCGTCCTGATTGAGAGCGGCGACCGTATACCGGCCGATATCCGTCTGCTTGAAACGAACGGACTGTATGCGGAGGAATCCGCCCTTACCGGGGAATCCGTTCCCGCAAGCAAACATACGTCGACGATTGCCGAGGTCGATCTTCCCGCCGGCGATATGAAAAACATCGGTTTTATGGGGACGATGGTGACCAGGGGAACCGGACGCGGCATCGTCGTGCGAACCGGTATGGGAACGGAAATGGGCAAAATCGCGCACCTGATCGCGCAGACGGAGTCGATGGAAACACCGCTGCAGCACCGATTGGAGCAGCTCGGCAAAGTTTTGATCGTGGTGGCGCTCGGTTTGACCGTCATGGTCGTCATTGCCGGCATTTTGCACGGCCAGCCGCCGTACGGTATGTTTCTGGCCGGCGTCAGCCTGGCGGTGGCGGCCATTCCGGAAGGGCTGCCGGCGATCGTCACGATTGCGCTGGCGCTTGGCGTGCAGCGGATGATCAAGCGGAGAGCGATCGTCCGCAAGCTGCCGTCGGTCGAGACGCTAGGCTGCGCGTCGGTCATTTGTTCGGATAAGACGGGCACGCTGACCCAGAATAAAATGACGGTGACGAAGCTCTGGACCGGCGGCAGGCGGCTGGACGTGACGGGCGAAGGCTACGAGT
>NZ_KK082191.1:0-3775 GCF_000598065.1 Paenibacillus darwinianus | reverse complement strand
ACGGCAGGCCCGCCGATCTGAAAAGCGATTCGGCGCTGCGGCGTATGCTGCAAATCGCCGCGCTCTGCAACAATGCCCGGCTGCTGCCGGTCCAGGAAAAAACGGCCAAAAAGAGGAAAGAAAAAGATGAGGACCGCGAGTCCTGGGAGATGAAGGGCGATCCGACCGAAGGCGCGCTTATCGTGCTGGCCGCGAAGCTGGGCGTTACCGTATCTTCGCTCGAGGGGCTCTATAAGCGCGAGAAAGAGTATCCGTTCGATTCGGAGCGGAAAAGGATGTCCGTGCTCGTCAGCCACCACGGCGGCCGGCTTTTATGCACGAAGGGCGCGCCGGATTTGCTGATCGAGAAATGTGCCTATGCGCTTTGGGACGGCAATGTCGTGCCATTCACGCCCACGCTGCGGCAGAAGGCCGCTGCGGCCGCCGAGGAGATGGCGCAATCCGCGCTGCGCGTGCTCGGACTCGCGTACCGCGATCTGCGGTCGCAGGATGCGACCGATTCGGAGCAGAATGTAGAATGCCAGATGATATTCGTCGGCCTCACGGGGATGATCGATCCGCCCCGCAAGGAGGTGCGGGATGCGATCGCAACGTGCCGGAGGGCGGGAATCAAGACGGTGATGATCACCGGCGATCACCAGCTGACCGCGGAGGCGATCGCGCAGCAGCTCGGTATCCTGCCGCGCGGCGGCGGCTCGCTGAGCGGCCGGCAGCTCGCCTCTATGACCGACGAGGAGCTGGAGCGGGTGGCGGATGAAACGTATGTTTACGCACGCGTTTCGCCCGAGCACAAGCTGCGCATCGTCAAGGCGCTGCAGCGCAAAGGCCACGTCGTCGCCATGACGGGCGACGGCGTCAACGACGCGCCGGCGATCAAAGCCGCCGATATCGGCATCGCCATGGGCATTACCGGCACGGACGTATCGAAGGAAGCGTCGGCGCTCGTGCTGTCCGACGACAATTTCGCCACCATCGTCGCGGCGATTGAAGAAGGCCGGGGCATCTACGAGAACATCCGCAAATTCATCCGTTATTTGCTGGCCTCGAACGTCGGCGAGATTCTGACGATGTTCCTGGCGATGATGGCCGGCCTGCCGCTGCCGCTCGTGCCGATCCAGATTCTGTGGGTCAATCTGGTGACCGACGGCCTGCCGGCAATGGCGCTAGGCGTCGATCAGGCGGAGAAGGATTTGATGCAGCAGAGGCCGCGTCCGGCCAAAGAAAATATTTTCGCAAGACGGCTCGGCTGGAAAATCGTCAGCCGCGGCGTGCTGATCGGCCTGTGCACGCTCGGCGCTTTCTGGATCACGCTGCGCACCAATGGCGGCAATCTTGTGGAGGCGCAGACGGTCGCGTTCGCAACGCTTGTGCTGGCGCAGCTCATCCACGTGTTCGACTGCCGCAGCTCGCGCTCCATTTTCCACCGGAATCTGCTGCAAAACCGCTATCTCGTGCTGGCCGTACTGTCGTCGCTTGCCTTGATGTTTGCCGTGCTGTATATCGACGCGCTTCAGCCGGTATTCAAGACCGTGCCGATCGGCCTGCGGGAATGGTCCCTCGTATTCGTGGCGGCCGGCATCCCGACGTTCCTCATGGGCATCGGAAGCGTGCTGAGCTCGCAGGGGAAGGGCAAAAGAACGCGCATTACCTATGGCTCCTCCAAGCCGGCGGCGAGATGATCATGCCTTTCCGAGACCGGGTCCGCCCGGTCTTTTTGCCGTGCAAACAAATGCAAACAATGATGCAAATGGTGAATACCGTTTCGCGGGCCCTTGGGTTATGCTAAAAGGAAATGGGACATCGAGCGGATTGCCGCTAACATAAAAGGAGTGCAAAATCTATGAAATTTACAAAAATGCACGGACTGGGCAACGATTTTATCGTAGTGGCGGGCGAGCAGGCTCTTCCGGACAACGTGGACCGGCTGGCGATCGAGCTGTGCAACCGGTATTTCGGCATCGGAGCCGACGGTCTGGTTTACATTCTGCCTTCCGAGAAGGCGGACTTCCGGATGCGGATCATCAACTCGGACGGATCGGAAGCGGAGCAGTGCGGCAACGCCATCCGCTGCGTGGCGAAATACGTTTACGATCACGCGCTGACCGACAAGACGGAAATGACGATCGAGACGCTCGGCGCCGGCGTGCAGAAAGTGCAGCTGACCGTTGACAACGGCAAGGCCGTAAAAGTGCGGGTCGACATGGGCGCGCCGATTCTGAACGGATTGCAAGTGCCGACGACGGTCGACGCGGATCGGGTCATCGCCCAGCCGATTGAAGTCAACGGCAGACAGTTCTTGTTTACAGCCGTCTCGATGGGGAACCCGCATTGCGTCATCTACGTTGACGATGCGGCAGGCTTCGACCTGCAGGCCTGGGGACCGAAGCTTGAAACCCATCCGATGTTCCCGCGCAAAATAAACGTCGA
Organism: Paenibacillus darwinianus; assembly: GCF_000598065.1. Lineage (GTDB taxonomy): Bacteria > Bacillota > Bacilli > Paenibacillales > Paenibacillaceae > Paenibacillus_I > Paenibacillus_I darwinianus. The sequence goes on along the minus strand of NZ_KK082191.1, from coordinate 1,348 downwards.
GTTTGTGACGGTCAAATCCCGCACGCATACCGATATGCGGGTATGGGAGCGCGGCGCAGGTCCGACGCTCGCCTGCGGAACCGGCGCATGCGCGACTGTGGTCGCGTCGGTGCTGAACGGCTTGACCGAACGGACGGCGACGGTGTCGCTTATGGGCGGCGACCTGCTCATCGAGTGGAACGAAGCAGACGATCATGTCTATATGACCGGACCGGCGGCGGAGGTTTTCCGCGGCGAATTGGCGTAACGGTCGCGCCTGCCGAGCTGAATAGAACCGACCTTGGAGAAGCGGCTGCTTGCAAAGCAACTGCTTTTCCTCTTTAATAGGCGTATTGGGATGGTTGCAAATGAAGGGGGAACGGGCAATGAAACCGGACTTGCGGCAGGCGCTGCGGTCTTCGCTGCTGACGGGAGACGGCGCGATGGGGACCTATTTGTATCAACAGGGCTTCCCGGTCGGCGTTTCGTATGAAGAATTCAACATGATCCGGCCGGATGTGATCGAAAGCGTGCACCGCCGTTATTACGAAGCCGGCGCAAGGGTGATCGAGACGAATACCTTCTCCGCGAATGCGGAGAAGCTTGCCAAATACGGCCTCGAGAGCGAGGTCGAGCGGATCAACCGGGAAGGCGTACGCATCGCGCGCGGCGCGGTCGGCGCCGACGCTTATGTGGTCGGAGCGGTAGGATCGGTGCGCGGCGGACGCCGCAAAAACGTGCGGACCGCGCAGGTGACAAAGGCGTTCGAGCAGCAGATCGGCATTCTGCTGGATAGCGGAGTGGACGGTCTGCTGCTTGAAACATTCTATGATCTGGATGAGCTGCTGCTTGCGCTGAGCGTCGTGCGGTCCATGTCCGCCGGCGTGTCGGTTATTTGCCAGCTGTCCGCCCCGGACTCCGGCGCGACGCAGGACGGCATTGCGCTCGCCGACGCATTCGGCCGATTGGAGTCCGCCGGCGCCGATGCGGTCGGCTTCAACTGCGTAAACGGGCCGAACGGCATTTTGCGGGCGATTGACAATATCGGCGCTCCGGTGGGCCTGCCGCTCTCCGTTTTCCCGAACGCAGGCACGCCGGATTATGTGGACGGCCGTTATACGTATACGGCAGGGCCGGATTATTTCGGAGAAACCGCCCGCCGTTTTGCGGACAGGGGCGCGCGGCTGATCGGCGGCTGCTGCGGCACCACGCCCGAGCATGTTGCGGCAATCGCGGCCGCGCTTGCCGGCTACAGCCCGCAGCCGGCGGAAGCGGGCCAGGTGACGGACGGATCGTCCGCCGCGATTATTGCGCCCGCAGCCGTTGCTCCTGCGGTGCCGGCCGGTTCGGCTGCTCCCCAGACCGGGGC
>NZ_KK082190.1 GCF_000598065.1 Paenibacillus darwinianus | reverse complement strand
CCGCCAGCCTTGAGCGACAGCATGCCCAGGCTGTAGAAGGGCGTCCAGCTGCCCGCGCCGGAATAGACGAGGAACACGTTGCCGTCCTTCTTCAGTATCGACTGACCTTCGTTAATATAAGGCGGGCCGCCAGCCTTCTCCCATTCCAGATCCGGCTGCGACAGCAGCACCCGCGGGCCGCTGATCGTCAGCGGATCGCTCATCGGCGCGATATACGTGTTCTGCCGGATGTTCATGTCCCCTTCCCAGCCCGACCAGATGAAATAAAGCTTGTTCTCATGCTCGAGCGCGAGGCCGTCGATGGCCCACTTGTTCGTCTCATCCGTCACCTGGCCCTTGAAAGAATACGTGCCCATCGGGTCGTCCGTATCGGCCTCGAGCGCATACATGCGGTGATTCTCGTTCACGCCGTTGTCGGCTGCGAAGTAGATATACCACTTCCCCTGCAGAAATTGAATTTCCGGAGCCCACAGGTTGGCCGAATACATCTTATCGACCGGCGGATACCAGATGACCTTGCGCTCCGCCCGGCGGAAATCGAGCGTCCGCGATTTCATGACCATGACGTCTGTGCCGTTATGCGTGAACGTCATATAATAGTAGCCGTCCTTGTAGACGACGCTCGGGTCCGGCGTGTCGATCTCGGCAAGCGTATTTTTGAAGGTACCTCCAAGACCGTTGTATGTCTCCGCGCTTGTCCTTCCGGCAGCGATCGGATTAGACGCGGCTCCGGTCTGATCTTTATCCTTCAGCTCCGTTCCTCCCATGAGAAGCCATACCCCCAGTAAGGCTGCCGCGGCAGCCAAAATAACAGCTGTGCCAGCAACGATTTTCTTCGATGAACCTTGGTTTGTCATGGATTACTCCCCCCTGAACGGCGATGCGCAGAAAGAGCCCTGCAGGAAGGTCTCTTTCCGGACGGTGGTTGAACTGTTGATACTTGACCTCGTTATTTGACGCCGGACTGCGTAATGGCCCGCACGAACGAACGCTGCCCGAAAATAAAGATGAGCATGACGGGCAGCGTGGCGATCGTCGTCATCGCCATCAGCTTGCCGTAAGCCTGCGTGTAGCTGCCCTGCGCCATCATCGCGATACCTGCCGTAATCGTGCGCATTTCAGGCGAGGTTGTGGCATACAGCGGCCATACGAAATCATTGTAAATGCCCATAAAGGTGAAAATGCCGAGCGTCACCATGATCGAAACGGCCGAGGGCAGCAGAATGCGAGCGTAAATTTGCCATTTGTTTGCGCCGTCCATGCGCGCCGCCTCCTCGATCTCCTTCGGGAAGGAAGCAAAAAACTGGTAAAGCAGGAACACGCCGAACGCACCCGCCGAATATGGCAGAATCAGCGCCGCATACGTGTTAATCAGGCCAAGCGCATTGAACTCCATGTACATCGGCAGAAACGTCAGAACCCCCGGAATCATAAGCGACGCGATAAACAGGGAGAGCAGCGTCTTGCGGAAGGGCAGATCCGTCAGCCGCGCCAGCGCGTATGCCGCCATCGAGTCGATCAGCATGACGATTCCCGTGCCGATCATGCCGACAGACACGGAGTTTGCGATCCAGCGCGTGATCGGTACGTTCATCAATTCCCCGGTCAAGCCTTTAATATAGTTTTCCGCGGTCGGCTTGGACGGAATAAAGTTCATCTGGCCGGCCAATGCTTCGAAGTCATTTTTGAATGACGTGGAGAGCATCCAGACGAGCGGAAGCAGGAAAATCGCAGCGACAACAACGGCCAGCAGCACCAGCCAGAACGTTTTCATTTTTCGCATGTCGCTTCTACTCCTTTCTGGCGTACGTCAGCCTGTATTGAACGACCGAGACGATCATGATCAGCAGGGCCATCACGATAGCCATCGCGGAAGCCGAGCCGACCTCCTTGCGGATAAACGCCTGGTCGAGCACGTTCATCAGCAGAACCTTCGTCGAATCGCCGGGACCACCCCGCGTCAGCAGGAACGGCTGGGCGAAAATGTTGAAGCTCGCGATCGTCGAGGTGATCATAATGAACAAGATGATGGGCCGGATCGACGGCAGCGTAATATGAGCGAACTTTTTCCACGCGCCCGCGCCGTCGATCGAAGCAGCCTCATAATGGTCCTCGGGAACCTCGTTCAAGGCATTGATGAATATAATCATATTAAACCCGATCGTCCACCACAGCGTAGTGATGACGAGCGCGATCCAGGACCATGGTTGTCCGGTAAGCCACGGAATCCCGGTTATCTTCAATTTCATAAGCAGGCTGTTGATAAAACCGGCATTCGTATCGAACATCATCAACCAGATGGCGGTCATGACTGAAGCGGAAATTGCGTAAGGAAGAAAATAGAATGTGCGGAACAAGCCCTGGATTTTCCGGGGCAAGTAATGCACAAGTAGGGCGAGAGCCAGACCTACGACGATGAGCAGCGGCACCGAATATACAACGAATTGGATCGTCGCCCACAGGCCGCGGAAGAACAGGCTGTTCAGATAAGTACCGGGCGTAAAAATCTTGACGTAATGAGCGAATCCGACATATTGCTGATCAGTCGAGAGCAGCTCGAAGTTATGAAGGCTGATATAAATCCCATACAGGATGGGAAAAAGCAAGAAAGCGGAGAAGCAAATCAGATAAGGCAGCACGAATAGCGATGAGCTTAAACGGGACTGCCAGCTGCTTTTCAACACGTTAACCCCTCCTGACCCCGGCCATGCGGAAAAAACGGGAATGCCCGTTAAGACTTCCCGTCTTGCTCCGCTATCCGGTGTTTGGTTGTTATTTGTTCATCGCTTGTCTCGATTTCGCAGCCGCGTCGTCCATCGCCTTTTGCGGCTCCTTTTTGCCGAGCAGCGCGCTGGACAGCTCGCCCCAGATCGGCTCGCTGATCGTCGACCAGTTCAGTACATTCGGCGAGAATTGGACGTATTCGAAGCTGTCTGCAATAATCGCATTCGGCAGCGCTTTGAATTCCGCGCTTTGCAACATCGGCTTCGCAGCCAGTGCTTGACCGGAAGCCGCCCAGTCCATCGAGTTGGCGGAGACATATTTCAGGAAGTCGCCGATGCCGGCCAGCGTAGCTTCGTCCGTTGCGTCTTTCGGCACGACGAAATTATGGGAGCCCGCGAACACCGCTTGCTTTGCTTTACCGATCTGCGGCATCGGCGCGATGCCGTAGTTGATGCCCGCTTGATCGAATTGCCCCTTCATCCAAGGGCCGTTGAACTGGATGGCGTTTTTACCCTGCAGGAACAAGGTGTTCTCGCCGTCCTGCTGAACGTTGCCCGGGGAAATGCCTTTTTCAACCAGACCGCGCATCCAGCTGATCATTTCAACCGCTTCAGGCGAGTTGTAGGCCACATCCGTTCCGTTCCACAGATCGCCGCCGTTCTGCCATACGAGTGTCGGAAAGATGAACTGCTGCGGCCAGAGCGTCGGTAAGACGTAGCCGTATACGCCAGCGCTTTTGTCGGTCAGCTTCTCGACTGCTGCTTCGAATTCGGAGCGGTTCGTCGGAGGAGCGGCAATGCCGGCTTTCTCGAACAGGTCTTTGTTGTAGTACATGACGAGAGGATGGACATCCAGCGGAATACTGTACCATTTGCCGTCTATCGTCGCATATTGAACCGGCGCTTCTACATAATCCGCTTGGTTCAGGCCTGCAGCCGCGGCCAGCTCCTCCATCGGCAGCAAAGCGCCTTTGTTGACGTAGGTCGGAATCTGATCGACATGCATGATCATGAAGTCCGGACGATCTTTACTGCTGCTGAGCGCGACATCCAGCTGCTTATAATACTCGCCGCTCGGTTGAATGACGAAATTCACTTTGTAGGCGTCTTGCGAGGAATTGTACTTGTCGACCATTTTCTTCATGAACTCTCCGTCCGCGCCGGAGAACGGCGTCCAGAACAGCAGCTCCTGCGTCTTGCCGCTTGCGGCTTGCCCACGGCCGTTCGCCGGCTCGCTGCCCCCTGCGTTTTCGCCGCCGTTGTTGTTGCCGCCGCACGCAGCCAATACGAGTGCCGTGATCGTCAGCATCAGGTACAACGTCGTCCATCGTTTGTTCACCTTTTTCATGCTCTTACCCCCTATAGGATTGAAGTGTATGATGTAACTGCTTTCATCTTATCGGCAATCCCCTGTCGAACATATGCCGCTTTTTTGGATGAAGTGGACATTTTTTTGGGTGATGGCCGATTGGCTGTCGCGCCATCAGTAATGCGGCATATTGATTTTTCGCTGCAATACGACAAAGCCGGCTCCGTCAAGGAGTCGGCTTTGTTGTTGACACATATGGACATTTGTGTTGGATGTTCCGCAGCTGTCATCGAATTGTGATGATTTATTAATGTCATTAATCCATGGCTTTAATTGATGACATTAATTTCACTCGCTATCTCCCTTCATTAACGGCTTTAATGATCTCCAAGGCGATCTTCGGCTTGCGGTCGTACGTAAGCAATCCATTGATTTCTTGCTCCACATCGGTAAGCTGGGTGTAGCAGTAGCCCTGCACGACGCCCGACTTCAGCAATGGCTGAATGACTGCGCGCAGCCGGTCTGTATAATCCTCGTCGTTCTCGGCGCCGGAGTAGCCCCAGCCCTCCCACTCGCTCTTCTTATAAGCAATGCCGCCGAATTCGGTCACGAGGATCGGCTCGCCGTCGTACGCATAGCCGCTTACCGACAGCCTGCGGTTGGCCGGCATCGCGCCCGCCGCCTTGTCGGCCGTGCTGTAACGGTCCTCCAGCACCTCGCGCCGCCATTCGTAGTCGTGGATGTTGTAGAGGTCGGTCTTCAGCATCTCCCAGCCGTCATTCGACACGACCGGACGCATCGGATCAAGCGATTTGGTCAGATGATACATCGCGAGCACGTGCTGCTGTTGAAGCTTGTCGATCTGCACGTTCGGCACGCCCCAGCTCTCATTGAGCGGCACCCAAACGGCGATGCACGGGTGATTATAGTCGCGTTCCACCGACTCCTGCCACTCCTTGGTGAAACGGCGGACATACTCCTCGGAATATTCATAAGCATTGGCTGCCTCGCCCCACACCAGCAGTCCGAGACGGTCGCACCAATACAGGTAGCGCGGATCCTCAAGCTTCTGATGCTTGCGGGTGCCGTTAAAGCCCATTTCCTTGGTCAGCTCCACGTCGCGCTTGATGGCCTCGTCGCTCGGAGGCGTCAAATTTCCGTCCGGGAAGTAGCCTTGGTCGAGCACGAGCTTCATGAAATAAGGCCGGTTGTTCAAACAGAGCTTTCCATCCTCAATCGAAATTTTGCGCATGCCGAAATAGCTCGACACCTCGTCCCGAGGCTTCCCGTCCTCCAGCAGCGTGAACGTGACATCGTACAGATTCGGTTTCTCGGGCGTCCACCAGCCGCCCAATCCGTGGTCGTTGAAATCGTTGATCCGGATGCGTCTGGATTCATGCCCGGCCTTGACCCGGAACAGATCCTCGGCCACCGGCTCGCCGTTGAAGCTGATTTGCACCTGCAGGCGCACGTCCTTCTCGGGCGAGAAGCCTTGTACGAAGGAGCGGATTTCGATTTCCTTGCGGTCGATATCCGGCGTGAATTTCACCTTCGACAAATGAACGGGCGCAACGCCCTCCATCCAGACCGTCTGCCAGATGCCCGTCGTCCGGGTGTAGAAAATGCTGGCCGAATCGGCGAGCCAATACTGCTTGCCCCGCGGCAGCGTGACATCCCGGCTGTAATCGACGGCTTTTACGACAAGCTGGTTGTCGCCGTCATGGAGCGCGTCGGTAATATCGGCGTGAAACGGGGTATGCCCGCCCTCGTGGCTGGCGACCAGCATGCCGTTCACCCACACGTATGAATCGTAATCGACCGCGCCGAAATGTAAAATGACCCGTTTGCCATTAAACGATTCCGGCTTCGAGAACGTGCGGCGGTACCATACGGTATCGTGAAAATCAGGATCGGCAATTCCGCTAAGCTTGCTTTGAAACGCAAACGGGACCTGTATGCGCTTGGAAAACGGCCGGCTGCCGGAATGCCAGTGCGCCCCGTCCCCCGCCTGTTCGTCGTCAAATTCGAATTCCCATTCACCGTTCAGGTTAACCCAGTCTTGCCGCATGAATTGCGGAAAAGGATGTTCTGAGCGTGGCTGCTGTGACATGTGTATCCTCCTATTAGTTAATTTAAAAGTTATTAAAATTACTTATTTTGAATTATAACCACCTTTATTATCATAAAATTCGGTTAATACGTCAACCTAAAGTTGTTTAATTAACTATTAGGTTATATAATTGAAAAAAAACGAGGATCGAGGCCGCCTATGAACATACACGTCAACACCCGCAATATGCCGTTTCTGGAATGCTTCGCTTCGGAAACTCGCGTACGAATGATTGAGCTGCTCAATGAGAAGCCGATGAACATTAAGGAAATGGCCGAAGCGTTGTCCGTCTCGTCGGCGATCGTCACGAAGCATATTCAAAAGCTTGAAGAGGCCGGAATCGTAGCGACGGAAAGCATATCCGGCACAAGGGGAAGACGCAAGGTTTGCCATCTTGTCCCCGAATCGGTCACCCTGCAGCTGAAAACGGGCGAACCGCCCGACCGCAACCGTTATTCGGTGTCGATTCCCGTTGGGCTATATACGGGTTACGAGGTGAGGCCGACCTGCGGACTTGCCTCCGACTCGGGCATTATCGGCATGACGGACGACCCCCGGTACTTCTCCGATCCGGAGCACGTTAAAGCCAGGCACCTGTGGTTCGCGAGCGGCCATGTGGAGTACCGGATTCCGAACTACCTCGTTGGCAATCAAACGATCCGCTATTTGTCCCTTGCGTTCGAAATCTGCTCCGAGGCGCCAGGCTACAACGAGAACTGGCCGTCTGACATTTCATTCTACCTGAACGATACGCGGCTCGGGACATGGACATGCCCCGGCGATTACGGCAGCACCCGAGGCGTCCACACGCCCAAATGGTGGGAGAACACTTCCCAGCACGGCCTGCTGAAAACGATAACCGTACGGCCCGACGGGTCATTCCTCGACGGTGTGAAGATGTCGGATGTCACCACTGGGCACCTGGCGGTCGGCACCGGCACGGACCTCCGCTTCCGCATCGCAAGCGATGAATCCGCAGAGCATTGCGGCGGAGTCAGTCTTTTCGGGCGCCAATTCGGCAACTACGACCAGGATATCGAGGTCATCGTCGTGTACGAACCGGCCCCGCAATAGACAAACAGCCAAAACGGAGAGCCCCTCTCTCGTTTTGGCTGTTTATTTTTGCGCGCTGCGCCGCAGCATACCTTTCTCCCCGAACCACAGCCGATAGCTCATCAGGCTGAGCATGATGCTGGTCAGGGCGGCCGATGAAGCAAAGGCGAACATGATCAGAATCTGGTACCGCACCGCATCAAGCGGACTCGCTCCGGCGATGATCATTCCCGTCATCATCCCCGGAAGCTGCACCAGGCCGACCGTCTTCATCCCGTCTATCGTCGGAATCATACTGGCTCTGACCGACCGTCTGAGCCACCCGTGCATCGCTTGTCTCGGCGTGGCGCCAAGAGCCAGCAGCGTCTCGACCTCGGCCGCCGACGATTCCGCCTCCCGGCTCATCCCGTTCAGAAACAGGCTCGACACGACCATCGCATTGCCGATCGTCATGCCGCTGATCGGGATGATGTACTGCGAGGTGAACGGAATGACCCGAAGCGCCAGCAGCAATCCGATCGTCACGAATTCCGTTATCGTGATCGCGATGCCGATCCGCAGGCCGATGCCTCTGATTCCTTTCCCCCGCTTCGCCGCATTCAAGGTTGCGACCGTGATCATAACCGACAAGATCAGCAGGACAATGAACGGCTTGTCCGATTGGAATATGTAGTGAAGCACGAAGCCGACGGTCAGCAATTGCACGGCGGAACGAACGGTACCGATGAAAATATCCCTCTCCATTCCAAGCCTTTGCCACATGGAGATGCCAACGGCAACCGCGACAAAGACAAGCGTCAGTGAGAGCGCCATCAGGGACATGCGTACTCCCCCTCCGTTATTCTTCCCTCGGCCAACACCCAGGATCGGCCGGCCACGCGACCCGCCTGTTCCAGATCATGGGTAATCCAGATGAAACCGGTGCCTTCCGCCTCGTGGAACGATCGAAGCAGCCGCTCAACAGCCTCGGTGCTGGTATCGTCCAGAGAAGCCGTAATTTCGTCGAGCAGAAGCATTTCCGGACGAAGCAGCAGCGTGCGCACTAACGAAACCCGCTGCTTCTCCCCTCCAGACAAACGCTGCGCGTTTTTCCTCCAATCCGTCTCTGCCATCCCGAGCGACGCCATCAGCCGTGACGCAAGCTCGCGGTCGAATGGGGTGCGGTGCAGCGCGCTGGCGGCCCTCAGATTATCCTCCACCGTTCCGGAGAGCATAAACGGCTGTTGGCTGACATAGCTGAGCTTCATCCTCCACTGTCTGGCGTCCCATTCCCGCGCCGGACGGCCGTTCAAGATCAGCCGGCCCTCATCCGGCGATTCCAGCAGAGCGAGAATACGCAGCAGCGTGCTTTTCCCGGTACCTGACGGCCCGGTGAATGAAATGGTGTCGGAAAGACGGGCTTCTCCGCTCAAGCCGGAGAATAACGGGCGAGCAGGGTTTCCGGGCAACGTTCTCGTAATTTGATTGAATTGCAGCATAGATTCCAATGTCCGCCCCTCCTTCTTGTCATCCACTTATTGTAACACAGGAAGAGACCCGCGATACCATTCACGTCATCGCAGGTCTCTTCTTTTATTCATGATTTGCCGCATTCGTCCCTTCCGCGATCGTTCCCTGCACATTGTCGCCGGCTGGACACATGCGAAGATGAGACATATACACCTTTCGGTTCAGCTTGGTGCGCCAGGGTTGACCAACTGAACCGAGACCGTTAATTGTCCGTCCTCGGCGGCATCCAGGCCCATCGTTCATGTACGGATCGTCAGATTGAATTGCCCGCAAACCATCCAAATATGATCGGCTGCAGGAATGCAATCATAAGATATAGCGAAAGGCGATGGAGAAGGAGGTTGACATCGGTGCGTATTTTGATCATAGCGCCTGAGCAAATTCCGGTGCCTCCGATTCTCGGCGGGTCGGTCGAAATTGCGATTCTGGCGCTCGCCGGCCGCTTGGCGCGCCAGCACGAGGTAACGGTCGTCAGCAGAACCCATAAACGGTACCCCGCCTATTCCGAGATAGACGGCGTGTCGATTCGCCGCGTTCCAGGAGGCCGCCCGTCAAAATACTTAACTCATGTATTGCGGTGGCTGAAAAGCCAAAGCACCAGGTTCGATCTGATCCAGATCGACAATCGCCCGCGTTTCGTGGAACCGGTGAAACGGCTTTGTCCCCATATCCCGGTTTCCTTGTTCCTGCAATCGTTGACGTTTGTGAGCCAGCCTTATATGGATTCCGACCATGCGGCCTATTGCTTGTCGAAGGCGGACCTGATCATGGCCAACAGCGCATCGTTGAAACAGCAGCTGATTTCCCGTTTCCCGTCCATATCCGACATCATCAGCAAAGCATGGCTCGGCGTCGACACGGATCGTTTCTCACCCGGTCCGCCCCGCGTTAGACGCGGTCCGTTCACATTATTATTCGTTGGACGAATCATCCCTCGCAAAGGGCTGCCGATTCTGCTCCATGCCATCAAACGGGCCCAGGTGCAAACCGACAGAAAGATCAAAGTCATCATCGCCGGACATTCCGTGTTACCGGGCTATATCCGGCAGATGAAGCGATTGAAACGCTCGCTCGGAATATCTGCCGTCTTTCTCGGTGTGGTTCCGCATTCGCGCATTCACCGTATTTATAGGCTTGCGGATGCGTTGGTCTGTCCCTCCCAGAAGCATGAAGCTTTCGGTCTGGTGAACGTGGAAGCGATGTCGTCCGGCCTGCCGGTGATCGCGTCGCGAAACGGCGGCATCGGGGAGATCGTCAGTCATATGCGCAATGGGCTGCTTGTGGACGATTACCATCGGCCCGACTCGTTCGCAGTTGCGATTGCAGAACTGATGAAAGATCGAGCACTGTATAACCGACTAAGGCTGCAGGCAAGAATGGATGCGCTCAGCACTTTCAGCTGGGAAGCTTCCGCGGATCATCTGAGCCGCATTTATACGCAATATGTGGAAAACGCGCGCTAAAGGACGATTTTGCTTTCCCAGCATTTTCAATTACAATAGAGAGAAAAACGAATGGTACATGGAGGTTGTCCGATGCCGAATTTCCAGGAGAAGTTGAACAGTTATGCGGAATTGATCGTACGAATCGGAGTAAATGTACAGCCGGGTCAAAAGGTCGTCGTCAACGCGACGACCGATGCGGCCGAATTGGTCCGTTTGATCGTGAAAAAAGCTTATGATGCCGGCGCCTATAACGTGAAAGTCAATTGGACGGATGACCAGGTATCCAGGCTGCGCTATGAATTGGCTCCGGAAGAGTCTTTCCTTGAAGAGCCGAAATGGTATGCCGGAGAAATGCTGGAACTGGCCGAGGGCGGCGCAGCCGTCATCAGCGTCGTGTCCTCCGACCCGGATCTGTTGAAGGGCATAGCGCAGCAAAGAATCGTCGATCATCAGAAAACGTACGGCAAGGCGATGTCCAAGTACCGACAGTACGTGCAATCAGACAAGTTCCCATGGTGTGTCGTTTCCGCCCCATCCCCCGCATGGGCGGCCAAAGTGTTTCCTGACGCGCCGGAAAAGGAGCAGGTCGAGAAGCTCTGGGAGGCGATTTTCGCAACGGTCCGCATTAACGGCGCCGACCCGGTCGAGGCTTGGCAGGAACACATCCGCAAATTGAATCAGAAATCGGATTATTTGAATGCGAAGAAATATAAGAAGCTTCATTATTTGGCGCCCGGCACCGATCTGGCGATCGAGCTTCCGGACGGTCATCTCTGGGTCGCCGCCGACAGCATCAGCGAGCAGGGCATCGCGTTCGTCGCGAACATGCCGACTGAGGAGGTATTCACGGCTCCGCTGGCGCAAGGGGTCAACGGAAAAGTGTCAAGCACTAAACCGTTGAGCTACGGCGGCAATCTGATTGACAATTTCACGCTTACGTTCGAGAACGGCCGCATTGTCGGCGTGAAGGCAGAGAAAGGCGAGGATACGCTGAAAAACCTCGTCGAAATGGACGAGGGCTCGCATTACTTGGGCGAAGTTGCGCTGGTCCCCCATCGTTCGCCGATTTCCGATTCGAACATTCTGTACTTCAACACCTTGTTTGATGAAAATGCCTCCAATCATCTGGCGATCGGCAGCGCTTATGCCTTTAATCTGGAGGGCGGCAAAAGCATGTCGCAGGATGAAGTGAAGGCCAGAGGACTCAACACGAGCATCACACACGTCGACTTTATGATCGGCTCGGGGGAGATGGACATCTTCGGCATTACGGTTGACGGTAAGGAAGAGCCGATATTTCATAAGGGCAACTGGGCGTTTTAATCCGCACCCGGGATAATGAGCCCTCCTTTGGACACAGCCGTGTCAAGAAGACATGAATAAAAGTCACTAGGATGCAGCGACCGTCTCCCGGTACTAGACCGGGACTGGTCGTTTCATTTTTTCTGAAATCGGTGACGGTTATCGGACTTTCATGCACGTTCCGTTCGAGCTTTAAATAGCCGGCAATTCTTTAATCATCACCACATGTTCGATTCCATCATTATCCGCCGCGACAACCTCCAGCGCGTGAATGATCGCATTCTCCAAACCATATTGACGGTAACCGGCCAATACGCAAATCCTTTCCAGCTTCACCCTTCCGTCAACCTGCCGAACCCGGCCCGCGCCTGCCGGATGCCAGGCATAATACGCGATGATATGTATTGTATTTGTTATGCGGCCGATCATGTTTATCGTATTCCAGTGATTCGTCCACACCTTGCTCTTCCACGAAGACGGTTTTTCGGATGCCAAAAGCAAGCGACAGCTCTTCCTCATTGCCGATTCGCTTTACTCTGATTTCCCATGCCATCTCTCCTCTCAAATATGAAAAAAATCCTTGTCCGATATGCAGGAACAAGGATCGTGAAGTATAGGCACACCCTGAAAACCGGATGCGAATGTAAAGTAAGCTGATTAGCTGATGATGTTCTTATTACTTAGGATAAGCCCTCGACC
>NZ_KK082189.1 GCF_000598065.1 Paenibacillus darwinianus | reverse complement strand
GAAATTTATTCATGCGGAAAGTGGGCTCAAGCTGCAGGACGGCAAGGATATGCTGACCTCAATCATGATAAATTCGCCGGAAATCATCGATATCTATATATTCGACGTGAACCGGAGCAACTCGCTGCTCAGCTCGGAAATTAATTCGGTTCCTGATCAATGGGATTCCGATTGGTACCAGGCAATCCTGAAGGCGAACGGCAGTGCGGTATGGTTCGGATTGTCCAAGGCGTCGTATGTGAAGAAGAACGAAACAGGCTTCCCGGTGTTCGGACTTGGCCGCGCTATTCGCAGCTGGCGTACGGGAGAGATCATAGGTGTTATGTTCTTTGAAATTATGAGCAATGCACTAAACCGGGAACTCAGCCGTGTGCAGTTCGGCGATACCGGCTATCTCTACGTCGTGAACGATCAGAACCGCTACTTTTATCATCCGAATGCCTCATTGTTCGGAATAGAATCCAGATATGTCGTGCCCAAGGAAAAAACGGCTTATCAATTGGATGGCAGCAGCACACTGATTATTCCCGAACAACTTGACAACGGTTGGGATGTGGTCGGCGTAGTGCCGCTTGCGGAGCTTAGCGCGGATTCGGCGAGCATCCGGAAATTCACAATGTGGATTGCACTCGGCTGTATCCTGCTTGCCATCGGCATAGGGTATTACGCCACCCGAAGAATCGGGAATCCTCTGGTGGATCTCAGCCGGTTGATGCGCAAGGGCGAGGAAGGGGACTTGAGTGTGCGCAGCCGCTATGTCGGCAATAACGAAATCGGGCAACTCGGCCGGAGCTTCAACAATATGATCGCCCGGATCGACCTGCTGATCGAGCAGATCGCGAAGGAAGAGTCCGAGAAGAAGAAAGCGGAGATCCGTGCACTGAGGTATCAGATCAATCCGCATTTCCTGTACAACACACTCAACTCGATCCGATGGATGGCCAAGCTCAACCGCGTCGGTGACGTCGACAAGGCGATCACCACTCTTGTGCACCTGCTCGAGGGGAGCCTGGAGCGCAAGGGCGTCTTTATCAAGCTGGGGGACGAGCTGGAACTGCTCGTGAAGTATATGATCATCCAGGAGTACCGGTACGATAACGGAATCGTGCTTAACATCCGATGTCCGGATAAGCTGAGGCAGGTGCCCATCCCGCGGATGTTGCTACAGCCGATCGTCGAGAACGCGATTTTTCACGGTATCGCACCAAAGGACGAAGCCGGAACGATCGCTATCGACGTGGAGGAGACCGTTCAGGATATCGTTATCCGGATCACGGACGACGGTGTCGGCATCGATGAGGGAAGGATCACGCAACTGCTTGCAAACGATGCGGAGCGGCATAGCAAGGGGATGACGAATATCGGACTGCAGCACGTGCATCAGACGATCCAATTGTATTACGGAAGCGGCTACGGCCTGATCGTCTCGAGCAAGAAAAATGAAGGCACAGAGGTCCGGATCACAATCTCGAAACCAATGGGGGATAAACATGTGCAGAGTGCTGTTGGTTGATGATGAGAAAATGGCGCGCGTCGGGCTGAGGTCCTCGTTTGACTGGGTGCGGAACGGCTTCCAGCTTGTCGGGGAAGCGTCCAACGGACAGAAGGCGATGAAATGGATCCAGAATCAAGAGGTCGATATTCTGATCACCGATATTGCGATGCCGGTCATGGACGGCCTTGAACTGACGCGCAAAACAAGAGAACTGTGCCCGTGGGTCAAGGTACTGCTGCTCAGCTGCCATAACAACTTCGAATACGTTCGCGAGGGGATCCGGCTCGGCGCATGCGACTATATCTTGAAGCCGACACTGGATTCGGATTCGCTGAAGACGGTGCTGGACGAAATGCGGAATAAGCTGCGAAAAGAGCAGGAGCATCGCAAAATGATGGAGCAACTGAAGGAAAGGCAGCAGGCGGAGAAACTGCGGGCGATTGAGCGGACGTTCGGCAAAGCCGTGTGCGGCGAGCACGACGCGTTCGAGCGGCTCAAACTGGTGCTTCCGGAGGCGAAGTACCGGGTAGCGGCTTTTGGGCTTCACGCGGTCCAGATGACCGATAACGATACGGAGAATATGCTGGCCGAGTATGCAGAAGCGTCCAAGCAGTATATCGAGCAATCGTTCGAGCCGCTGGTGTCCGCACAGCTGCGGCCCGATCTCTTGATGGCGATGGCCCGTGCCGACCTTTTCCGGGACGGTGCGCTGGAACGTATGGTGTCACGGATTGCGCAGGCTTCGGAGCGTTTCAGCGTTTCCGTCGGCGTCAGCGGTGAATACGATCGTTTTGTCAGCATCAGGGATGCCGGAAAAGAGGCGAAACGGGCGCTTGAGCGGACGTTCTTCAGCGGTCCGGCCAGCGTGGTCTTGGCGGAGGCGCTGCACGATGACCATAGGGCAGTGCCGTCGTCTTTCGATTATCCGGCCCTCCTCAAGCAGCTGAAGGAATCGCTTTCGATAGGCTTTCAGGCCAAATCTGAAGCGGTTGTTGAGCGGATTATAGCCCATTGGACCCCTGGGCACCGAACGAAAGAGGAGGTGATTCAGGAGGCGGAGGAACTGCTCAGCCTGTTAGCGTTATTCAAGGATACGGATGCCTCGATCATGCGAAATATCCGCCAAATAAGCAAGCTGAACTATGCCGGAGATGTGGCGGAATTTGTGAGGAGCATTTTCACCGGCTGGTGGATCAAGGACGACGCGCCGCAGCCGGACCGGACGCTGCACCAGCGCATCGTCGGGCAGGCGGTCGGCTATATCGAGGAGCACTACACGGAGCCGTTGTCGCTTCTGCAGGTGGCAGATGCCGTGAACGTCAGCCGAAATTACTTCAGCGAGATGTTCAAGTGGGTCACCGGACAGAATTTCATTGACTACCTGATCGCGCTGCGGATGAAGCGGGCCAAGGAGCTACTGCAGGGCTCGTCGCTCAAGGTTTACGAGGTCGCGGAGCAATCCGGATTCAACGACGTTAAACATTTCAGCAAGCAATTCAAGAAGCTGGTCGGATTGTCCCCGGCTGAGTTTCAGGGTGTCCGGCGGAAGTAACGGATGACACCAATTACCGAAGAAAAAACACCCTTTCGGAACATAATCGGTTCAAACCAGTTTCCTCCCCGCTCTATAATTAAAGCGATTACAAAAATTTTTGGATAAAATTAAAAGGGAGGCAAACAGATGAAGAAGTTAAGATGGTCTGCGCTTGTCATGGTGCTCGTGTTCGGTCTTGTGCTGACAGCGTGCGGCGGGGGCAACGGAGGCGGCAATGTTGCCAACACGGGTGGTACTGCAGACAACACGGGCAACACCGGTGGCAATGATAAAGCTGCAGATGGCGATAAGCCAGCTGCGAGCGTTGAGAAAGTCAAGATCAAATGGGCAACCTGGGGTAACCCGGGAGAGCTGACCCGCTTCCAGGAGTATACGAAGGATTTCAACGTAAGAAACCCTGACATTCAAGTGGAGCTGATCCCGATTCCGGGTGAATATGAGCAGAAAATCATCACGCAGCTCAGCGGCGGCACGGCACCTGATGCGTTCTACGCAGGCGACTCCATGGTCGTCAAACTAATCGAGAACGGCACTATCGAAGAACTGACGCCGTTCATTAGCGGAGAAGGCAGCGTGATCAAGGAAGAAGATTTCTTCCCGGGTCTGTGGGGCGCGGCCAAGGCAGACGGCAAAATATGGGGCGTACCGGTTGACAACAACCCGATGGTGCTTTGGTTCAACAAGAAGGTGCTGAAAGATGCGGGCATCACCGAAATGCCGACCGACCTGCAAGCCCAGGGCGAGTGGAACTGGCAGGCATTCCAGGAAATGACCGAAAAGATCAAAGCCAGCAAGAAATACGGCTATGTCCTTGACAACTGGTGGGGACATACGTTCAGCTGGGTAACTTCCAACGGCGGTAACATCTATGACGAGAACGGTAAGTACATCGCCTATGACGATCCGAAAGCAATGGAAGCCTTCAAATTCCTTTATGATAACGTGAAGAGTAAGAACATTACATTCGCCGGCACACTGCCGAAAGGACAAGGCGCCGACGCGATGTTCATGTCCAATCAGGTCGGTTTCGTAGGTGCGGGCCGCTGGTATCTGCCGCTGTTCAAGAGGGCCTCCGGTCTTGAGTATGATATTGTGACTTGGCCGACCAACACCGGCAAAGCCATTGAACCGGCAGGCATTCCTACCGCTTACATGGTACTGAACAAGGCGTCCAAGAACAAGGAAGTCGCTTATAAGTTCCTTGCTGAGTTCGTAAGCAAAGAAGGTCAAACCTTCCGCCTGTCGGGAGGCGGCAACGCGGTTCCGTCCGTAATCGGTGCAGATGTTGTTGTGTCCGAGGGTAATCAGCCGGCGAACTACAAAGCGTTCCTGGATGCGCGCGAAATCGGTTATGCGCTGACGACGGCTCAAGCAGGCATTCCGGGACTGGACACGGAAATCAACACCCGGTTTGAAGCCCTTTGGCTGAAGAACCAGAACCTGAATACGGCGATGAAAGAAATTCAGGATGCCGCCAACAAGAAGATTGACGACTACAAAAACAAAAAATAAACATGCCTCAGGTACTGGTGAGCTAACAAGAGAGGGGAAGGGTTCCGGGAGCCGGGCCCTTCCTTCTTCCTATCACTAAGGAAAGGTAGATGGTTATGAGCACGCAAACGTCGGAAAGAAGCGAGACCTTTGCTCCAACCGTGGAACGGACGGATGCCATGTGGCCTTCCATGAAATCGAGCACATCGGAGGCGCTTTGGGGGTATTTTTTCATCCTCCCGCAGGCGATCGGCCTCATAGGTTTTGCGATGGTCCCGTTGATCCTCGCTTTCGCACTCAGCCTCATGCAATGGGACGGTTTTGGTGCCCGTACGTTCGTCGGGCTGGATAATTTTATCGGACAGTTCAAAGATCCCGATTTCAATATCGCGGTCGTGAATACGCTATACTACACGGTACTTACCGTGCCGACCGGCATCATCCTGTCCATGCTTGTCGCGGTCGGACTTAATAAGGTTAAAGGTAAAGTGCTTTACCGCCTCTTCTATTTCATGCCGAATATTACGATGTCCGTTGCGGTGGCCGTCGTTTTTATGTGGCTGCTGAACGGAGATTTCGGCTTGATCAATCTTTATTTGAGGGATTGGTTCGGCATCCAGGGGCCCCAATGGCTTACGGATACGCGGTTTGTCATACCGGCTATCTCGCTGCTCAGCGTGTGGGTAGGTCTCGGCGGCAGCATGGTGCTGTTCCTCGCCGGTCTGCAGGGCATCTCGGCGACCTATTATGAAGCAGCGGAGATCGACGGGGCCAACAAATGGCAGCAGCTTCGTCACATTACAATTCCGTTGTTGTCGCCTACGACGTTTTTCGTGACGATCATCTCGATCATCAGTTCGTTTCAGGTATTCGATCAGTCGTTCGTCATGACGGGCGGGGGACCGGCCAAGGCCAGTTATACAATGGTTTTTCACATTTACGATTCGGCATTCGTCGATTTCACATTCGGCAAAAGCACCGCAGCCGCTGTCATTCTGTTCGTGATCATCCTGGTGCTCACTCTGATCCAAATGAGGATTTCCAAGCGCTGGGTCCATTACGAAGGATAAACGGAACGAGGAAGGGAGAGAGAGATTATGCTTACAAAAAGGTTAAAATCGTCCACCATCTTGCTTCATATCATTCTTTTCATCGGGGCGGTCTTCATGACGGTACCGTTCCTCTGGATGGTATCCAGTGCGCTTAAGGATTTAGGGCAGGTGTTTCTCGTTCCGCCGAAATGGATTCCGGATCCGTTCATCTGGGGCAATTTCAAGGCTTCGCTGACGGCGCTGCCTTTTGGACGTGCGTATTACAACAGCATTTATATCAACATTATCGTCGTCGTCGCGCAGCTCATCACGTGCTCGATGGCCGCATATGCATTCGCCAAAATCCGTTTTCCGTTCCGGGATGCGATCTTCATTCTGTTTCTTGCGACGATGATGGTACCGGGCCAAGTCACGATTATTCCGCTCTATCTGATCATGAAAAATCTCGGATGGATCGATACCCATCTGCCGCTCATCGTACCGGCGGCGCTGCTTAACGCGTTCGGTGTATTCCTTCTGCGCCAGTTCTTCATGGGCATCCCGAGGGAAATGGAAGAAGCGTCCATTATTGACGGCGCGAACCGCTGGACGATCTACACCCGCGTCATGCTGCCGCTTGTCAAGCCGGCTTTGTCTGCGCTCGGTATCTTCACGTTTCTCGGGATGTGGAACAGCTTCTTCTACCCGCTGATTTTCCTCAATACCCCGGATTTGTTTACAGTTCCGATGATGCTGAACCTATACCGCGGGATGTACGCCACGGACTGGACGTTGATGATGGCCGGAGCCTCGGTTGCGCTTATCCCGGTTCTAATTGTATATATCGTCGGTCAACGTTATATCATCGAAGGCGTTACGCTTTCCGGCATTAAAGGTTAAGCAGCCTAATCGAGGCAGGAAGGGTGAAATGATGGCACAGGCAGCCACGGCAAGCCGGCATGTCGTTATTGCAACGGGAGACCAGGGAAATTTCCGGATTACGCTCGATTTCCGGATGCAGGAGGAGGGACTCGAGGTGATCCGTTACCGGATGGAAGCAGATACGCCGACTGCGCCTCCGTCGCTGTCGTTGAACTGGAAGACCCGGATTCCAAGCCTGGGGGAGGCCGGCTGCCGGTTATCTCCGCATCACAGCGGAGTAATTTCTTTCCCTTCGGTAAACAAGAACAAGGAGGCCATGTCGAATGATCAGTTACACCGGCATTCATAAACCTTATGATATCGGCGAATACAGCGTGGAACGGAACGCCAAAGTGCTTCAAAGGTACCGCTTCATGCACGAAGGACTGCTGCGCGTCATGGCAGGACAGCTGCCGGCGCGCGGCGACTGGGATCTGAAGCTCGGGCTTTGCCGGCATATGTACGAGAATGCCGAGGCCGCCAATGCGCTGCGGGGGCGGATTCCGGAGCTACGCACGTCCTCGGCCGTTCTCGGCAAAGAACCCGATGCCGTCCTGTCGTTGTTGATAGATGAGCTCATTCATGCGGAGAATGACCTAGAGCTGACGGCCGGCATCTATGCCGTCGTTAAACCCGCTCTGCTTGAAACGTACCGGCGGCATATGGCGACGACGCAGCAAATCGTCGACCAGCCGACGCTCCGCATCCTGCGGACGATTGTTCTCGATCTCGAAGAGCAGGTTACATGGGGGTGTGAGTTGCAGCGTATGCTGGAGGACAGCGGCGTATTTCCCGCTCATGAACCGTTTACGGATAGGCTTCGTTCTTATATCGCGGCGGCAGGCGGCATCGACAGCTCGCTGCCCAAGACAACCGAACTGCCGCCCCGGGAGCGTTCGACGGAGCCGTATCGGCTACCGCTCCGCTCCGTCCGTGATCCGCGGACGATGGGGCCCGTGACATGGGCAAGAACAAGCATGTCGAATGCGCCGGACGATGAAATGGGAAGGCGGGTCGTCGCTACGATGCGTGTCCGCCAGGAGGAGATGACGGCCTGCGAGCTTGTTTCAGGCGTGTTGTACAGCCAGCGGCAGATGCCGTGGAGCTTCCACCGCGATCTGGCACGGCATGTATGGGATGAGGCGCGTCATGCCATGTTCGGCCAGGCGGCGCTGGAAGCCGAGGGCTATGACTGGAAGAAGGAACCGCAGTACACGTCAGACTATGATGTCAATGAGCACAAGCTTCCTGGTGCTCAATATGCCTGGCTGAGTATCGGTATCGAAGAAGGCGCAATGGTCAGCAACGGCAAAAAGAAGGAGTTCGAGTACTTCCGCGACGAGGCGAAACATCCGCTCATGCAGCAATTCCAGGACTATGACTGGGCGGACGAGGTTGTCCACGCCAATCTGGGTCGGAAGTGGGTCCCTGAGCTGCTGGAAGAGGAAATCGCATTCGTCCGCGAAGTCGCAAAGAAAGAGCTGGACCACTTCTGGTCGGAAGTGAACAAGGCTACCGAGCAGTGGAGGGCTTCGAAAGCCGGCAATGAGTAGCCCGTGATCGAAGCAGGTCATCATTATTGCACTGTATGTTTTTATGAAGCAAATCAATTGGGTAGACTCCCATCTCGCTTTGATCATGCCGGAGGCGCTATTCAAAGCGTTCGGCGTATTTATGCTTATGCAGTTTATCAAAGGGCTGCCTAATGAGTTGCAGGAGGCAGCCGTCATCGATGGAGCCAACCCGCTGCAAATATACGGGTATGTGATTTTGCCGCTGACCAGAACCGCGCTTGCGGCATTCGGCATTTTTGCTTTCAAAGATATTTGGAATCAATTTATGGAACCGCTTATTTTTCTCAGCACGCCTGAGAAGTACACGGTGCCGCTGATGCTCAATATGTTCAAAGGCTTGTATGTGGCGGATTGGCCGCTCATGATGGCGGGAACCGCCATTGCGGTAACGCCGGTGCTGATCGTATACCTGCTCGCCCAGCGGCAAATCATCGAAGGCATCGCGATGACGGGAAGCAAGGGGTAAGGGGGTTGGATCGGCGGCTACGGTTAACCTCTAAAGCGGAAGCTGCAAAAAAAAGGCCTGCGGCGCTTCACATTTTCAGTGAAGCGCCGCAGGCCCCTTTGTTGCGGTTGTGCCGCTATGCCGGCTTTGCGGTTAGCGTGTTGCGTGGCGGTCGCGAACGCGCATCGGACGCAGGATTGCGCTGACGATCAGGACAAGGACGATGGCGCCGATCAGTGCCGGAATCAGGTAAATGTTGCCCACTTCCGGTCCCCATGCGCCAAGCAATGCTCCACCCAGCCAAGCGCCGATAATACCTGCAATAATGTTACCGATGATCCCGCCCGGGATGTCGCGTCCGACGATCAGACCTGCGAGCCAGCCGATAATACCACCGACGATTAGATACCATAAGAATGCCATGTTTCCCATCTCCCTTTGTATGTTTTCTGTTTATCTGCCTCTCATTACCCGTCTCACAGGGAGCTAAACATATCAGACATTTTGGAAGCCGGCTACAAGCCCGTTCCGGCGGATAGTCCGGAGGTCTATGGCGAATGCCGAAATTTGATTCTACGTGATATTTCATTCCGAATATACTATACTTAGCAGGCTGAAGTTCATCAGTCTGTTTTGTATAGATTCCCGGGAGGAGCCGGATAATGAAGCTTGTGAATTCACCATATCTGCTGCTTGTACTGGCCACCTGCATATGGGGAAGCAATTTTGTTGCCGGCAAAGCGCTGGTCGATTCGATACCGCCCGTAACGCTTGCCGCGACCAGATGGGGCATTGCCTTTCTTTGCTTGCTCCCTTTTTTCGGAAAGGACGCTTGGCGGCAGCGTCAGGATTATTTTCGCCAATGGAAAATGGTCTTGTTTCTATCCGTCACCGGAGTGGCGGGGTTTAATACGTTGACCTATATGGCAGTGCAGTTCACGGGGTCGATCAATGCGGCTCTCATGAATTCGGCGACGCCCATTCTGGTCCTTATGCTGGCTTCGCTCATGATGAAGGAGAGATTGGCTTGGGCCGCGATTCCAGGTATTGCCGTCTCGATGGCGGGTGTTCTGTGGATTGTCGGCCGTGGCAGTCTGAAAGCGCTGCTGGCGCTTTCGTTCAATAAGGGCGATCTTCTCATGCTGCTTGCTGTTTTTTGCTGGGCCTTGTATTCGGTGGGGATGAAAAAGGCGGCAGGCCGCTTCCGGCCAAGCGCCCTGCTGCTCGTGCAGACGGCCGTCGCGACGGGATTGCTGCTGCCGCTATCCGCGCTTGAGCTGCTGTCGGTTCCCGGGGAGATCGTATGGAGGCCGGGACTTATGATCGGAATCGTTTATTTGGGGTTGTTTGCTTCGATCGTCGCTTTTTTGTCGTGGAATCGGGCGATCGAGCTGGCGGGACCGCAGCGCTGCGCCGGCTATCTGAACCTTATTCCGTTGTTCAGCGCCGTATTCGCAACGATTTTTACCGGTGAATCGATTCGCTTCTATCATGTGCTCGGCGCCTTGCTGATCATAGCCGGCGTGTACATGACGAATCGTACGAGGAAGCCTGTCGGGCTCAAAGAAGAACGGCCGCAGCCCACCGGATGACGGCGAGTCTCGCACGGGGCTGAACGGCCTGATCCCTACGTTCGGGTTGTCATGCGGTCAAATGAAGTCCATCCGGATATCCTCGCGGCCCGGATCGAACACGATATGAAGCTGTTTGCCACCCAAATACCAGACGTTCGCTTCTTCCATGTAAAACGTTACGCCTTCAACAGTCGCCTGTATGGCGGGATTGGCCGGGTTATCCTTCATCACGCCGAGCGAATAACCCGGGTTAAGGTTCTCGAATCCTCCCAGCCGGACGAAAATCCGCACGAAATCCCCGTCGGTCAGGGCCATTTCCTGCTTGTACCATTGTGCCGCGAGCGGCTCTACCGCTATTCCGGGCATTTACATTCCTCCTCCGCATACCATCCGTTCATTCCTATCATACTCAATTATAACCGGACGTACATCCAATGCCAAAGCAGGCTGCATGAGCAGCCTGCTTGTTAGGCGGAAAACGGTCAAAGAGAATGAGCAATTCCGGCGGCCGGGGCAATCTCCTTCTGTCCCTTTGCAGCGACGGAGATCGCTCTGAACAGGGTCCGTGAAATGAGCTCCGCCATACCCATCACGACATGCAGCCGCGTATTTTGCAGGACCAACACTTCGGCGAAGCCTCCGACATTCACGATACCGGTCATATGAATGTTGCCTACAGGGGGAAGCTGTTTTTTGACGCCTGCTCCCGGCAGTACCGGACCTTCGCCGACCTCGATGCATCCCACGCTGGATGCCTGTCCAAGGCAAGCGTCGATGCCGATGATGAATGGATTACGCGTTTTGCGGTGGAGCTCCCGCAGCGTTTCGTCGAGATTCAGCGCATGCACGGGAGATTCCAGTGTGCCGTAAAGATCGAACATGGGGGAGCGGAACTTGATCAGCGAGGATCCGGTAAGCGGACCCAGCGAGTCGCCGGTGCAACGGTCGGTGCCGAGACAGACGACGGCAATCCGCCTTGCCGGATCAAGGCCATTGAGATAACCGTTCAGCCGGTCGGCGATCTTGAAGAAGGCGGTTGGATTCGTATAAGGCACTTTTAAGGGCTCGTTATTCACGGTCGCTATTTTCATAGGGAACTCCTCTCGACGAGCGAATCGTTGCATCTCTCTACATGAGATTTACCGCCGTTCATACCTTGAATAAAATGGTACAAAATGTATCTAAAAAATGCTGTCGTAATATAGGGGGGGAACGAAAAATAAAAACAATCAATTTTCGACATTTGCAAGAGGGTGGGGAAGAGCCTTTGCCAGTTACATAGCGGTTTTATGGGAAATTATTTAATGTCGTCGCTGTCTGCGCGATTGCAATTTCCGATTCTCTGGGCTGAATTTCCTATGCAATTATTTTACTTCATTTGGGATCAGTTGATACATTATGTCACATATAACGATTTCGTAAAAAGTGTTGACGCGGCTATCCGCTTGAGGGAGCGTACTTTCGGAGAGGCCGGAGTGGAAGGATTAACGGGCACGGGACCCGTTGCCATTGGCTTGCCGAACTGCCGGGCAGCCTATGACCATTATGCTGCGGAGCTGCGCACTTTGGTGGACGGCTTTTCGACGGTGCGCTTATGTTGCTGTCCTGGTCGGAACAGGGCGCGGTTTGAATTGAAAAATCGTTCCTCTCTCTATATATAAGGGGCAGCTCCACGACCACCCTGCGGATTCATATTCCCTGTTATCATCCCGCCCAGTCTTAAGAAATATTCGTCCGTTTCCAAAATTTGCGATTGTATTTAGCGACGCAGTCGTGGTATATTATGAGTCCGGCCAGCCGCTGCTATGGTGGCGGACGGGACTGTAAAAAAATAACAGTTGCATTTTTGATTAAATCTATGGTATATTCTAATTCCGGCCGAGAGATAGCCGGTAAGAGAAATTGTTCTTTGAAAACTGAACAACGAGCGAAACTGCCCCATTGTCCTGCGAGGGAGGATGGAAAAGCTATACAAGTAATGAGCGATATCGACTCACTTTAATGGAGAGTTTGATCCTGGCTCAGGACGAACGCTGGCGGCGTGCCTAATACATGCAAGTCGAGCGGATTTAGTCGGGAGCTTGCTCCTGACTGAGTTAGCGGCGGACGGGTGAGTAACACGTAGGTAACCTGCCCGTAAGACCGGGATAACATTCGGAAACGGATGCTAATAGCGGATACGCAATACCCTCGCATGGGGGAATTGGGAAAGGCGGAGCAATCTGCCGCTTACGGATGGACCTGCGGCGCATTAGC
>NZ_KK082188.1:4221-12373 GCF_000598065.1 Paenibacillus darwinianus | reverse complement strand
CGATCCGATCGAAACGCTGCGGGCGACGGAATTGCTGGCAAACGAAGGTTTTACGGTGCTGCCCTACACGTCCGACGATCCGATTCTATGCAGGCATCTGGAGGATGCGGGCGCGGCGGCCGTCATGCCGGGCGGTTCGCCGATCGGCACGGGGCTTGGCATTCTGAATGCCTATAATCTGGGCTTGATCGTCGAATCGGCGCGCGTGCCGGTCATCGTCGATGCGGGCCTCGGTTCGGCGGCGGACGCCGCGCAGGCAGGGGAGCTGGGCGCGTCAGGCATTCTCGTCAATACGCCGGTCGCCAAAGCGCGCGATCCGATCGCCATGGCCCGCGCGATGACACTCGCCTTCGAAGCGGGCCGGCTGTCCCGCGCGGCCGGCCGCATTCCGAAGCGGCCATATGCGTCGGCGAGCAGCGCGGCGGAAGGCGTGCCGGACGCATTGCCGGCCGGATTGGGCGGCGAGATGCGGCTTGCGCATCCCGGTGCCGGTGCCGGCAACGAGCGCGGCATCGGCATCGGTGACGGCGTGAAGGGCGGTTGACGAGATGGCGGATACGGTTATTGTGCTTGGGGGAGGGATTGTCGGTCTTGCTTGCGCGTTTGAAGCGGCGGGGCGTGGCTACAAGGTGACGGTCGTCGAGACGGGGAAGCCGGGCGGCCAGGCCTCGGGAGCGGCAGCGGGCATGCTTGCCCCGTATTCGGAAAATACGGAGCAGCCCGATGCTTTTTTCCGACTGTGCCTGGACAGCTTGCGCCTCTATCCGCAATGGCTTGCGGAGATCGAGGAAGCGTCGGGACGCCGGATTGAGTGGATTCCTTCGGGCAGTCTGAATATCGTATACCATGAGGCCGATTTGTCTCCGCTTCGGACGCGCCTGCTGTGGCAGAACCGGCTCGGCGCGCAAGCGGAAATCGTAGAGGGCTCCCGGCTGCGGGAGCTGGAGCCGCATCTGTCTCAGAACGTGGAAGCGGCGCTTTACTGTCCGCAGGAAAGCCATGTTTACGCGCCGGACCTGGTAGCTGCGCTCGAGGACGCCTGCCGGAGCAGGGGCGTCGCGATTATGGACCATTCCGGGGCCGTGACGGATGTTCGGCTTTCATCGGCACCGGGCGTCACCGTTTCAACGACTGCCAGAGGGGATATATCCGGCGACCGGCTTGTCGTGTGTACCGGCGCCTGGACCGGAGCGCTTGGGCGATGGTTCGGGCTGCATTTTCCGGTTCACCCGATCCGCGGCCAAATTTGCGCCTATGAGGTGCCCGTCGGCGTCGTGCGGCATATGGTATTCTCGCCTCAGGCGTATTGGACCTCGAAGGGCAACGGCACGCTGGTATGCGGCGCATCGGAGGATGTCGCGGGCTTCGACACCACGGTTACCGAGAGAGGGATCGGCCGGCTGGTGCGCTCGGGACCGAAAGCTTTTCCGTTTCTGGCGGATAAGCCGGTCGTCCACCGTTGGGCGGGGCTCCGGCCCGCCATAAGGGACGGATGGCCGATGCTCGGACAGCTGGAGGGGGCGCCTCAGGTCGTCATTGCCGCCGGGCATTATCGCAACGGGATTTTGCTGAGCCCGGTGACAGGCGCTTCCGTCACTGACCTGCTGGACGGCAAAGCGGACTGGGGCTTGCTCGCCGCGTTCGCGCCGGAGCGGTTCTCCTTGGCGGTGGAAGGAAGCTTGTCCGTATGACCGGGCAAACGGGATTTGCGCGCGCGCTGACGGTGGCCGGTTCGGACTCCGGCGGCGGCGCGGGCATTCAGGCGGATCTGAAAACCATGCAGGAGCTCGGCGTGTTCGGCATGAGCGCGCTGACGGCGGTTACCGTTCAGAACAGCCTCGGCGTGCATGGCGTTCACCCGCTGGAGCCAGCGGCCGTAGCGGACCAGGCGGAAGCGGTGCTGTCGGATATCGGCGCCGATGCGGTGAAGACGGGCATGCTGTTCTCGTCCGAGGTCATTGAGGCGGTGTGCGACGTGCTTGAGCGCTATGCGGTGCGGCGTTTGACCGTCGATCCGGTCATGATCGCCAAAGGCGGCGCTTCGCTGCTGCGCGCCGAGGCTGTGGCGGCCATGGTCCGCCGGCTGCTTCCGATGGCCGAGATCGTCACGCCCAACGTGCCCGAGGCCTGCGCTTTGCTGGGCTTACCGGAAGACGCGATTCGCGATGAGACCGATATGGCCGATGCGGCCCGTCAAATCCGGCTTTTGGGACCGGAGTATGTGCTTGTGAAGGGCGGGCACCTCGGGGAAACGGAAGCGGAGACCCGCACCGAGTGCGCGGACGTGCTGGCGGGCGGGAGCGATTTGCTGCGCGTGCTCCGCTCGCCGTTCATTCCGACCCGTCATACGCATGGGACCGGCTGTACGTTGTCCGCGGCCATAACGGCTTACCGGGCGCGCGGGCTGGCGATGGAGGAAGCGGTGCGCGGCGCCAAAGATTTTGTATCCAAAGCGATTGCATATGCTGTACCAACAGGCGGGGGAATCGGCTCGCTCTGGCATGCCGCGCATCGGCGCGCGGAATAGAAAAACGGACGAAGCGCTCGCCGCGTTGGCGGGCGCTTCGTCCGTTTTGGCGTCAATTGGACAGGGCGGCAACAAGGCGGGCGATGGCAGCAATGGGGCGATGCGGATTCTGCGAACGAATCCGCAAAACGCGGCAAACAACAGCCGATTTCGTAACCGTAACCCGCAAATCCATCTGCCGGCGGGATATTTTCCCTCTCTTCTGTCCGCGGTCCATCGACAATGAGCCTCATAACGGTTGAACGACGCATTTTCGGCCGACCCCCTCACTTCTTCTTCTCTCAAAGGTGACCCGCCTATAGGTGAGCGCATATGATACACATAACTTGGGTTCGAGAAGGAGAGGGCTATGGCGAAAAGCAGAAAAGGGAGAAACGTCAGAGGGCGAAAACCGCTCTTCTATGTCGATAATCCGAACACTTCGGAGCTGCAATGGCTGGACGAGTCAAAGGCGAAACCGGCCGGAACGCCGAACCGCGTGAAAATGGCGCTGCATGCCGCGGCGGCGGCACCCGTACCTGCACCCGCATCGGCATCAGCGCCAACGACTGAGGCTGTGCCGCAAACCGCCGCCGCTCCGTCTGACGCGGTTGCCAAAGCAATCGAGGAGAGCGAGGAACGGAAGCTTCAAGAGGCTGACATGATTCAGCAGCTGGCGGAGGAAGCGCTGGCCGAGAAGCTGGAGAAGCTGGAGGAAAAAAGGCTGCCGTTCAAGCCGGCTCCAATCGTATACACCGACGATTTGGCGGACGAGGCGGTTACGAACGAGAAAATCGCACGCAGCTCAATCGACAGCTCCAGGCTGAAGACCGGCAGCATCGTCACGCATACGATCGGAGATTTCGCGGTAGAAAGCATTAAAATCGCCGACGGGGCGGTTACCGGCTCCAAAATCGGATCGGAAACGATCACCGGCGACCATCTGGCGCCTCGTTCGGTGTCGGGAAGCAAGCTGCTCGACCGGTCCATCAGCGGAGAGAAGCTGCGCGACGGCAGCGTGACGACGGAAAAGCTTGCCGACCGCACGATCGGCCCCGATAAAATCGCGGAGGGCTCGATCGGCGCGAAGCATCTGCAGAACGCAATCATTACGACGGAGCTCCTCCAGGACCGGGCGGTGACCGGCGATAAATTAGCGAGCGGGTCGGTCCGAAGCGATCATCTCGGCAATGAAGCGGTGGACACCTCCAAGCTGGCCGAAGGAGCCGTAAGCACATCCAAGCTTCGGGAGCAAGCGGTGACGGGCGAGAAAATACGCGCGGGGGCAATCGACTCCGTGCATTTGAAGGAAGGCGTCCTGCTGTCACAGCATGTCGCCTTGGGTGCGCTGGAGGGAAAGCATCTGGCTCCGGACGCCGTCTCCGCCTTGCATCTCGCGGAGGGCTCCGTCGCAAGCCGGGCGCTTCAGCAGGGAAGCGTGGGCGAGGAACATTTGGCGGTCGGGGCCGTAAAAGCGGAACATCTCGCGACCGAGTCGGTTCTAGGAAGCCACATCGCTCCCGGTGAGATCGGCGTGTCTCATTTGCCGGATTTGCTGATCACTTCCGCCAAGCTGGCGGATCAATCGGTATCGACGGTAAAGCTCGTCGAGCATGCTGTCACCAGCTCCAAAATTGCGGACCAGAGCATCAATACGCACAAGCTTGCCGACGATTCCGTGCAGACGCGGCATCTCGGACGGTCGAGCGTGACGGGCGAGAAGCTTGCTGACGATTGCGTAGCGGGCCGCCATTTAGTGTCGGACTCCATCGACGGCAAGCATTTAAGGCCTTCATCTGTCGCGAGCCGTCATCTGGAGGCGGCATCGGTCGGAAGCGACAAGCTCGCGCCGCTATCGGTATTGGAGGAGCATATCGGCGCCGGCTCCGTCGGCATGACGCAAATCGCCGACGGCTCGATTTCCGATGTCAAGCTTGCAGAACGCAGTGTCCGGGCGGAATCGATCGGCGACGGCGAGGTGCGGACCCGGCATTTGGGCGACGCATCGGTCACCTTCGAGAAACTAGCGCCGGGCGCGTTGCGTCCGTACCATTTAACACCGGGCTCGATCATGGCTGACTCGATCGCCGACGGCGCAATAGCAGCGCGCCATTTGCAATCCGATGCCGTCGAGGAGGAACACCTGAGCAACGGCTCTGTGGGGACCGATGCGCTGCAGGACGGGGCGGTCGTCGTGTCGAAGCTGGCGCGCGGCGCGGTGAATGAGCGGCATTTGGCAGCCGGCGCCGTGTTCGCTTACCATCTGGCCGATTATGCGGTCAATTCGCTTAAGCTCTCGCCGGAGAGCGTGTCCACCGACAAGCTGACCGATTGGGCAGTCACTTCGGCCAAATTGGCGGCGGCCAGCGTGACAGTGGAAAAGCTCGCCCCGTCGTCGGTCGGCTCCGAGCAGCTTGCGTCCGGCGCTATTACAGCTTCTCATCTCGCTCCATCCTCGGTGGGTACGGAGCAGTTGCGCGAAGGAGCGGTGACCGGGAGCCGGCTTGCGGCGGGCTCGGTCGGTTCGGAGCAGATCAAGCCGGCCTCGATCGGCCAGCATTTGTTGGCGAAGGGCGCGGTCGGTTCGCAAAATCTGACCGATGAGGCGGTGCAAAGCCGGCATCTGTCCGAACAATCGGTCCTCGGCATCCATATTGCAATCGGATCCGTGCATGAGCTGCATCTCGGAGAAGAATCTGTAACCGAAGGCAAAATTGCCCCCTCGGCGGTAGGACATGAGCAGCTTCAGGCCGGTTCGGTCGGCGGCGCACAGCTCCGGCCGTCCGTCGTGGAGTCGCGTCACCTTGCGGTCGAAGCTGTCGAGACGAAGCATCTGGCCGCAGGCTCGGTCGGCGGGATTCAACTGGCGGAAGGGGCGGTGGGCAGCGCTCATCTGTCGGCTTCGTCGGTCGGTACGGAACCGCTGCAGGATGCGGCCGTCACCTCGCCGAAGCTTGCCGCTTCATCGGTCGGCAGCGAGCATCTGCAGCTGGAAATTATCGGCGGCAAACATATCCGGCCGGAAGCGATCCAAGGCTACCATATTCGGAAAGGTTCCATTACGACGGCGCATTTGGCCGACGGACCGCTGACGCCGGGACGTTTGCCGGACGGCTCGATACCCGGTGCGAAGCTGGCGGCGGGCTCGGTGGGCGCCGACCGGTTGGCCGGAAAAAGCGTCGGTTCGGCCCAGCTTGCGGAAGAGAGCGTTACCGATCGCCATTTGGCCGACGGATCGGTTATCAGCTCCAAAATCGCGGACCGCTCCGTCACCGCAAATCATCTTGCGCCTCATTCCATTACGCGCGAGCTGATCCATGAGGGCGCCGTAACAGGCGATCATCTTGCAGCCGGTTCGATCGGTCGCGCCCACCTGGCGGAGGGGACAGTCGAAGGCAGACATATCGCGGCGCAAACGGTGGGCACTCCGCAGCTTGCGGTCGGCGCGGTCGGGGCGCGACAACTGGCGGAAGGCTCGGTCGGAACGACGCATTTGTCAGAAGGCGCAATCGAAGGCAGGCATGTGGCGGAAGGCGCAATCGGCGCATTACAGCTGGACGAAGGTTCGGTGGGGGAAAGAGAGCTGGCGGTCGGTTCCGTCAGCGGAATCCACCTGGCGGACGAGGCAATCGAAGGCAGGCATATTGCAGCGCATACGATCGGCGCGCCGCATCTTGCGTTCGGGGCGGTCGGCGCGCTGCAGTTGGCGGAAGGCGCGGTCGGCGCGGCGCAAGTGGCGGAAAGCGCAATCGGGGGCAAGCATGTGGCGGCGGGCGCAATCGGCGCATCGCAGCTGGCGGATGGTTCCGTCGGAGAGCGGCAGTTAGCGGTCGGGTCGGTCGGTGGCAGACATATCGCCGAAGGCGCCATCGATTCGGTTCATCTTGCAATCGCAGCGGTGGGCGATTTGCAGCTGGCAAACGGCTCAGTCAGCGCTTCGCATATTGCCAACCACGCGATAGGTTCGACGCATCTTGCGGCAGGCTCGGTAGGCGCTTTACAACTGGCGGCCGGCACGGTCGGCAACGCCCATATCGCTGAGGGAGCAATCGTTTCCGTTCATCTCAGTAATGGAGCCGTCGGCGCGCAGCAGTTGGCGCACGGCGCTGTCGGTGCGCAGCAACTGGCGAACGAAGCCGTCGGGTCCGGTCATATTGCCGAAGGGGCCATCGGCACTGCGCATCTCGCGCCCGCCGCGGTAGGCGGATTGCAGCTTGCCATCGGTGCGGTAGGAGGCGCGCATGTAGCGGAAGGCGCCATCGGAACCGAGCATGTTTCCGCTGGCGCTATCAGCGGCCATCACTTGGCTCGCGGCACAGTCGGCAGCCTGCACATTGCGGAAGGCGCAATAGAAGCGGCGCATCTCGCTCAGGGCTCGGTATCCGGCTCACATCTAGCCACCGGCGTGATCGGCGGGGAACATCTGTCACACGGCGCGGTTGGCGCGGAACATCTCGCAGAGGGCTCCATCGTCAGGAAACATCTTGTGGCCGGCGCGATCGGCGGCGTTCAACTGGCAGGCGGCTGCGTGATGCCGGAGCATTTGGCGAAAGGGGCGGTCAGCGCCTCCCATATTGCGAGTGGGGCGGTGGGCGCATCGCACCTGGCCAGCGGCGCGATCGGCACGGTGCACCTGACGGACGGTTCTGTGACAAGGTCGAAGCTGGCCGCGGACTTGTTGACGGCTACTCCGATCCGTCCAGGCGGAATACAAGCTGATCATTTGGCAGACGGGGCCGTTACAGCGGAGAAGCTGGCTGAAGGAGCGGTGAGCGGACGCACATTGGCCTCCGGCTCAGTGGGGGCGTCTCACATCCAGCCGGATTCTATCGGCGACAGACATCTGCGGGACTACAGCCTGCCGCTTTCGAAACTCGCTTTCAACCCTGTTGTTTCGGGGGAGAGCTCGGGCGTCGTGCTGCAGCAGTTCGGACTTGTACCGTTTGCGTTCACCGGTTTGGAAGAGCAGTCAGATGTGGCGATCCCGTTCGACGAACCATACGGCGACAATCATTACGTCCTTACGGTGACGTCGGACCAGCCATCCTGCTTCGCAACCATCAAAACGAAGTATCCGGATTTTGCCCTCGTTACGATCAGCCGTCAGCGTATCGGTCCTGCGCCGAGCGGCACGCTGAATTGGATCGCAATCGGCAGCCACGGATAAGCCGTGATTAAACCGCAGCCCCCCTGCGCGACAACGTCGCGAGGGGGCTGTTTCGGTATGCGCGCCATAAGGCCGAGGGTTCCAACCGCACTTTGGTCAGCCGTACAAGTGCCGTTGCGCCATCGTCTCTGGTACATACAATGAGATGGAAAAGACCGTTTGGCGTAGTATCCGGACAACATCCCCCTCACTCGCTCGGACGGTTCGCCGCGTTTGCCCGTCAGATGACTGCGAGGAGGTGGGGGTTTGCCGATACGAAATCGAAGGCAACGGCGGGCTGGCCGGAAAACGGTAAAGCCGAATCGCGTCAGCCTCAGAAGGAGGGCGGCATCGCCAGCGAACCGAAGAAGGAGTGCGATATCGCCCCCGTCGATTCACTATCGAAGAAGGTACTTGCCGCCGGTAAACGCCGGCCGGGACGCTGTAGCCGAAACCGGCTCGGATGCGGATGTTCCGCCGGAGAATGCTTCCGTCGGCGG
>NZ_KK082188.1:0-4121 GCF_000598065.1 Paenibacillus darwinianus | reverse complement strand
CGGCGGGAGGGAACGAGCCGTTTCCGTCATTATCCCTGTCATGAACGAGCGCCGGACGATTGGGGCTGTAATCCGCGAAGCCAGGCGCGTGCATGAGGATACCGAGGTGATCGTTGTGGCGAACGGAACAAGGGACGGCTCCGATGCGATTGCCGAGGCGGCCGGCGCCCGGGTCATCTCGTTTCGCGATCCGCTCGGACACGACGTCGGCAGAAGTGTAGGCGCGCAGGCGGCGAACGGCGGCATACTGCTTTTCATCGATGGCGATATGGTGATCAATGCCGAAGATTTGCGGCCGTTTATCCGGGCGATAGAGGCCGGTGCGGATGTAGCTTTAAACAATTATCACGGTCCGGCCCGGATGCGGCGTGTGCATGGCGTGGTGCTCGCCAAGCATGCGCTGAATACGCTGCTTGGCCGAAGCGACCTGGGCGGAGCATCGCCGACTGCCGTGCCTCACGCGCTCGGACGCAGGGCGCTGCAGGCCATTGGCCCCGACGCCTTGTCCGTGCCGCCCCTTGCCCTGGCCAAAGCGGTCAAAGCGGGTCTCGACATTCGTTTGCCGCACTATGTGAATGTGGGAAAGCGCAATCCGCTGCGCCGGACGCGGGAGCGGAGACAGCCGCTTGAGCGGTTGATCGTCGGCGACCATCTGGAGGCTTTGCATTGGTGGATGTCGGTATCGGAAAACGGCGGAAACGACGGTTCTTCCGTGCAAACGTCAATCATGAGGTGATGTCATGAAACGAACCGGAAAACCGTGCGGACAACTTGCGCCGCGCAGCCGGTGGAGGTCTGCCGGGCGCGGCAAAAGGGGCATCCCCGGACGCAGGCCGGTTCGCGGCAGCGCCGGAACCGTTTTTGGAAGGCGAGGCCTGCGGATTTCGGTCGTCGTTACCGGCGGGAACGGGAGGGAAGCGCCGCTCAAAGCGCTGCCTGGGCTGGGTCGGCTTCGACCGCGCCAAATCATCGTTCTGCTGCATGGGGAGGGAAAAGTCGGCCTCGAGCTCATTCGTTCTTTTCCGAAAACGACCGTTATCCATACGCCGGAGCCGCTTGGCCATAGGGGTGAACGCTGCGCAGGCGCCAGACTGGCCGAGGGCGATGCGATTCTGTTTGTCGACGGAACCGTTCCGGCCGACGCCCAGCGGCTCAGACCGTTGCTGAAAGCGGTACGGAGCGGAGTGGATCTGGCCTTGGAATATTCAGGAACAGGTCTCGTACCGTTCAGTGCGTGGGATGATACGATGCGTTTGCGCGCATTTCTGAACAGCGGCTTGAGTAGGCCGGATCTGGGCGCCAGTTCGATGTCGGATCTGCCTTACGCCTTGTCTCGCCGGGCTTTGCGCGCTTTAGGGGCGGATGCTCTTGCCGAGCCGGCCAAGGCGCACGCCGCTGCGATCACCCGGGGTTTGCGCGTACGGGCTTGCGGGCGCACGGCAGGCAGAGGTCGTGTAGGCGGCGGCAGCGAACGGTCCGGAGTCCACTTACCCGGCCGGCGTTCCATCGATGAGCATATCGAAGCGCTTAGGGAAGCGATGAGTCGGGGCGGAGCAAGGCTTGGACTGATCGATGCCGAAAGACGGCGGAGCGCCGCGAGAGGAGGAATTACGTTATGAGTTTGCGTTCGACAGGCAGGCAAACGGATGCCAAACGAACGCCCTTTGAGCTGATGGTCGTCGATAACGGCTCGACGGACGGAACGGCTGAAAGGTGGCGCACGATTTCGGCCATATGGCCGACCGGATCGCAAGCGGCAAGGAAACGCTCTAAGGCGCACGCCGACTTATCGCGAAACCGCCTTAGGGACACACGTACGAAAGGGGATGAGGGGACATGCGCAAGCTTGCCGGGGGCGCCCGTCGAACCAAACGGCGAACCCCTCCGCGAAATCGAAGGCCGGAAATCCGCGGCCGATTCGCTGACGGCCACGCCGCCGGTTACCGGGACGGACTGCAGACGGGAATGGCCGCTTACGGGACGGTATACGAAGGCACGAGCATCGTCATTCCGACCTGCAATCATGTCGAATATTTAAAGAACTGCATAGACAGTATCATCGACAACACGGACCTGCCTTACGAAATCATCGTCGTGGACAACGGCTCGACCGATGCAACGGCCGCTTATTTGAAAAGCCTGCGCGGGCGTGTCCGATACCGGCTCCTGGAGACGAATCTCGGCTTCGCCGCAGCAGTCAACCACGGCCTGATGATGGCGAAAGGACGGACCATCGTGCTGCTCAATAACGACGTGCTTGTCACCGAGCATTGGCTCGAAAATATGATGCGCTGCCTGTACAGCGATGAACGGATCGGCATGGTGGGGCCGGTGACGAATTACATCAGCGGCGAGCAATTGATGAAAACCAACTATTCGTCCACGCGCGAGATGTACGCCTTCGCCCGCCGCCATAACTTGCCCGATCCGGCCAAATGGCGGGAGACGAACCGGCTTACCGGCTTTTGTCTCCTTTTCCGCAGGGAACTGTGGGAACGGACCGGGTATTGGGACGAGGGCTTTCAGAACGGGAATTTTGAGGACGACGATTACTGCGTCCGGGTCCGGATGCAGGGCTATTCGCTCATGATCGCGGGCGATGCGTTCATCCACCATTTCGGCAGCGTGACCATCAAAGCGTTCGGCAAAAGCTACCGGCAAATAAACGAACGAAACGGGCAGTATTACATGGACAAATGGGGGGACCCGCACGGGATGGTGCATCGGGCCAGGGCGAACGGCCTCCCGCATTTGTACGCTCAGAAGGACTTTTACCCCCGGTTCATTGCGGTAAAAGGAATTGGCGATACCGTATTTTGGCTCGACGGCGGAGAACGGCGTCCGATCCACGGCGACAGTGGCGGCTTGCCGGTCGTCCAGCTCACGCAGATCGACATCGGGCGCTGGCCGATCGGGCCTGTGATTGCGGCGGAAGAGGCGGAGGCGGCCTGGCATGCGGACCGGGCAGCCGTTGACATGCAAGGAGGCGTGTTGGCGGCGTTGCCGGAGGGCGCGCTCTACTATCTGGAGTCCGGTGTCAGACGCTTTGTCGCAACCATGGAAGCCGCGTCCGCATGGAAACTGACCGCGAAGCCGGTTGTGCCGGCGTCTCATGAGCAGCTCGCAGGCTTTCCGGAAGGTTTGCCGGTGATTGCGCCGGCCCGCTGCGGACAACGGCTGTAAAACGGTTGTGGCAGGCAGGCGGACTGTGCATATGCTGGTAAAAGATAGGAGGGACGACAATTGTGCAGCAGGTGTTGGATGAGTTGATCGGTCATTTGTCCGTATCGCACCAGCAGCTTGCCCGGATGCTGGATGCGGAGCGCCACATTGCGGTCAAGATGGCTCAGGTCGTGCATGCGCTGCCCGACCGGAACCCTCAATTCGGAGGTTTTGACGGTTTGCTGGAAGGCGCGTATACCGTGAGCAAGAACGTCGTTTCTTATTTGCACGGGCTTGCCGAGCTGCAGGAAGCGTTGGCGGACCAGCTGACGGTCGTGTTGAAGGAAATGGACGACCCGGAGGAAGAATGATTCGAGAGGAGAACGTGTCATGAACCGGGATGGGGCTTATTTGCGGATGCTGGACGCTTCGGCCAAAATGCAGCGGAACGTGGCGATGATTCTGGAGGCCAAGGCGATTGAGGCGGAAAAAGCGCGCAGCTGGTTCGTCAACCACGTCAGCCCTGACGCATTCGCCGATCATCTCGGCGAGCTGAAGGAGACGACTCAGGTCCACGGCCACGTGATCGAAACGCTTGAAGGCTTGACGAAGCTGGGACAGGGGATGACGAAAGTGCTTAAAGCCGCGCTCGGGCAGACCGAAGGCGGCGAAGAGGGAGGCGGCCCGTTCGGCGGCGGCTTTGACCTTCGGGAACGGTAGCTGTGTTCCGCGGGGATGACGAACGGCTGGTGAGGCTGGATCTAATCGCTTCCGTGGCCCAGAGCCAGCGCGCGCTCGCCAGAGTGCTGGATACGATTGCGGATGTCTCGGTCGTGTCGCCGGCTGCGGCCCGTTCGATCGCTGATAATATCCGGCTGCTGTCCGGCTTGCAGCAGTCGATGGCGGCGGCGGTCACCGGCATCCGGTTCCGCGAGATTCGAACGGGCCGTCCCGGCAAG
>NZ_KK082187.1 GCF_000598065.1 Paenibacillus darwinianus | reverse complement strand
TCGCAACCCGGCACGAGCCAGCAAGCCGAAGCGATGGACGCAGGCGCTTCCGCCGTCATCAAAGCAGATACGCGCGGCGCGGAAAAATTCGATGTGCTGCAAGGCATTCCGACTTCGGAGAGCCTGTATGCGAATGTATTAGCCAAATCGTACTTGTACCGCAACATATTCATGGAAACGAAGGGCACGAAGCAATACCCCATTCAGGTAAGCAAAACATATACCCTTACGTGGACGGAACCACAACCTAGCCCACTGGATGACAAAGGCAATTCGACTACGATCTATGTTCCGCGTTCTGCGACGCAGACGGTCACGAAGGATTATACAATTGAACGCAAGTACAACTTCTGGACGATTCAAAATCTCGAAGTGTACGGTCTGCAAAAGGCGACGGTCGCCAATTACGCGTTGCCCTCTGGAACGGTAACGCTCCAGCCGAGCGGCTATTCTCCTCCAGCGGTATCCGCCGCACACGATGCAACGCTTAGCGCACATGTGACCGACCCGGTTTATTCGAACGTGACGCTCTCCGGTCAGACCGTGTCCGGCGGTTCCAGCCGTCCTTCCATTCCGAACGAGGATTGGAAGTCCAATGCGGAAAACGCCATCGGCAAAATCAAAGTGAAAAACGATTCGCTCGTGTTTAACGGCAGTACGGTGATGGATAATCGGACAGTCGAGGAAACGGCTCCAGCACCCGGAACGATTCCGGCTCCTACCGTGATCGGTCAGAATGTGCTGTACGGCTCGGGATATGTCATCGACGCTGGAAAAACGAATAAAGCCAGTCAACCCAGTACAGGCATGATCTATTATACGCTAATTAAAGGCATTGGCGGCGGTGACAACAAGAGCTATCCGATCAATGGCATCAACCCGGTGACGGTGCATACGCCTGTTGTCAATCGGGCATCCGTATCCGACGATCAGGCGCATAACCAGAAGACTACGCCGACAGCCGGACGAGCCGCGCTTATTTTGGATAGGCCGTTCACTATTACCATTCCAACCAGCGGCGCACACAAGGACATCAAGGGCTACGGCAACCGAGACTATGCCAAATATGTGCGCGACAAGCAGGTGAGGTTCCCGTTCGATGTATACAAGGCCGATCACGCAACCTTGATTCCGAAGGACACCTGGACTTCGGTTCCTGTCGGCCAGCTAACGACTACTTTTTACATGCCCGCTTGGGTGGATGAGGGGAACTACGATGTGCTGTTCCGCACGTTTGCCGAAAACAGTCCGGCTTCATTCACATCACAACCTAATGCCAATCTGGATTTAACCCATCATGTGGCGACGCAGGTTGTGGCAGTCGAGGTAATAGGCCGTCTGTTCGACTTCCGTATTACCGATATTGCCGACTACCAGTGGGAAACGGTATTCAGAACGGCGACGGGCAGCGCGACGCCGACCGGAAATAGCTTTTGGATTGGCGCAAAAGGGATCGACGGTGCGGCGCGCGGCAATACGGCCCCTTACGTGCTGCCGATCCGGCCGGGCAGTCACCCGGAGAGTGGCAAGAAGAACGTCGCTGTCAAAACGGGCTATCACTTCAAATTTGAGGTCAAAACGCTCGGCAACATGTTCAGTGCGGGCGACGGGATTAAAATCACGCCTACCTTTTACTTCGTTGACAAGCAGGGCAAAAACCGACAACAGGTGGACTTGTACTATCATTCGGGAACCAAGCGGTTTATTCGGATCGGCTCCACGGGAGACACCGAGCAGCGGCTGGTGACGCTGGATACCCGTCTGCGCAATGTGTCGCAGCAGGAGCTAACCAATACTGCCAGTTCACTTTGGAGGGTGAATGGTTCTTCTGGCAGTCAGACATCGTATGTACAGCAGTATTTGAAGGAAGCGGCGCAAAAGCGGATTTACGTCGGCGGCTACGACGGAATGTTACTTCCTTCGCAGCTTCGGACGTTTATAGGCAGTATGCAGGTGCCGTCCGGCATTGATACTGCACGAGCTAATGCCTCGGTGCAACGCTGGTTTGGCGAGTATAGCCTTCCCGCTGCTCCCTATGCAGTGCCAGCAGGCATGAATCTGGCCGAGTACGGACGTACCCACCGGTTGGACGACAATGCGCCGATCTTCCTGCGAGACGGCTATATTGTAGTCAATTTTAACATTGAAACCATTCGCAATAAGGAC
Source organism: Paenibacillus darwinianus (assembly GCF_000598065.1). GTDB lineage: Bacteria > Bacillota > Bacilli > Paenibacillales > Paenibacillaceae > Paenibacillus_I > Paenibacillus_I darwinianus. The sequence goes on along the minus strand of NZ_KK082187.1, from coordinate 10,571 downwards.
ATCGCTCACCCGCATTTGCAGTATAAAAATGCGCCGTTGGACAACCAGTGGCAGATGGAAGGTTTTCAGCGCAGTTTTGTCGATCCTTACGGGGGGATGTTCTCTTTGCTAGACGGGGACGTTGTGTTTTATCACGCCGACTTGTCCAGCTACGACGATTTTGGTACGGGCGGCACCCATTAAAAACAGCATACCGTTTGGGAGGAAAAGAGCATGATTGAGAAGCTGAAGATTGCCACATCTGAGGATGAGGCTTATTTTTATTCCGCCTCCATCGAGAAGGATACGGAGCGCGGTTGTATTGGGCATGTGCGCGGTGATTTTGGCAAAGATGGGGAGGCATTCTGGGCGACTTGGTTCGAACACATCTCTTCGTTGAAAACTCCTGATTTTCGGGAGGAGCTTGGAGCGGTCATTCAAGCGTTGACGGAACAGGGGCTGCTTCAAAACCGCAGTGGCATGCACGATTTTTGTATAAAACATCCAGAGGCCCGTCTACCAAGCGCGCGGCACAGCGATGTCTATGGCTTTTGTTTACAGACGGCAAAACATCGTTACTATCTGCGATGCTTTCCGCGTGCCGGCGACTATAACTTTTATTTATATTGCTTCACTCGGCCGGAGCGCATGAATGAATTGTCGTCGCCCCTCCATTCCCCTTCATCGGCACCACTAAAGCAGAAGTCTGAACTGGAACGATAGGAAGGATGCACTTCTATGAATGATCTTGCCCGTTACCGGTTGCTGACCGGAGCATCTATTCCCCCTGCAGCGAAGCTGCTGTACAGCTATTTATTGGATCGTGCAGGCGGGCGAAACGGCGCGGTACTGCTTTCGTCCACGCGACTTGCGTCAGAGGTGGGTCTTTCCACTTCTGCTGTGCGTCGCAACCTGCATCGGCTTCAGCAAAATGGACTTATTCGGCTCACGCCAAGATATTCCGAGGAAGGCATTCGTCTGACGAACCAAATTACCTTCGTATGAGGAGGTGCGACCGGTGACAGCAAAGTTACAGCGAATCGCCGAGCTTGCCGCGAGTACGGCCCACGCGGTTTCGGATCATCCCGAGCGCTGGGCCGATTTTTTACGGTCGGCAGCGTGGAACTATAAGTATCCGTTTCAGGATCAACTTTTGATCTACGCGCAGCGTCCCGATGCTACAGCCTGTGCTTCAATTGAAATATGGAACAAGCGGTTGAACCGATGGGTAAGGCGCGGCGCAAAAGGCATCGCGCTGATCGAGGATCGGGGCAGTCAGTTGGGGCTGCGTCATGTCTTCGATGTGTCGGACACGCAGAGCCGAAGCCGACAGCCCGTTCCCCTATGGCGCATGGAGGAGCCGGATACGGAGGCCGTCATCGAAACGCTGGAAAATGCGTTTGGCAGTGAACCGGGGCCGGGGATGGAACTGGTTGAAGTGTTGTTGACCGCTGCCCGAAACGCGGTGGAGGATCACAGCGCCGATTACGTGCGGATGCTGGTAGCTGAGCGCGACAACAGCTTACTGGAAGAACTGGATGAGCCGCATGTGGAACTGTTGTTCAGAGAAGCCGCTCAATACGCGGTCGCCTTTATGGCGCTGACACGCTGCGGATTGGAACCCTCCCATTACATCAGTGTTGACGATCTTTCCGGCGTCGGTTATTTCAATACACTCCCTGCACTGTCACATTTGGGCGCGGCGATCAGCGACGTGGCTGAAACGATGCTGCGCGAGATTGAATCCACCGTTCGGGCGATGCACCGCGACGAGCAGCGAAAAAAAGAGCGTCAGGCGAGCCGTACCGTTGCAAGGCCAGAATCCTTGCTGCACAATGAAGCTAAAACACGCGAAAGGATGATGGAGCATGGAACTGACCTACACGCCGAGCGGGGATTACCTGCTGCCCGACCTGACGCTGACCGAACCGATGAGCATCGGGAAATATGGGATGTTGCGCAAGACGTTTCTCAAGGAGGAGCGGAAGGGAACCTACGCTCACCTGATGCTGTCGGAGCAACTGACCCGGCATCTGGCGGACATCGATCGGACAGCGCGGGAGCAGATCGACCTGACGATGCAGGAACTGATCCGGCAGCATCCGGCCCCGGACAAGGCGACCGACCCGATGGGCTGGACGAGTCACATGAACAGCCTGAAACAACAGGCCGAGGAACTGATTCTCACGGAACTGATCTATCACTAAAATGGTACGACCGGGAAACGGAGGACAGAAGTCTTCCGTTTTTTCATGACCAAGCGATCATCAACGATATGCTTCGCGCCGCGCCGCTTTCCGAGAGCAAGGCGGCTATCGAAGCCTTTTTCGACGTGCATAAGGAAGATCGGGAACGAACGCTGTATATACGCAGTCTGTTCCCTCCGGGAATTACGGAGTTAACACTAGATGATGACATAAAGGCCGGTTTTGAGCCGTACCGTAACGTATTGCATCTTTGGACGGGATCGACAGAGCATCGGACGGCGCAGAGCTTTTACGATTGGTCGGTGATTACCGGGCATTTCGCCAGCATGATGATCCTTAACGAGTTTGATCCTGCTCATACATCGGCGCCTTCTATTCAGCAGCAGACATTATGGATGAAGCAAGCGGAGGACGAAAAAGCCTCCGCTTTTTCACTTCCTCAAGCGGCCATCGACGCTGTTCTGCAAGGTGGAAGTGGTTTTGAGAGCGGAAAGCTTCGCATCGCGCTATTTTTTCAACAGTCGTTATCGACGCAGGAGAACGCTGATTTTCTGAAACGGGAATATGGCACTGGCGGACGCCTCCCTGCCCTGATCGGCACCGATATTCATGAAAATCACGATAGTAAGGGAATTACGATGACACGCGGTTCCATTATGAACCCGGATGTTCGGGTCGTGCTGCCGTGGATCAAGGTGCAAAAGCGCATTGGCGAGCTGCTGGCAGCGGGCCGCTATCTGAACCGCCAGGAAGAAGAACGGTTGCCTGCCTATGCCGAGCAGCAGGAGGAGCAGCGCAGGCAGCGCGCGGCGGAAAAGACGGAACACAATCTGCCGCTATCGGAATTGCAGCCGGATGAATCACAGCAAATGCCCAACCGGGCTCGGGCGCGCTATGGGTATACGGAGGGCAGCAAAGTCTTTATCGGTGCGGACGAGTACGAAATTGCGCAGCTGGAGTCGCGAAAGGTTGTGCTGCAGGACGTTCAATTTCCGTTATTCATGCAGGAAATGAATCGTCGGGATTTCGAGCGCATGCTGCGCGAGGACCCGCTGAACGATCATCTGATTTCCGGCCAGCAGGAATCAGATTCGGAACACGCGGAAAGGGATACGGAACTGGTGGACGAACCGGAGCAAGCGGTACAACCGGCACAACCGGCACATGATGAGGGGGACAGGATATCTCCCGTTGCTCCTTCCGCTGCCACGCCCGAGATCGAGATCCGGCGTGAATCGACTCCGGTTAGCAACTACCGGATCATGGACAACGAACTGGGACATGGCGGCGCAAAAACCAAGTACAAATGGAACGTGGAAGCGATCCGGCTGCTGGGGCAACTGGAGAAGGATAACCGTCAGGCGGCTGCGGACGAGCAGGCCGTGCTTGCCCGTTATGTGGGCTGGGGCGGGATTCCGCAAGCATTTGATGATGGGAATTCGCAATGGGAAACCGAATATGCGGAGCTGCGAGATTTGCTGGACCCGGAGGAGTATGCATCCGCCCGCGCCTCCACGCTGAATGCCCATTATACATCTCCGACCGTCATCAAGGCGATGTACGAATGCCTGGAGAGGATGGGCTTTCGCAGCGGTAATATTTTGGAGCCGTCTTGCGGCATCGGCAACTTTTTCGGTCTATTGCCGGAGTCATTTCAGGACGCTCGGCTGTTTGGCGTGGAGTTGGACAGCATCACCGGGCGCATCGCGCGGCAGCTTTACCCGCAAGTATCGATTGCTGTCAGCGGCTACGAGCAGACCAGCTTGCCGGACAGCTTTTTTGACCTCGCGATCGGTAACGTCCCGTTCGGCAGCTACGGCGTGGCCGACAAAAAATACGACAAGCACAAGTTTCTGATTCACGACTACTTTTTTGCGAAGACGCTGGATAAGGTTCGTCCAGGCGGAATTGTCGCCTTTATTACCTCCAAAGGAACGATGGACAAACATAACCCAACCGTCCGAAAATACATCGCGGAACGGGCCGCGCTGCTTGGCGCGGTGCGTCTGCCTAATAATGCGTTCCTGGCGAATGCCGGAACCGAAGTGACCGCCGACATTTTGTTTTTGCAAAAACGGGACCGTATGGTGGCCGTCAGCGAGCACACCGAGGAATGGCTTTCGCTCAGCGTTACGGCAGAGGATGTACCGGTGAATAGCTACTTTGCGGCCCGCCCCGAAATGGTTCTTGGTACGATGGCCTACGATGATCGGATGTACGGCAATCAACAGGAAACGACCTGTCGTCCCTACCCGGACGCTCCTTTGGACGAGCTGCTGCGTGAGGCGCTGGCGAACATCCATGCGGAGTGGGTCGACTTGGAACGGGAGGAACAGCCGGAGGAGGAGGAAGTCTCCCTGCCTGCCGACCCGTCCATTCGTAATTTCAGCTTTGCGCTGGTCGAAGGACGCATCTATTTTCGGGAAAACAGCCGGATGCGACCGGTTGAAACATCAGCAACTGCGGCGGGCCGTATCAAGGGCATGATTCAGCTTCGGGACACGGTGCGCGAACTGATCGAATACCAAGCCGAGGATTACAGCGACGAAGCGATAAGGGAGCAACAGCGCAAGCTGGATACGCAATATGAACGGTTCACAACGCAATACGGCCTGATTAACAGTCGCGCCAATAGCCTTGCCTTTTCGGATGACAGCTCGTACTTTCTTCTCTGTTCGCTAGAAATTGTGGACGAAGAAGGACGATTGCTACGCAAGGCGGACATGTTCACGAAGCGTACCATTCGGCAACGCGCCAACATAAAACAGGTGGATACGGCTTCGGAGGCGCTGGCGGTTTCCATCGGTACGAAAGCTCGCGTCGATCTGCCGTATATGGCAGAGTTGACCGGACTCGCGCAGGAACGGCTTGTGCAGGAGCTTCGCGGCGTGATCTTCCCGAATCCTGAAAATCTGGACGAAGAAGGACAACCAATATACGAAACAGCGGATGCGTATTTATCGGGCAATGTGCGTGAAAAGCTGCGCGCTGCCAAACAGTTTGCGGTCTATGACGCCGAACGGTACGCTGAAAATGTTAGAGGGCTTGAAGCCGTGCAGCCGAAGGACTTGGACGCTTCCGAGATTGATGTACGACTGGGCGCAACCTGGCTGCCGCCGGAAGTCATTCGGGCATTCATTTTCGAACTGGTGGATACGCCGTATATGTACCAAACCTCCATCAACGTGATGTATTCCGGTTACACAGCAGCCTGGAACGTCAAAGGCAAAAGCGATGATCGCAGTAACAATATTAAGGCAAATGTCACCTACGGTACGAATCGCATCAATGCGTACAAAATTCTCGAAGACACGCTGAATTTGCGGGATGTAAGAATTTTCGATACGGCCGTTGAGAACGGTGTGGAAAAGCGGGTGCTGAACAAGCAGGAAACGGCTATCGCACAGCAAAAGCAGGAAGCCATGAAGGAAGCGTTTCGAGACTGGATATGGCAAGATCCGCAGCGCCGGGAGCGGCTCACGCGACTGTACAATGATCGGTTCAATTCCATCCGTCCGCGCGAATATGATGGAAGTCATATTCGCTTCACCGGGATGAACCCGGAAATCGGGTTGCGGCAGCATCAGGTCAATGCGGTTGCCCGCACGCTCTACGGCGGCAATTCCCTGTTTGCCCATTGCGTCGGCGCGGGCAAAACCTTTGCAATGACCGCCGCGGCAATGGAAAGCAAGCATTTGGGCCTGTGCAACAAAAGCATGCTGGTTGTTCCTAATCATCTGACAGAGCAATGGGCGGCGGAATTTTTGATGCTCTATCCGTCCGCGAATGTATTGGTCGCCACTAAGAAGGATTTTGAAACGAAGAACCGGAAGACGTTCTGCGCACGGATTGCCACCGGCGATTACGACGCGATCATCATCGGCCACTCGCAATTTGAAAAAATTCCGATCTCGGCGGAGCGCCAGCGGCAGCAGCTTTACGAACAAATATCCGAAATCACCAGCGGCATCCGCGAGCTAAAGGAAGCCAAGGGCGAGCGGTACGCCATCAAGCAGCTTGAGCGGACAAAGAAGACGCTGCAGGTCAAGCTGGAGAAGCTGAGCGACGCGAGCCGTAAGGATGATGTGGTCACCTTTGAGGAACTCGGCATCGATCGATTGTTCGTCGACGAAGCAGACTCGTATAAAAATCTGTTTCTTTATACGAAAATGCGCAACGTCGCCGGGCTGTCGCAAACCGAAGCGCAAAAGTCATCGGACATGTTTGCCAAGTGCCGCTATTTGGATGAATTGACCGAAGGACGGGGCATTATTTTTGCCACGGGTACGCCGATCTCCAACTCCATCACGGAGATGTACACGATGCAGCGCTACTTGCAATACGAGCGGCTCCGCGGGCAAGGCTTGCAGCACTTTGATTCGTGGGCTTCGACATTTGGCGAAACAGTTACCGCCATCGAATTGGCACCGGAAGGAACGGGCTATCGCGCGAAAACGCGGTTTGCCCGTTTTTATAATTTGCCGGAGCTAATGAACGTCTTTAAGGAAGTGGCGGACATTCAGACGGCGGATATGCTCCAGCTTCCGGTTCCCAAAGCCCACTTCCACAACGTCGCTGTGCCGCCGAGCGTTTTTCAGCGTGAGATGGTCGCGGATCTCGCCAGCCGCGCCGAACAGGTGCGAGCGAAGCGAGTAGAGCCGCATGAAGACAACATGCTCAAGATCACCAACGACGGACGCAAGCTGGCCCTCGATCAGCGGCTTGCAAACGCCATGCTACCCGATGACGAAGGCAGTAAAGTAAGCGCCTGCGCGGATAACGTCTTTCGGCAATGGGCCGACAGTCGGGAGCAGCGGCTCGCGCAGCTGGTCTTTTGCGACCTTTCAATTCCTAAGCAGGACGGAACCTTTAATGTGTACGACGAGCTGCGGCGAAAACTGACGGAGAAAGGCGTTCCGGTTGAGGAGATCGCCTTCATTCACGACGCCAATACGGAGATAAAGAAAAAGGAACTGTTTGCGAAAGTACGAACGGGGCAGGTTCGGGTGCTGCTTGGATCGACCTTCAAGATGGGCGCAGGGACGAACGTACAAACCAAACTAAGTGCGCTGCACGACCTCGATTGTCCATGGCGACCACGCGACCTGGAGCAGCGCAGCGGGCGGATTATTCGGCAAGGCAACCAGAACAGCGAGGTTCACATCTTCCGCTATGTCACAGAGAACACGTTTGACGCTTACCTTTATCAAACGCTGGAAAACAAGCAGCGGTTTATCTCGCAGATCATGACCAGCAAGTCGCCGGTTCGGTCTGCCGAGGACATTGATGAGACGGCTTTGTCCTATGCCGAAGTTAAAGCGCTTGCGACTGGAAATCCGTACATCAAGGAAAAAATGGATCTCGACATCCAGGTATCGAAGCTCAAGCTGCTCAAGGCGAATCATTTAAGTCAGCGTTATTCGCTGGAGGATCGGCTGCTCAAAATGCTGCCGCAGCAAATCAAGTCTACGGAGGAACGCATTGTCGGGTATGAGCAGGACGTGGCCTTGTTCATGCGCGCCCAAGCGTCGGAAAAGGATAGCAGCGACGATTCCCGTTTTCCCGGTATGACCATTAAAGATTACACGTACTCGGAACGTGCTACTGCGGGCGTTGCCCTGCTGGAAGCCTGCAAAGGCATGACCTCTCCCGATCCGCAGGAAGCAGGCAGTTACATGGGCTTTTCCTTATGGCTATCGTTTGATAGCTTTGCAAAGGAATACAAGGTGACGCTGCGCGGCGCATTGGGCCATACGATTACGTTAGGACCGGATGCAGGCGGCAATATCACGCGAATAAACAATACATTGTCGGATTTGCCGAATAAGCTCGCCTATTGCCGTGACCAGCTCGCAACACTCAAGCAACAGATGGTAACGGCGAAGGAACAGATCGAGGCACCGTTCAAGCAAGAACAGGAACTGCAAACGAAGTCCGCGCGGCTCGCGGAGTTAAATGTGCTGCTGAACATGGACAAACGGGAAAACGAAGCCGTGGACAGCGTGTCGGATGAGGAACCGGAAGCACCCGAACGGCGGGTTGCGGATCGAGAGCGATAACAGCAATGGAAAGGTATAAATCACATGACGAAATGGACTCCGGCTTTTGGGGTCCTTTTCGCATTTCTGGAGGAACGCACATGTTGTATGCCATCCCAAGCGGCGGCGGATGCTTTTGCCCGATTCTACCGCCTATTTGTTACGGAACCGATCCGACCGAGGAGGGAGAAACCGTGCCGGAATTGGAATTGATATCCAAAGGGAAGAACGGATTTGGAGACACGTATTATTACATCCGTGATTCGAACGGGGTGACCAGTCAAGTCTATGAAAGCGAGTTAGACGCATTCATGAAAAAGAAAGGCGCTACAGAGTTGAGGGAAAGAAGAGCTTATCTGTATCCCAAAAAGAGTAAGCGTCAAATCCTACCCACCTATCAAGCGTTTTAGTCCCATGAGATAATCTTCCTCAGAATGATGCGAGGAGGATTTTTTATGACGAAGACTGAGTTAAGAGATGTATGGATCGCCCGGATCAAGGATCATCAGTCTAGCGGCGAACGTGTTGCGGCCTGGTGTGAACGCAATAAGGTTACACAGCGCCAATTCTGGTATTGGAAGCGGAAATTGAAAAATGCGGATATACAGGTTGCCACAGCTGGTTCACAACAATGGATTACTTTTCTCCCAGAAGAAAAGTCGTCCGACGGGGTTTCTCCATTGCTTATCAAAATTGGTTCGGCAAGCATTGAGGTCAGGGCTGGTTTCGAGCCATCTTTATTTGCCGAAGTCGTAAGGACGCTGAAAGCCATATGCTGAGCGAGGTTCAGGTAGATCGCGTTTATTTGGCATGCGGCAGTACGGACATGCGAAAATCCATAGACGGACTCGCCGCTCTGGTCAAAGAGGGATTCGAACTGGATCCGTTTGCTCCCGCGCTGTTCGTCTTTTGCAACCGACATCGGGATAAACTGAAAATCCTCCATTGGGAGCATAACGGATTCTGGCTCTATTATCGCCGCCTAGAGCGCGGCACGTTCCGCTGGCCCAAAGATACGGATGCGACACCGCTGAAGATTAATCGGCGTCAGTTGCGCTGGCTGCTTGACGGACTAACGCTGGAACAAAGACAGGCGCATCCAGAGGTGAAGGCCCGCATTGTGGTTTGAAAATATTCACTGAATTGACATATTGTACACTACATTCGTACAGGAAGTCCGCGGCTTCCTAGCGAATGAGTAAGTATGGAAAACCCAGTGATCGAGATACCCGATACAATTGAACAATTGCAAGAGCAGAATGTGAAACTGCATGTGCAAGTCGCTGAACTTTCCGCCAAAGTCAAATGGTACGAGGAACAGTTCCGCCTTGCGCAGCAGAAACGGTTCGGCACATCCAGCGAACGTTCGCATCCAGATCAGCTCTTGCTGTTTAACGAAGCCGAGTCCGAAGCAGATCCTGCACGCGATGAGCCGGCCTTGGAGACCGTTACCTATAAACGCAAGAAGCAACAAGGTAAACGGGAAGCCCAGCTTCGCGATCTTCCTGTAGAAACGATCGAGTACCGGCTGCCAGAGAACGATCAGGTTTGCCCTTGCTGCGACGGCGCCTTGCATGAAATGAGCACCGAAGTTCGCGCGGAACTGAAAGTCACCCCGGCTGAAGTTAGTGTGGTGAGGAAGGTTCGCTACGTTTATAGCTGCCGCAAGTGTGAGCGGGAAAATACCGAAACGCCGGTCATTACAGCTCCTATGCCAAATCCGGCACTTCCGGGCAGCCTGGCTTCGCCTTCAATGCTCGCGTACACGATGGTTCAGAAATATGGATATGCGCTACCGCTTTACCGTTTGGAGGAGATGTTCTCCAGCCTTGGCGTTGAATTGTCCCGGCAGACGCTGGCCAATTGGATGATCGAGGGCTCAAGCCGGTGGCTTCAGTTACTCTATAACCGGATGCAAGTGCATCTACGTGCAAGGGACATTCTGCATGCCGACGAGACGACGCTTCAAGTGCTGCGGGAACCGGGGCGCTCGGCAGAGTCGCAATCGTATCTGTGGTTATATCGTACAGGGCGGGAGGGCCCGGCGATTGTCTTGTATGAATATAAGGAGACGCGCGGCGGCGAGCATCCTCGCAAGTTCCTATCCGGATTTCGCGGCTACCTGCACGTCGATGGTTATTCCGGTTACCACAAGGTGGAAGATGTAACGCTCGTCGGATGCTGGTCGCACGCGAGGCGCAAATTCGATGAGGCGCTAAAGGCGCTGCCGGATGGCAAGCAGAAGGCTGCGGTCACAACCCGGGAAGGGCTTGACTTCTGCAATAGGTTGTTCGCCATTGAGCGGGACATGAAAGACAGTTCGCCCGAGGAACGTCTGAAGATCCGA
>NZ_KK082186.1:7145-13230 GCF_000598065.1 Paenibacillus darwinianus | reverse complement strand
TACGACCGTCTCCCGAGCGTTGAACGGTTACTCCGATGTCAACGAGAAAACGAGAAGCCGAATCAAAAAGCTGGCCGATGAACTCTCTTACCGGCCGAACGCCCAGGCGCAGAGTCTGGTGCTGAAAAAAACGAACACGATCGGCGTCATCATCTCCGAGATCAAGCGCTCCAATGCCAAAGACGCTTTTGCATTCGAAGTGCTTTGCGGCATTAACGACCGCGCCGGAGAGTTGAACTATGACATCCTGCTGTTCAGCACGAATCCCAACAAGCAGCTTAAGAAATCCTACTCGGATCTATGCCGCGAGCGCAATGTGGACGGGGCCATTCTTCAAGGCCTCCGGGTGAGCGATCCTTATTTGAAGGAAGTCATCGATCAGCCGCATTTTCCGTGCGTGCTCATCGACATTCCGGTAGCCGGGGAACGGGTCGGGCATGTGACGACCGACAACGTGAACGGAGCGAGAGAGGCGGTCCGCCACCTGATGGAACTGGGACACCGCCGAATCGCGATGATCAACGGCTACGACGAGGCTTCCGTCAGCCGCGAGCGTTTGTCCGGGTATATGGTGGCGCTGCAGGAGTCGGGAATCGCGTATGAGCCGGCATTGGTGCTGGACGGCAGATTCTCGGAGGAAGGCGGAACCGCCGCCATGCAGCAAATACTGGAGCGGCATCCGGATGTTACGGCCGTATTCTGCGCCAGCGATTTGATGGCGCTCGGCGCCCTTAGAGCTCTAGAGCGCGCAGGACGATCCGTTCCGGATTCGATGTCCATCGTCGGCTTCGACGACATATCGATCGCTTCGTACTGCTCGCCTAATTTGACGACTGTCCGCCAGGAGAAATACGAGCTCGGCTATCAGGCCGCTCAACTGCTGATCGATATGCTGGAGGGGCGACAGGTCCGGCATAAGGTGATGCTTCCGAACGAGTTGATCGTCAGAGACAGCACGTCGCGGCTGCCGTAAATCGTATTGGAATCGCTCGCTGCCGCATTTCTTGCGATTTGCATCTGACGATCCGCAAGAGTCCTTCCGCGCTTCCAAAATCCAAAACGTTTTGGATAATGGTCCGTCACAAACGCCCGGCAGCAGCTGACTTCGATTTAAAGTTCCACTGCGGATCTTTAAATAATAAATTCAACAGATGAAGGGGAGAAGTTCGCATGAAAAAAGAATACAAAGCCATGCTTATCCTGTTTCTGTCATTGATGCTGATTTTGACGGCTTGCGGCGGCAACAACGGCGCAAGCGGCGGCGGCAATACCGGCAACGAGCCTGCAACGGGGACGAACGGCGCAGACGCCAACCAGCCGGCCGATGAGGCGCCGAAGGAGAAGGTCGTGCTGAACGTTCCGCATTATAAAGCAGGCCAGAACGTCGGCGGCAAATTTTTCCTCCCGCAGGTGGAGCGTTTCAACAAGAAATACGAGGGGCAGTACGAAATCAAGATCGAAGAGGTGCCGAACGACGCCTACAAGGAGAAAATCAAGCTGCTCTGGCAGCAGAAGAAGCTGCCTGCCCTGATCGAAGGCGGAGACACGCAATTCATCGATGAATTGATCGCCAAAGACGAGATTTACGATTTGAAGCCTTGGCTGGATTCGAAGCCGGAGCTGAGCAAGCAGCTGATTGCGGACTCGGTTTCTTACAACACGAAGAATGGCAAAATCTACACGATGCCGCTGTCCGTCATCCGCCCGATCGGCCTGTTCTACAACAAAGAAATGTTTGAGAAAGCCGGCATTACGAAGCCGGTCGCCCAAATGACCTTCGCTGAATTCGAGGAAGCGCTTAAACAGCTGAAGGCAGCGGGCTTCACTCCTCTGTCCCTGATGACCGGCGAGAATGCCTGGACGACCATGCTCCTCGCTTCGGCGTTCATGGCCGCTGAACCGGGCGGCGCCGAGGTGCTGCAAAGCGACCGCGCGGACAAAGTTTCGGACTACAAAGATCCGCTGTGGATCAAGGCGTTCGCGGAAACGCAGAAGTGGCTGCAGAACTATACGACGGATAACGCGCTCGGTGCGGCTTATGCCGATGCGGCCAACAACTTCCTTAACGAGCGCGCTGCAATTATTGCGAATGGCACCTGGATGGTCGGCGACTTCTCCGACACGACCAAGGCGCCGGAAGGCTTCGCCAAGAAGGTGGGTGCATCCGTCTATCCGGGCGGTGTAGGTCTTGCGACGACCGCTGAATACTCCTGGTGGATTCCGAAGGGATTAAAGCAGGAAGAGACGGAAGCGGCGCTCGCGTTCCTGGAGTTCATTAATTCGCCCGAGGAGCTGGAAGCTTACATGATCGCGGAAGGCGGCACGGCGCCGAACGTGCAGCAGTCGGCCGAATTCGAATCCAAGCTGGACCCGATTCTCGCGGACATGAACCGCTCGGTGAAGAACGACATGAAGATCATCGCGCAATCGTTCGGCAACGTCTGGCCGGATCAGATCGGCAGCACCGAATTCGCGCAGAATTTGCCGCTGCTGGTCAAAGGCGACCTGACGCCTGAGAAATTCGCGGAAACGTTAACCCAGAAGGCAGGACGCTTCAAATAACGCGGACCAATCAAAGAGCCTTCCATCTCAAGGTGGAAGGCTCCATCTGCACAAGGGGGTGAAGAGATGAAGGACAAAGGGACCAAGTGGTGGATTGCGATTTTCCTTGCGCCTACGCTGCTCGTTCTCGGCTTATTTTACATCGTGCCGATCATTACCGTCTTCACGACCGGGTTCACGGATTGGGACGGCTTCGGCTCGCCTGCGTTCAACGGATTGGACAATTACGTCAATCTGATCACCTATGACAACACCTTTTTCGTCGCGATTCGGAATTTGTTCTTCTGGTCATTGATTGCCGCTACGCTTCATGTCGGGTTCGGAACGCTGGTCGCCTTCATTTTGTACAAAGGTTATTTCGGGTGGCGGTTTGTCCGGGGTGTGTTCATGATTCCGATGGTCATTTCGGCAGCGGCCTGGGCGATGATCTACAAGATCATTTTCAACGACGATATCGGCGTCATCAACAATCTGGTGCGTCAGCTCGGTTTTTCCGGCTTTCACGTCAAATGGTTTTTCGAGTCGCCGGCCTCCTTCTGGGCTGTCACGTTCACGTGGCTGTTCTACGCCGTATATGTAACGCTGATCGTGTACAACGATTTGATGGCGATTCCGAAGGAGATTCACGAGGCCGCCCTGCTGGATGGAGCAGGCGAATGGCAAATTACCCGCTACATCAACCTGCCGCTCGTGAAAAACGCCATCGGCACCGGCATCATCCTGTCGGTCACCGCACGCATCGCCGGGTTCGAGGAAGTGGCGCTCACATCGGGAGGCGGGCCGGGCAACGAGACGTACAACATTACGCTCATGCTGTATGACGGTTTGGTCAATTACGAATACGGTTACGCGAACGCGGCGGCCACGGTCATGATCATTCTCGGCGTGTCCGTCATGCTGCTCATCAACAGGGTGTTCAAAATGAACGAGAAGGTCTACTGAGGAGGTGCCGTCCATGAATACCCGAACCAACAGTCTGGCGGAGCGCCTCTTCTCCTATGCGGTCATGCTGTTCACGGTCATCGTATCCACTTTCCCGATTGTATGGATCGTCGTCTCCTCGTTCAAAACGAACAAGGCGATTCTGGGGGATCCGTTCGCGCTGCCGAGCTCGATCAGCTTCAAGGCGTACGCCGACGTGTTCACCCAATACAACTTTCTTATCTACTTCAAAAATTCATTGATCATCGCCACGACCTCTACGTTGATTGCAGTGTTCATTTATGCCCTTGCCGGCTATATTTTCGGGAAATTCGATTTCTTCGGCAAAAACGTTCTGTTCATCCTCTGCACGATTACGCTGCTCGTCCCCGGCTATGCCCGGGCGCAGCCGATTTTCACGATCGTGATGAAGCTGAATCTGTACGATACGAAGACGGGGCTTGTGCTGGTGTATGCGTCGTTCGGGATGGCGCTTGCCTTGTTCATTCTGCGGGTGACGTTCATGTCGATTCCGAAGGATCTGGATGAAGCGGCTATCATCGACGGGGCGGGCTTCTGGCGGATTTTCTGGCACGTGAATCTGCCGCTGGCGAAGTCCGGGCTGGCGACGTCCGGCATTCTGCTGTTTCTGGCGAACTGGAACGAATATTTCTATGCGCTCGTGCTGACCACCAGCGAAGCGAACCGGACGCTGCCGGTCGCGCTGGGCTTTTTCAACGAGGCGTTTTCTTACAACTACACTTACATGTTCGCGGCGCTCACCATGATCATTATTCCGGGCATCGTCATCTATTTGCTCGTTCAGGAGCAGGTGCAGCAGAGCGTGGCGTCAAGCGGGGTCAAGGGATAAACGACGCGACGCGGAATAAGCCGTGAAACGCGAAGAACCGGGGCTGCAGCTCGCAGCCTGTGCACAAAATTATGCTGAATATGAGGGAAGCCGACATGGACTACAGAGTCATTAAAGAGAACGATCTTTTTCTGCTGACGGACTTGTCCGGAGACATTTCCGAGAGCAATCACGGCCATGGGCTGTACACGAAGGATACGCGCTTTCTGAGCCGTCTGGTCTTGACGATCAACGGGGAAAAACTCCGAATGCTGTCGTCCGAAGCGGACGAAAATTATATTTCGCGGATCGTGCTCACAAACCCGAAAACCGAACGTGACGGGCAGCTGACGTTGTGGCCGGAATCGATTGAAATCGAGCGAACGAGGTTCATCTATCAGGATGTACTCTATGAAACGGTCAAGGCGACCAACTTCAATCCGCACAGTGAGAAGTTTGAGCTTTCCCTGCTGTTCGACGCCGATTTCTGCGATATGTTCATCGTCCGCGGCTTTCAAGACGGTCAGGTCGGCAGGAAAACGGGCGCAAAGCGCAACGGCACCGGCTTCGAGATCGGGTACGAGGGAGCGGACGGCGTGCAGAGGCAGCTGCTGGTGGAATGGGCGGAGGAACCGGCGGACATGGACCTGGCGGAAAATGGCGCCGCAGTGACGTACCGCCTGGAGCTCGGGGCAGGGGAGTCGCGGTCGCTTGATTTCTTCATTGCGCCGGTGGTCGGAGCCGGGAAGGGGAAACCGAAGCGGCATGCCAGAGAAGAGGCTGTCGGGCAGCTGAGCCGCTCCTATGAGGAGTGGGCGCGGGAATCGACCGGCGTGGAGAGCGATCTGCCGCTCTATAACCGCTTGTACGGCCGCGGTCTGCAGGACATTCGCGTGCTGCTCACGGATCTTGGGTGCGGACGTTTCCCGGTAGCCGGGCTGCCGTGGTTTGCCGTTCCGTTCGGCCGGGACAGCCTGATTGCGGCGCTGCAAATGCTGCCGATCCATCCGGAGATCGCCAAGGGCACCATCCTGACGATGGCCCGCTACCAGGGGGGCCGGGAGGACAGCTGGCGCGACGAGCAGCCGGGCAAAATCATGCACGAGCTGCGCAGCGGCGAGCTCGCGGGCACCGATCAGATTCCGTTCACGCCTTATTATGGCACTATCGATGCGACGCCGCTGTTTCTCGTACTGATCGGGGAATATGTGAAATGGACCGACGATGCCGCACTGCTTGAAGCGATGCTGCCGCATATCCGGCGAGCTCTGGCGTGGATCGACAGGTATGGAAACCGTGACGGCAGCGGGTTCGTATCCTATTTTCAGGAATCGGCCAAGGGCATTGCGAATCAGGGCTGGAAGGATTCCGGCAATTCGGTCGTACATCGCAGCGGCGAGTACGCGAAGGCGCCGATTGCGCTGGTTGAAGTTCAGGGGTACGTGTACCAAGCCAAAACGACACTCGGGCTGCTGCTGGAAACGCTGAAGGAGCAATCGGGCGCCGACGATTGGGCCGACTGGTCCTGCCGGTTGAAGTCCGAGGCCGAGGTGCTGAGGGAACGGTTCGAGGAATCGTTCTGGATGGAGGGCGACCGGTTCTACGCGCTGGCGCTTGACGAGGGGCGGAAGCCGGTGGAGACGGTCACCTCCAATCCGGGCCATGTGCTGATGTCAGGCATGATGAAGCGGGAGCGGGCTGCGGCAGTCGCGCACAAGCTAGTGTCGGAGCCGCTGTTCAGCGGCTACGGCA
>NZ_KK082186.1:0-7045 GCF_000598065.1 Paenibacillus darwinianus | reverse complement strand
CGCTGTTCAGCGGCTACGGCATCCGTACGATGGCCGCAGGCGAGAAGGGCTACAATCCGATGAGCTATCACAACGGCAGCATCTGGCCGCATGATAATTCGTTATGCCTGATGGGGCTTAACGCGCAAGGATTTCACGCCGAGGCGCTCATCGTCATGGAGGGCTTGCTGAAGGCAGGGGCTTATTTCGAGAACAACCGCCTGCCGGAGCTGTTCTGCGGCTACCCCAGCGAGCGGGGCAATCCGATCCGGTATCCGGTCGCATGCTCTCCGCAGGCCTGGGCGGCGGCCACTCCGCTTGTGTTCCTGCAGGTGATGCTGGGGCTTAGACTCGATCATGCGGGCCGCCGGATTTTTCTAAAGCCGGCTTTGCCGGACGGCATGAACCGCTTGTCGGTTCGCCGTATCCGGCTCGGAGCGGGGCGGCTGGATGTGAACGTGACCCGCAGCGGCGACGGCACGGGACAGTACACCGTCGACGTAGGCTCCAATACGACGGGGTGGACGCTTGCATAAAGCCTGAAAAGGTGCTTGTCGGCTGCTGTATCAGACCCGATGACTCGAGCTTTCGAGTCGTCGGGATTTTTTGTGTGGCCGTAAGCCGTGCCTGAACCATTAAAGCGGTCCCTCATGCTGATCGGAGGGGCAGCTTTTGCAGAAAACGCCGTGCATGGATGAGGGGCGTTCACCGGGGGTTTCGATCGTCGTCTGCCGCCGGCAGCGATATCTCGACGGTGGTGCCGTAGCCGGACTCGCTTGAAATGCCCATCGTGCCCTGATGCGCTTCGATAATTCGGTGGCAGATCATAAGGCCGAGCCCCGTACCGTGGGCTTTTGTCGTGAAGAACGGTTCGCCCAGCCGCCGGACGACGTCTTCGGGAATGCCGAGACCATAGTCCTGGATGGATATTAACGGATCGCCGTTCGGGCGCACCGATATGTCGATGTCGACTTGGCCTCCGCCGGGCATCGCTTCGATCGCATTTTTTATCACATTCACGAATACCTGCTTTAACTGATTGGAGTCGCAGCGGACGAGCGGCACCGAATCGCCGCAGCGGGAAAGAATCGTGACGTTGTTGAGAATCGCCTGCGTCTCCAGCAGCGTAATGACACTTCCGATGATGCCTTTCAAGCCAACGGTTTCGAAGTGGACCAGATGCGGCTTCGCCAAGGTCATGAACTCGTTTACAATCTGATTGATCCGGTCCAGTTCGCTCAGCATAATCTCGAGATACGGATAGCGGCTGCCGAGATCCTTCTGCAGCAGCTGCGTAAATCCGCGAAGCGAGGTAAGCGGATTGCGGATTTCGTGGGCTACGCCGGCAGCCAACTGGCCGATGACGGACAGTTTTTCCGACTTGACGATCATCTCCTCCGCCATCTTGCGTTCCGTTAAATCGCGCAATACGCTTAGAATGACCGGCCTCCCCATATAATGGTCGAGGCGTATGCTCGACACTTCTATGTCGATCCGCTCTCCGGTCAAGTCGATTAATGTCCGTTCCGCATATGGCGTCGGTTCGTTCGTTTGCATCATTCGCCCGGATATAAGCAGCGGCTCCTCCCGATGGTTGGGGTGAAAAAAACAGAAAATATTCATGCCGATCATATCCTGCACATCCCGGCCCTTAACGAGCTTGATGGCGGACAGATTGGCGTAGATGATGACATCGTTGTCGGTAATGACGATCGGTTCGGGCAGAAAGGTGATCAGCCGCTGGTACCGCTCGGCATCCTCCAACAGCTCTGCTTCGTATTTGATTCGTTTTGAAATATCACGTATGATTGACTGAATCAGGGTTTGGCCCGATTCGTGAGGCACCTCGATGCTTGACGTTTCGGCATCGAACAGTGAGCCGTCGAGTCGGATCATTTTATAGACGAAGAGATCAAGCCCCTTCTTCATCTTGCGCACCTGCTGCATTCGTTGTTTCAAGGTTTCGTGATGATCGGGATGGATGAAGCGGATGATCGGCTGTCCGACTATTTGCTCGGGCCGCTCCGCTCCGATCACTCTCACCCCGGCATCATTGACATAAAGCAGAACCTCGCCGTCGTGCAATGCGATCGCATCGGGAGAATGCTGGAGCATTTGATAACGATGTGCATCGCCCTCATAAACCGAATTGTTTTTCATAGTTGAGTCGATTCCCCTATGCTGCAAAATGAAATAAAGAAGAGCTTACGCTCTTCTTTATTTCTACAATTTTTGTCATTATCCTCTATTGCTCGCATGGCTATCGTTTACTTATGATTACCCGCCCGCTATGCCTTTGGAGCAAACCCTTCTTCGCGCAAGTACGCTTCCGCTTCCTCGTATGATTCAAACGCCGCGTCAAGATTGAGGCCCGCATATACATACCACAGGTCTTCCTCAAAGGTCAGGGTTAATGTATGCCCTTCGGCATCGGTCCAGGGTCCTTGACGGGGAGCGGATTTTTTTCCGTTGGCCGGCTGCGGCGGCTCGTACTCGCTTAAGGAGCGGATCGAAGCGGCGATCAGCTGCCGGAGCTCGTCTTCGTTGAAGTCGCGGATGTTCACGAAGCCCTTGTCGTCCATCGTGAATCCGTCCAGCAAGCCGGCGTACACGAAGCCGTTGCCGCTTGGATGAAGATGATAGACGACCGTTGTTTTGTCTGCGGCACTTTCTTCATAGTGGAAATTGACGCGTTTCATTGACACGTCCTTGCGCTGCAGCTCCGGAAACGACCCCGCAATTGCAAGCTTTTGTTCGAAAGTCAGCATGGCCAGCCTCCCATATTCGTTGCGATTCGTTGTGGTGCGATTATAGCATAATAAGGAAACCGGCGGCCAATCCGCAGCGCGGAAACTTGCGCGGACAGCGCGCTTTCGATCATAATAGTACCTGAAACCGGTTGAAACGGAAGCGGAACACGGGAACATAAGGAGGAGAAGCAGCATGAAAATAAGAGTGTCTGCCGTACAATACCATCTGCATACGATCGATTCGTTCGAGGCGTTCGCCGCTCAATGCGATCATTACGTGAAGACAGCGGAGGAATTCGGAGCGGACTTCGTGCTGTTCCCGGAGTTTTTCACGACACAGTTGATGTCGATCGGGGATGCGGAGGGACGCGCGCTCGGCATCGAGGGGTTGCCCGATTTCACCGACCGCTACCTGGAGTTGTTCGCTTCGCTGGCCGAAAGGACCGGTATGCATATTATCGGCGGCACGCATGTGATCCGCCGGAACGGCAAGCTGTACAACACCGCCCATCTGTTCTATCCGGACGGCAGGGTGGCGGAGCAGCCGAAGCTGCATATCACGCCGACGGAAGTGAACGAGTGGAACATGGCCCCGGGCGAAGGGCTCAACGTGTTCGAAACCGACAAAGGCACGATCGCCATGCTGACGTGCTACGATATTGAGTTCCCGGAAATCGTCCGGATGGCGCGGGCCAAAGGAGCGGACGTGATCTTCTGCCCGTCCTGCACCGACGACAGGCACGGCTTTCACCGGGTCAGGTACACTGCCCATGCGCGCACGATCGAGAACCAGGTGTACGTCGTGACGACGGGAACGGTTGGCTCGCTGCCGACGGTCGATTTCATGCGCGGCAACTTTGGCCAGGCGGCGGTGCTCGCGCCGAACGACGTGCCGTTTCCGCCGCGCGGCATCGTGGTTGAGGGAGAGATCAACGACGACATGATCGTGACCGCCGATATCGACCTGCAACTGCTGTACGAGGTGCGCGAGCGCGGCTCCGTTACGACGTGGCGCGACCGGAGAACCGATCTGTACACGGATTGGAAATAGGCCGTAGCTACCGGTTTTTGGCTGAAGAGCGGACAATGGAGAAGACGATCTCAAGGTTGTCCGGTTCGGCAATCTTCCCGTTTACGCCACCGTTTCGGAATCCAATGCAGGAAGAATCAAGCGCATGCTTGCTTCAAGGCATCAAGAAGACCCAACCTGAAAAGGACGGGTCTTCTTTTTTGTCGCAGCTTACGCGAACGAACGATTCCCATGGAGGAGGTCGCTGGCTCGACATGCGCCTGGCCGATGTTACGGATCCGAAGCGGCGCAAGGAGCGCAGTAAGACGGGGAAGCAGCGGCTGCGCGCTTTTCTGAAAAAGCTGCCGTTGACCGACGCGGTCGACTACTACAAAGGGCAGGAGGATTTGGCGGCCCGTGGAGGTGATTCGGAATCGCGATAGGGAGGAACGCTGCGGCGCATCGCCTGCCGACGCGAAGCTGCTGTATGTAGGCTGTGCGCGCGCTTCACAGGCTGGTGTTGCTCATGCCGGCCGATGATCCGTCGCCGCTGGTCGAAGTTTGAGGAGACGGAAATCGCCCTCTCGACTGTTTGAATCTGTATCATATTTGCTATAATCATATAAATGTAGAATCACCTTGGCAGGGAGGGCCGGTTATGTCCGTGTTTCTGAAGGAGAGCTGGACAGAAATGGATCAGAGGAAGATGGCGGCGCAGCTGCGGGGATTTCTGTTGCCGCCCGTGATTGCGGAAGGCTACGGGATCTACGGGAGCGGGCGGGTTCTGATCGGGGAATCGAAAGGGAAACATACCTTCAATGCCGTTGTAATGGACGGAGATATGGAGGAAACGGCCATCCGTTTCGATTTTCTCCCCCACAGCCGATGCAGTTGCCGCGCCAAAGGCAGCTGCAAACATATGGCTGCGGCGATTTTTTTATTTTTGCGGCAGGAAGGCCTGGACGTGGAGAGCTTCGTCAAGGAGTACGGCGTGGAAAAAACGACGCCGTCGGCAAAGGCGGCTGCGGCCCGCAGCCTGTCCGGTTCCCCCGTGTCTGCCGGCCGGGCAGGTATGTCCGGCGCTTCGGGAGCGAAGCCCGACGCTGTGGAAACGCCTGCGCCCGGCGGGGGGTTCCGCAAGTGGCACCGCCAGTTCGAGCAGCTCCTCCCCGTATATCGCGGGGGAAAGGAACATTTTCTGCAGACGGTCCATTATCACTTGCTCAGACATGCGGAAGACTGGCCGGATATGCAGCTGAAGGCGCTTTACCGGATGCATGCCTTGCTCTATGCGATGCGTCTTGCGGATCGGACTTTCGCGTTCAGCGCCTTCGGTTATTACGATATACGCGAGCTGACGGATCAGTTGATCGTTTCGTTTGCCGAGGAACTCCGTGGTACGGACCGGGAAGGGTTGACGATAAGGGAGGATTGCCTTGCCTATGCCCGGGGACTCGGCGTGGTGATCGCCGAATACGGTTTTGCCGGAAGACAGTCTTTGATCAGGTGGCTGTTTATTTTCCGTCTGGTGTGGACGAATATCCCCTTTGAGCCGGAACAGCGGAAACGGGAGCGGGAACGGATGGAGGAAGCGGCAAACGAGCCGGGGCTGGATGGGGAATTGCGAGTGCTTCGGATTGCGGCGGCCGCACACCTGGTCGTTCTGGAGGGGGGCGATCCCGCGGCGTTGGTTTTTCTTGAGGGATTCTCCGGAATATCCATGCCGCCCTATCTGTTTTATGACTATTTGGAGCTCTATACGGAAATCCGGCATTGGAGCCGATTGCATCTGTGGCTGGCATGGCTGCGCCCGCGCATGGCCTACGACCAGAATGGGGGCATGGGGTCACGATACTATCTGGATTGTTGGCGCAAGCTGGTGCAGGGCGAGACAACGGACGAGCGGCGAAAAGACATGCTGGAGGCGATGAAAGACGCGCTGCCCTACTCTTTCGACCTGTATGCCGAGGTGCTGATCGAAATGGAGGACTACCGGCGGTGGGCGGACCTGCATATCGCCCTGCGCGAAGCCCCGAATGAATCCAGTCATTACAGCAAAGTGGAGGCGAAAGCGCCTCAGGTTCTGCTGCCTGTTTTTCATCAAAGCGTGGAACGCTGGATTCTGGGGAAAAATCGGGACAGCTACCGGGAAGCGGTCAGAGGCATGAGGCAATTGGAGAAATTGTACCGCAAGGCGAAAATGCCGGAGCGGTGGCGGGAATATACCGGCCAACTCCTCGAGCGTTATTCACGGATGCGGGCGCTCCATGAGGAGATGCGGAAGGGGGGCGTGATCCGGTGACGCTTCTTGGCCGGCTGCATATCAATGCCCTGCAAATGGGCAACGGGGATTATTTGGTATACGGAACGGACGAAGAGGGGAAAAAGATAGGCGCGGATCAGCTGATGACGGCGCTCTTTGCCTGGCATGCCGAATCCTTCTACGGTACGACACTGGAGTGGAGACGGGAAGGAGAGGCGTACGGCTTCGTGCTTCCGCTGCGGCAGGCGATCGGGTATTGGACCGACCCCGCCGTTCTGCTGCACGCATCGGTGGCATGGAGCGACCGGATCGAGAGCTTCCGCAGGCTGTCGGCCATCCTGGGCAAAGCGGTTGCCCGGGGATGGTACTTTCCTTCATTCGAGAGAAACGGACAGGATAACCCGGTTATTTGCTGGAAGCTGCTGCGCGGCGGGCCGGAGCATCCGGACCCGGATTTCGCGTCGGAGTGCGGACAGGCAGGGTGGACGGAGCTGGATCGGCAGCTTGACCTGTACCTGAGAGCCATCATCGACTTGCCGGGCGAGACCGGAGCGGATTGGAGCCGACTTGTCCAAGTCTATCCGGAAGCGGAACCGCTTGCCGGTCGGCAATTGTCCGTAAAGGGCTGCGAGGATGAACAGGAGTATTGGGAGCGGATCGGTTACCGTACCGATACGCTCCCCTTTCAGGTAGGGTTGCGGCTTGAGGAACCCGATGAAGAGGAAGCGCCGTGGCGGTTGCAGCCGATTCTGGTTGATCGGGAGCGCCCTCACATCCTCCATGTCTGCACGCCGGAAGGCAAACCGCTGGACGGTGATCAACCGCCGGCGGAATGGCTGTCCGCCGCCCCGGACGCCGTCAGGCGTCAGGAAGCCAGATGGCGCAAGTGGATGGGGATCGACAGCTTAGCCTGGGAGATGGACGGCGAGCAAGCCTTCTTTTTCCTGGAGAAGGGAAGCCGCCGTTTGACGGACAAAGGCGTAGCGGTCTATCTGCCCCGCTGGTGGGAGGAGCTGCGCAAGCAGCGTCCCCGGGTGGTGTCGC
>NZ_KK082185.1 GCF_000598065.1 Paenibacillus darwinianus | reverse complement strand
AACGCCCACTTGGATTGTCGCCTTCTTATACATGGTCGGTCTCATTGCTCAGTGTACATCCGTTCTTCAAATGTCAAAGCTTGCGAGTAGGGACGCTTTACTTCAACCTTTACTCCAGCAATGGAATCTTGCTCAACATACGTTAAGTAGATTTCTAACGAGTAAGTTCAATTGGGCCTTGTTTGGTCATAAGCGCGTTGCTCGATTGCAACAAGATTCCGAGACTGCACTACAAGAAGGCGATGTCGTTGACTTGGATGATAGCGTCATTGATCACCCTTTCGGCAAAATGCTCTCTTTCCTTTGCTGGCTCTATGATTCATCTCAGAAAATCAGTGTTTGGGGTATGAATCTTGTTGTTCTTCATGCCGTTCTACGAAACGGATTGGAGTACCCGCTTTCTTACAAGGTTTGGCGGAAGCCTGCCGTTAAAGGCGATGGCCCTACGAAACTAGACTTGGCGAAGGAGATGCTTCTTGCCTTACGGCAATCGACAAAATGTCGTCTGTGGGTCGCTATGGACCGGTGGTATTTGTGTAAGGACTTCTTTAACTTTCTTACGGGCAATCGATTCGACTGGGTCACCAAGGCCAAGCGAAACACGGCCTTGTTCCGAAAACAGATTCACCCTCTGACAGGCCGGGAACGCTATGAACCCGTCAATCCAGCCATGCTCATTAAAGAGGTATTCACATCGCTGTCCAAACAAGGCCAGGTTGGTTTAGTTGGCATTTCCGTACCTGATATCTACATGAAAATGCCACACTTCGTTAGCAATCGCAAAGGGGAACATATAAAGAAATATCGCTACACCGCGATCGCTGCTGTTGTCGCCATGCGACTTAAAGAAGATGAAGAGCCTGAAGCAGCAGAACTGGAAGACACAGATGAGGATAAGCCAGCAACGTACCGTGGCGCTTATGTGCTAATCAGTAATCGAGCCGACGCTGCAGACGAAGTGTTGCACGTGTATGCCAAACGTTGGCGGATTGAAGTGTTCTTTCGACGGGCTAAACAAAATTTAGGATTGGCCAAGTGCCATTCAACCACCGAAGAACATCATCACGCGCATTTAGAGTTGCTCTTCGCTGCGGATACTTTACTTGGATTTGCACATTGGGAAATGAACAAAGAAAAAACGAGTGATGGCGATGGCTGCACCCACGGTGAAATGGTCCGCTGCCTCTTCCACACTCGTTGTCAGATCCGCTCCAAAACCCGCTCAGGGACTCAGACGATCTCTCTTGATATTGGCACAGAGGCAGTACGCTTTGCAAGACTTATTCAGTTATTTTGGCCTAATGAGATTCGAATGTTCTGGGGAGAATCTGCTTTTTCCCATGTTCTACCTGCAAGTGCATAACTCATGAAAGACATGAAGGGAGAGGAAATTTCATGGAGAAAGAATCAAAGAAAGGTTGGGGTTGGGGAGTATTAGCTTTCCTAACTTGTCCTTGTCATCTGGTGCTCATCATTCCTCTATTGGCGGGAACTGCTTTGGGCGCCTTTTAAACCAGTTATAAAACCGCTGCGTTTATTGTGCTAGGCGTATTGTTCGCTTTGTCCCTATACAGGGTCTTTAAAACGGGGATACCTTGTCCACATGGAAAAGGTGGAATGGTTCGATGAGGACACCTATCAAGTGTTTTTCGAGCGCCATCCGTCCAAAGCGCTCCCTAGCGCGCCTGTAGCGAGAGCGCACCGCAAAGACATTCCGGAAGGAAAGGTCGTTAAGCCCGCACCTCATAGCGTTGCCAAAGGGCTGTACTACCCGACTGGCCGCTAAGCGGACTACCGCAGGCGTGTTGTAGACCAAAGGCGGCAAAAAGCCGTTCAGCCCTGCTGGCGGCTCTTTGCCGTTCTAAGAGTCCGGTATGCTTTTGACAAGCTTCGTATCCCATGATAACATCGGACGCACGAGATGGAAAATGACAGGGAGCGGGGGATCGTATGAGCTTTGGGACGGATTTTCGCAACGATTGGCAGGAGCTTCTGGCTGCGGAAATGGAACAGCCGTATTTAATCGCGCTGCGGGAGAGGCTGGAAGCGGAATATGAATTGGGCAGTGTATATCCCGCATCGTCCGACATTTTTAATGCGCTGGATTATACGTCTTATGCCGGCACCAAGGTCGTCATCCTGGGACAGGATCCTTATCATGGCTTGGGCCAAGCGCAAGGTCTCAGCTTTTCCGTAAACCCGGGCGTGCGGATTCCACCGTCGCTCCAAAATATATATAAAGAGCTTCACGACGATCTCGGCTGCCCGATCCCGGATCATGGTAATCTGATACCATGGGCGCGGCAAGGGGTACTGCTATTGAACGCGGTATTGACGGTGCAAGCGGGCAAAGCCAACTCTCATCAGGGGTTGGGATGGGAACGGTTCACCGACCGGATCGTGACGGCCTTGGGTGCGCGGGAGAAGCCGGTGGTTTTTATTTTATGGGGGAAGTATGCGCAGGCTAAAGCGGCTTTCATCGATGCTGGCCGGCACGCGGTTATCGCTAGCCCGCACCCCAGTCCGTTTGCTGCGCGGCGCGGTTTTTTTGGGAGCCGGCCATTCTCGCGCGCGAATGCCCATCTGCGTTCCTTCGGGAGCGAGGAGATCGAATGGTGTCTGCCTCCCTTTCCGAAAGACATGAAATGACGATCACACGGCTGACCAAGTCCGCTAAATTT
The DNA here is from genome assembly GCF_000598065.1 of Paenibacillus darwinianus. Classification (GTDB taxonomy): domain Bacteria; phylum Bacillota; class Bacilli; order Paenibacillales; family Paenibacillaceae; genus Paenibacillus_I; species Paenibacillus_I darwinianus. The sequence goes on along the minus strand of NZ_KK082185.1, from coordinate 11,024 downwards.
CGTCGATGCGTTCTTAGGCTCGGCTGCCGAAGCTGGAGCTCGCGGCGTTCCGACTTTGCGGCGCTTCGGCCAGCACTGGCTTGTAGGCAGTACTTATATAAGTTGTCGTTTTGACTTCCGTAATGACTTGCGGATACATTTTGTCCGGTTCCGGCATGACGGTTTCCGTATGAATGATTGCGCGATCGCCTTCGAACACGATTGAAGAGATGCGGATACCGTAACCCGGATGCGGCGCGTCCGCTTTTACCGTCACCTCGTTCACATTCGCATTCACCGCTTTCGTTTCCAGCTTCATATTAGATAGCGGACTTGGTTTCGAGGGGGTGCCCGCTTGCTTTTCCCCCACAAAGCTGATCGCATCGTGAAGCCAACCGGCTGCGGCGCTGCGGGTGATCGTCGCCTTCGGATAAAACATGCGCTTCTCGTCAAGGCTGATGATTGCCGAGATGAGAAGCTTCTGGATGCTGTTCATGTAGAGAGGATTAACGGCGGCTTCATCTGCAAAATCCATGTATTGCTCCGTGAAGAAATACTCGCCGGTCCGCATCATGCCTTGGAACAGATGATAGGCGAATTGCTCGCGGGTCATGATCTGGTCGGCTTTAACATCCTTGGGAATCTCGAGCCCATTGTGTTGTGCGATAATAAAAGTGTCGGTGTACCAGGCGTCGTCCTTCAAATTCGGGAAATAATGGGTAGCCTTCGGCTCCTTGACGAAACGGAGATTGTCGATATTGAGCCCGAAGCCCTTCACGATTATGGAAACACCTGCCGCATAGGTCAGATTGCCTCCGGGATTGTATTTTCCGTTCGAATCTCCCTTCAGAATGCCTCTCTCTTGCAAGGCGTTGATTTTATCCGCGTTCGGATCGCCGCTCATGTCCGAGAACGCCCGTGCGGATTGACCCCAAGCCATAAACAGCGTGAGAACGGACAGCAAGACGAGTAAAGATTGCCTTTTTTTCATGATCTTTTCCCCCTATACTTAATGATTCATTGGCTGTGCACTTTCTGTACTCCTAGACGCAGCCTTCTGAATAAAGGTTGCAAGAACAGCTCGAATGGTTGACGGGTTTGTAATTTAGCGATGTTCGGGATCCGCTCCGGTACCGATCCGATCGTAAAGTCACGGGGATGAATGCCTTCCCGTATTTCCTGTCATCTTACCGGTGTCGACACGGTCGCGAGAGGCGGGCGCGCACCGAATAAGGAGCGGCCATCCTGCTCTCTCCAGTGTAACCTTCTCCGGCATCTGCTGCAAAATATATTCGGCCACGAACTTGTTCACTTGTCGCGTTTGTTCAAACGGATCATTGGGCTGAAGCGGTCCATAAATTTGCATGCCCGTGACTCCGGAGGTTTTAGGGAAGCTTTGCAAGGAGAGGGGGCTCAAAACTTCATGTAACAAAAAAACCCCTTGAAGATCAAGGGGTTTCGGCGTTTATGTATGGTGATCTGTAGTGGGCTCGAACCACTGACCCCCACCCTGTCAAGATGGTGCTCTCCCAGCTGAGCTAACAGATCACGTCGTAGCGACAAGTAATAATATATCAACTTTCAGCAAGCGAGTCAACCCCTGATTGCAAAAAATGTTGCAAAAAAATGTCGGACCGGCTGAACCGCTTCCGGACCCGGCATCCCCCCTTTGGCTGAGCGATGTGCGGTTATGCGGCGGGGCGGCGACTTTTTTCGCCTGCGGCGGCATACGTATCAGTAAGCGGATTTCACTGGGAGGCGGTCTACGGATGTTGAAGGAAGCGATCATGCTCGCCGTGTGGCTGATCGGTTTGTTTTTCATTATCGGTATAGCAGTCGTCGGCATATGGCGGATGTTGATACGGGACAGCTTTAAATATGATGAAAAGTTCGTCTGGCGCAAACGCCCCTAACCGGTTTAAAAAGCCGGCGTACGGTCATACTGCTCCCATAACCCGCTATATCGGGAATTGGGAGTGACAGCGCAATGAAACGCATGATCCTAACCATACTCGGCATGCTGCTGTTGGCCGCCGGCACGTCCGGCTGCGTCAGGCCCGCATGGGCGCATCCGCAGCAGGCACGAACAACCGTAACGGATAGCGTATTCGGTTCCGTGTATCCGGAATCTGTGTTTGACGATCTATACGGACCATCGGAGGAGGGGAAGGGGGAGACGATTGTAAAACCTTCCGGCTCTTTCGAAACCGGCATTGGGACGGAAAGTTCGTTGCCGACCTTGGGGCGGTAGAACCATGGCCGCGCAGAGGGCAATCAGGCCGGTTCATTCGCTAAGACAAAAAAGGATCGTGCCTTCGCCAATTGAAGGTCCGGTCCTTTTGCCTATTAAATGCTATATCTGCGATGCTGCTCGACGAACCGCATCAGGCCGGTCTTGCCGGTGAACTCGTCCTTGTTGTCCGGGTAGTGCATGAGGTAAATCTTCTCCTGCACGTCCTCGGGCAACGTAAGGAGCTCCTCCAGCGCGGCGTGCACGACGCCCGGCGGCGTCAGCTGGCAATCGTGAAAGACGGTGCAGCCTTTCTCGCGCACCATGCGGGTGACGAGTTCGGGAGCGAACTGCATATCGGATGAATAAAAGAAGGAATCGTTCAATAGCAGCGAATAGCTGATCTTGCCCGGAACGTGCTCCGTTCGGATCAATTCAACCTGCAGCCCCGGATGGAGTTCAATCGCCTCTCCCTCCTCAATCAGCCTCACCTCGAAAAAATCATTAAGCGTTTCATCCTCCCGCTGCTGCAAGCCGCCCTTCAATGTATGCTCCCACAGCGGCTCAACCAGCTTGGCCGGAACGAACAGAACAGGCTTCTTCTGAAATTGGAATCGCATCCGGAACGCGGTCTCCTCCAGGCCGCCGACATGGTCGCCGTGGATGTGCGTCACCAGCAACGCGTCGATCTCATCAATCGGCTTGCCGAGCGCGTGAAGCGCGGCCGGGGCCGTTATGCCGCAATCGACCATAAGCGTAAATCCGTCCACGAACAGAAGTGCGTTGTTATTGTAATACTTTTTTGCCCAAGCGCTTCCCGTTCCGAGCATGAGAATGTCCAAAGCCGTTGCCCCCTGCGTCATTTTTATAAAATGTAACATTTTTACTTTCGAAATAAAAGAACGATCGCTTAAAAACCTGATAATTCGTGATAGTAGCCGCTTCCGCACCCATAGGCGAATCATACAATGGATCAGATACGCGAAAGGGGCCAGCAGCGATGAGCAAGGCGAAAGCGGCTAAGAAGAAAAAGGCGCACTCCGACCGCCAAACGATCCGCATGAAAATGGTATTGTCCGCAACCTGCGAAGCATGTCCCACACCATGCGCCAGAGGTATCCAATACCGGGAGAGGATGCGGGTGCCCGGTGCGGTCGGAAGGGGAGTCCCCTGCATGCTAACCCGCACGGTAGGGTAATGGCTAACATTTCCCGGGGAAGCGCAACGTTCAACAGAAGCCGACGAAATCGGCAGGAAAATTTTTTTTGCAGAGGCGCAACTTCGAATAGGCTGGGGAGTATAACCATACATCCAGATATATTCGGATGGAGGTTAGTGCATGAAGCTGAAGAAGCTGCTTGTTCTGGTCGTGCTTCTCTCCATATGGGGCGGCACGATGATATTAGCGGACGCGGCCAGCCAGAGAGTGAAGGTCATCGTTAACGGTTCGGAATTGAACGAGACCGGGCTTTTGGAGGAAAACAAGACGTATTTGCCTCTCCGCCAGATCGCCGGTGCGTTGCAGTCGCTGATCAGCTGGGACGAGTCAACCAAGAGAGTGGCCCTGAACAAACCGAACGTGCATATGTTTTTGTTTAAGGACACCACCGTTTTCGGCAAAGTAAACAAAGGCAGTAAGGTGACCTTCTCGGCCTGGGCCCAGGTGGACAGCTTGACAACGGACATATCGGCGTTCAAAATCGTCATCGCCGGCCCCGACGGCAAGGAAGATCTGATCCAATCGCAGGAGGTCGCCTCTCAGAAGGATAACTTCTGGTTCCGCACGAAAGAGGTTCGCTACCTGTTCGACTCAAGCGGCAATTACCCGGTACGGATGTACATGAAGCCGAGCAGAAGCGACGAGTGGAATCTCGTTTCCGAGAAACTGATTATCGCCGAATAAGACGACAAAGGGCGTCGCTCCAGCCGGTCAGGCGGAGCGGCGCCCTCTGTTTGACCCGGGCAGTCCCGCATGGTACGATACGGGAGGAAAAAACTTTGCGAACGAAATGAGGGTATGGCATGAGCGAGCATAAACACGGCGACGATTGCGGCTGCGGACACGACCACGATCATGACCACGAGCACGAAGAGCATGTATTTCTGGTTGAGGACGACGAGGGCAAAGAACGTGAGATGGTCATGGTCTATACGTTCGAGTCGGAGGAGAAGGTATATGCCGTATTGCTCGACCGCAACGATCCGGAAGCGGACGGCGTCATTTTCCGTATCGAAGAGGAGAACGAGGAAGCTTTCCTGGTCGGGATCGAGGACGATGCCGAGTGGGATCGCGTGACCAAAATTTACGAGGAAATCGCCCAGCAGGAGAATTGAAACGTCCGGGATATAGAAAAACGGCTTGCAGTCGCCAGGATTGCAAGCCGTTTTTGCGTCATTTGCGCGGATTGTAATAGATGGTGCGGCCATTGAACATCTTCAGCTCTGCCTGCAGATGTTTGGCCAGGTATTTGCAGAACTCATTGCCTTTGGCTTTGTCGCCGTGCGTGGCGTCGTCGGGCAATACGACCTGAACGAAGTGAACGTCTTTCCCGTTCTCTTCCGTCTGGTCTACGCCGATTACAAGGTAACGATAGAGAGGGTCGGCGCCCTTTAGATAAAACCACCGGTCTTCTTCGCCGGGCTTCGTTTCGATCGTATAAGGAAAGGCGGCGTCCGCATATTCCCAATCGAGCTGCCTGCCGGTTAGTGTCGTTTGCTCACGGTATCGGCCAAGCCGTTCCTTGACGCCGTCCAGCGTAAGCTGTTCGACGGCCGAGCCGTTAACGAAACGGATGTAAGCGCTTTGACTCATACCTATCCACCCCCGTTACTAGGATAGCACCGAAAAGTAACGAAGACAATACGATGTTTTTTTGAAAGCGATTGCAAACCGGTGAACTTGGTGATATAATAGTAAGACTATTCTGACAAATATGACGAGGAGGTTTTGACAGTGCTCGAATCCTTGTACGATGTGACCGAAAGGGCTGAGGTGCATTTTGTGGGATGCGTGACGGAGCAGGCCAGATTCGATTTTTCCATCGTGTACACGAGTCAGTTTTTCGGCAAGCCCATGGTCATCTGCATGCAATCCGGCAAATCGACGCTGCTTAGTGCGGAGGACTTATACGATACCGATTATGTGCAAAGACTGTTTCAGATCGGTGAAAGCGAGGTTGCGGAGGATTTGGGCCGAATGCTGCTGAGCCGGCTGCCTCTTATGGAAGTGAGGGACCAATATTGAGCGCAGGAGCCGATCGCGATAACGAATGTAAGGGCACCCGTTAAGAAAGCGAATGCTTTCGAGAGCGGGTGCCCTTTTTCGCAGCGCTTTGATCAGGACAGGGACAAGGACTTTAAGAAATGGCTTCTTCCTCGAAAATCACCTTCACGAACTCGATGCTGCGGTCCTCGGGTCCTTTGACCGGCAGGCCGACGTCGACATGATCGACGATGTAATCGATGTTCTCCTGCGAAATGACCTCCCCAGGAAGTAATATCGGAATGCCCGGCGGATACACATAGATGAATTCGGCGATAATCCGGCCGGCCGATTCCTTGAAAGGCACGATCTCGGTTTGCCCGTAGAACGCTTCGCGGGGCGTGAGAGATAAATGCGGGATTTCCGGGATTTTAACAACCAGTTCCTGCACTTCGCTCTTTTGGTGGTACTGCTCGGACATGTCGCGGAGCGCGGCAAGCAGCGTGTCGATCGTCTCGCGGGTGTCGCCCGGCGTGACCAGGCACAGGATATTGTACATATCGCTGAGCTCGACTTCCAGATTGTAATGCTCGCGCAGCCAATTCTCGGTCTCGTACCCGGTAATGCCGAGGTGACGGACATGAATCGTCAGCTTGGTCGGATCGTAATCGTAGGTAGCCTCGCCGCCGAGGATATCTTCCCCAAAACAGTACAAGCCGGGAATCTTGTTGATTTCTTCCCTGGCGTACCCGGCATGCCCAAGTGCCTGCTCCGCCAGCTCGTGACCGTGCAGGGCCAGATGGCGGCGAGACGTGTCGAGCGATGACAGCAAAATGTAAGAGGTCGACGTGGTGGTAAGCATGCTGATGATCGTCTGTACGCGGTACGGATTAATGCGGCCTGCGCGAACGTTCAGCACCGAGCTTTGCGTCATGGAACCGCCGAGCTTGTGCACGCTGGTGGCGGCCATATCGGCGCCGGCCTGCATGGCGGAAATCGGCAGCTTCTCATGGAAATGAATAAGCACGCCGTGCGCTTCGTCGACAAGCACCGGGATATCGTATTCGTGGACGAGATCGACGATTTCCTTCAGGTTTGCGCAGATGCCGAAATAGGTCGGATTAATGACGACGACCGCCTTCGCGTCCGGGTGCCTGTCCAATGCGCGGCGTACCGAACGGGTCGTGATGCCGTGATCGATGCCGAGATGCTCGTCGCGGGCGGGCGAAATGAAGATAGGCCGGGCGCCGGCGAAAATAATGGCGGACATAATTGATTTGTGCACGTTGCGCGGAACGATGATTTTATCGCCCGGCGCGCAGACGGTAAGGATCATCGTCATGATGGCGCCGCTCGTTCCCTGCACCGAGAAGTACGTATAATCGGCGCCGAAGGCATCGGCCGCCAGCTTCTGAGCCTCCTCGATGACGCCGGTCGGCTGGTGCAGATCGTCGAGCGGGGCAATATTGATCAAGTCGATCGACAGCGCATTGTCTCCAATGAAGGAACGGAATTCCGGGTCGCTGCCCATCCCTTTCTTGTGTCCGGGAATATGAAACTGAACGGGATTGTTCTCCGCGTGCTTGCGAAGGGCGCTGAACAGCGGAGTGGATCGGTGATCCATCGCGGCATCCCAGCCTTTCCTATGAAGTAAGCCAAACAAGGTTGAGTATAGCAAATACGGGGGGGAATGCAAGTCGGCAAGGTGAAAAATGGCCACGAATTCATGTTCTTCATTTGTTCATTTCTCAACGCCCTGCAGTTATGGTACGATATGCGGGTGGAGGGAAGACAGACATGTTGAACAAACAACTCGCCGTGGTCATGGTCATGCTAATGACCGTGTTCATCGGCTTTGGCATCATCATACCGGTTATGCCGGAGCTGGTGAAAAGCGTCGATCCCGGAAAAGCGGAAATTCATAACGCGTTGATGCTGTCGATTTACTCGGCCGTGTCCTTTTTATTGTCCCCGATCTGGGGCGGTTTGTCGGACCGGATCGGGCGGCGGCCGATCATCCTTATCGGCGTACTCGGCTTCGCGGCCAGCTTTCTGCTGTTCGGTCTTGCGTCCGACAACCTGTCGCTGATGTATGCTTCCCGGGTGCTCGGCGGATTGTTCTCGGGCGCGGTTACGTCCGTGATCGTGGCCTATGTCGCGGACATCACGCCGCCCGAGCAGCGGACGAAAGGCATGGGTCTTGTCGGCATGTCGATCGGCCTCGGATTTACGTTCGGACCGGCGTTCGGCGGCTTCCTGAGCCGGATTTCGCTGGAGACGCCATTCTTCGCGGCCGCGGCGCTTGCGGCCATCATCTTTGGGCTCGCGCTCATTATGCTGAAGGAATCGCTTCCCGAGGAGAAGCGGCACGTCAGCACAGAGAAGGCGCCCTCGCGCTGGACGGCTTTTACAGGACCGCTCAAGTACTTGTACGTGCTGGCATTTTTCGTAACGTTCTCGCTTGCCGGATTGGAGTCGACGCTGCAATTTTTCGGCATGGCGCGCTTCGCCGTAACCCCGTACCAATTCGGTATTATGTTCTTCGTATGCGGGCTTGTCGGCGCACTGGTACAGGGGGGCGTCGTGCGGCGGCGTGTCAAAAGCGGACAGGAACCGGCGTACATTGCGGCGGGGCTTGTCATATCGGCCATCGGCTTCTTCCTGCTCGTCACTGCGCATTCGCTATGGACGGCCACCTTGTTCCTGGCTATTTTCGGTGTCGGCAACGCGCTGATCCGGCCGTGCGTCACGTCTTTGATCACGCAGAAGACGAAGGTCGGTCAGGGGGTGGCCTCGGGGCTGAGCTCCTCCATGGACAGCCTCGGGCGGATTATCGGTCCGCTTGTAGCGGCCGGCCTGTTCCGGATTGAGCTGACGCTGCCTCTTATCGTCGGCGGCATTTTGTCGCTCATGGCGCTGCTGCTGCTCTCGGGCTTCCGTGTGGCGGACAAAAAGATGGCCGGCGCGGAATGACGCCCGGCTGAAAAGCTCCGCGCGACGCGGGACGATCCGTCAAGGATTGTCCCCGCGTCGGCGGAGCTTTTTTCTCAGAACATGCGGCTGCCGAGCGGCCCTGAATGGTATGCGCGGCAAGCTGCGAGCGTATGCCGCTTTGGGGAAATGCTTCAGAACGCCATGCGATACAGCGGCATCAGCGTGTCGAACGTTTCCTCCGCCTTGGCGATAAACGCCTCGCCGTCTGCGGCGATCGGATCGTTGCGGTCGATATGGATACCGCACAGCAGCTCCGACGCCTTCACCGTCTGGAGCCGTTTGAACAGCGCTTCGAGATCGGCCTTTTTCATCGCGTCGTGGCGGGTGGCTTCGGGCTGCATATGGTCGCCGGACCAGACGAAATGATTCGGGATCGTTGTGCGGATTTCGTTCAGCTTCTTCAATCCGTTGCGCGCGAGCACGTCCTTGTTCGTCGATTCGTAAATAACCGCGAAAAGCACGAACAAATGCGTCCCGAACATTCCGATCTGAAAATGCGGATGCGCTTTGTAGCCTCGCTTGTTGTTGGCAAACGCTACCCAGGTGTCGTTTGGGGCATTAATCGTCCGGCGCGCGTGCTTGGCGACATGCGGAAACATCTCCTCGCCGCAGCGCACGGTCAAGTAAGGCGTCAGCCGCTCGCCGAGCATCGCCAGCTTTGGGCGGACCCGCTCGATCAGCGCGGACATCCGGCCTTCCAGACCGGGGACGGCAAACACGTCGAAATCTTCCGGACCGAAGCCGGGAAAAGGGAGCTCTGCGGGCTGCCTTCCGGCGCGCGTTCCCGATTGCAGATCAATGGTCATCAGGTTCAACTCCTTCTTTATGTTCATGAAACCGATTCAAGTGAACAGCGCGTTCAGACTTTTGTGCCCCTATTATCGCAAATAAGCCCAAGTCCATATTATTATAACATGACGCGGGCTGCCGGAACGGTTTTTCTTATTTTGCGCTTTCATTTTGAACGTTTAATTCGGATTAATCCGGGCGGAGTTTAAAAAAGTCAATAAACCAAGTTGCCAGAACATAAAATGGAGTATAAACTGAATGGTAAGCACAAATTGTCAGAACATTTCGTCAACGTTCAATGGGGGAGGAATTGCCGTGAACAAGAGCTATGAAGTGGAATATTGCAACCTTGAAATTCGATTTGACCGCCGGCAAATCCACAATCTGATCCGGGATTTGATCCAGGCGGGCTACTCCCTTTATTGGAGCGAGACCGAGGCGCAGTTTCTCATCTCGATCCGCACGGGCCGCAAGCTTGTAAAGCTGCGGTTCCAGCGCATCAGGAGCCGCTACAAAATTGTCGGAGACTACGTGATCAAAGACGAAAAGCTGTCTGTGCTGCTTGAAAGGCTGATTAACGATTCGCGCGGCCATGCTGTGGTAAAAAGGATTAAAGACAGGCAAATCGTGATCGAGAGCATTATGTTCGGTGAAATCATCCGTCTGGTGGAGGTGTCGGGTATGGAGCATCGGATCATTTATCAGAAGAAAACAAGTATCTCGACCGAGGAGATGATGCAGGCCTTCCAATCGAAACGGGCGGAGGAACGCGTTCCGGTTCTGCGTCTTGAGATCGATTACGAATTGGCCTCGCTGTCGGAGGCGCTGCGCGAGGGACGAGTCGAGGAGGCGGCCGCGGTCAAGGAACGTTTGGCTGCGCTGCGGACGGAGATGCTGCAGCTTGAAATGTGAGGGTGATGAAGAAGCGATGAAGGCAAGCGGGCTTTATAAATGGCTTGAATAGCTTCTCTCCGTGTTAGGCGGGGAGAAGCTTTTTTGCTTCCGGTTGCATGATCGTCCGCCCTGCAATAGAATGGGTTTCAGTGACAGTCCGCTTTATGGCGGACAAAGGGAGATGGACATGAACGGAGGCGGCCCGCAGCAATCGTCGGTCATACTTTCGGTCGATTTAGGCACGACTAGCGCCAAAGTGCTGGCGATTGCGACAGACAGTATTTTACGGCAAGGTACGGGAGAAACAAGGTTGAACACCGGAGCGCGCATTGTGGCGAGAGCGGAACGCGGTTACCCGCTGCTCACCACCGCCCCCGGCTATGCCGAGCAGGATCCCGATCGGATCGCGGCAGCCGTCCGCGATGCGGTCAGGGAAGCGGCCGACTGCGCCGCCCGTGCGCAAGTGCGTGTGCTAGCGGTGGCGTTCAGCTCGGCGATGCACGCACTGATCGCGGTCGGAGCGGACAACAGGCCGATTACGCCCTGCCTCACATGGGCGGATTTGCGCGCCGCGCCTTACGCGCGGGCGCTTCGGGAGGACGGAACCGCGGCGGGCTTGTATGCACGCACGGGGGTGCCGGTCCATGCCATGACCCCCTTCTCGAAGCTGCTTTGGCTCCGCGCGGAACAACCCGAATCATTCCGTCGCGCGCACCGGTTCATCGGCATCAAGGAGCATGTCCTGCATGGATGGTTCGGACGCCCGGTCCCGATGGATGAGTCAGTAGCCGGCGGCACCGGCTTCTACAATCTTCATACGCGGAATTGGGACGAGGAAGCGTTGCGGCTGGCGGGCATAGGCGCCGAGCGGCTGCCGGAGCTGGCGCCGTCGACCGCGCTGCTTGCCGGAATGAAGCCAGAAGCGGCGGAGGAGCT
>NZ_KK082184.1:10831-13606 GCF_000598065.1 Paenibacillus darwinianus | reverse complement strand
TGGCCGAGAACCGGCCCGCCGGCAGCGCCAATCAGGCGACCTCGCTGTTTCGAGGCGTTATGGATATTATTGCCGCGCACGAAAATGCCTCCCGCTCCGGATCATAATACGGATGGGAGGCATTGTCGCTACTCCGCCGGTCCCGGCGGCGGAACGGTCCGGATATCGAACTCCCCCTTGGGGGCCCTGATCCACCGATGAAGGTAGCCCTGGTCATAAAGTGCCTTGATCAGGATGACTAGTATCGGCGACAGGATGACGCCGGCGACGCCGAACAATGACAGGGAGACGATCATGAACACCAGCATCGTATAGGCGGATACGCCAAGCGTATCGCCGGTGATTTTCGGCTCGAGAATTTGCCGGGTGAGCAGCACGACTCCGAGAATGACGGAGAGCCATATGGCTAACGCCGTTTGTCCCGTAACGAACAGGTAGATGATCCAAGGAATGAACACGGTGCTTACGCCGAGCAGCGGCAGTACGTCGGCGACCGCGGACAGGAGGGCAATCGTAAACGCGTTGTTCACCCTGAGCGCGAGCAGCGCGACGAGCACGACCGCGAAGGTGATCGAGATCAGGATGAGCTGCGACTTCAAATAGCCGCCGATGCCGACAAGCACGTTGTCTTTCAGGAAGAAGAACGCATTTTTGAAGGTGTTAGGCGTTTTGAGTTTGGCGGTCTTTCTCCACATCTCGATTTCGACGCTCAGGAAGTAAGCCAGGATGATGCCGACCCCGAAGTTGATGACGAACGCGGAGAAGGAGGACAGAAAGCCGACGAGCCAACTGAGCAGCCCGGCCGCGGTATTAGAGCCCCACTTCGTCACCGAATTGATGATGTCCTGCGATTTCGCCACTACATCGGGCGGCACCGCGCTGATTTGAGCCTGCACCCATTCCATGATTTCGGTCGCCTGAGCCGTGAGCATCATTTGGTACTCGTCCAGCTTGTCGATGAGATTCGTAATTTCGCTCGTGACCAGAATGCCCGCACCGACAAAAGCGCCCAGAATGACGATTGTAAAGAACAACACGGCGATGGCCGAGGCGAGCGATTTCTTCATGCCGATCCGGTTCAGCCGCTTGGCGATCGGCTCGATACAGGCAAAAATGAGAAAGGACAGGAAAACCGGAGTGGCGATGCGGTACAGTAAGCTGAACGTGAACATGATCAGCCAGACCGTCAAAGCGATGAGCGCGATGTCAAATGCGGTGCGCCAATATTTTTTGTAGAACGTAAGCATGCCGATTCCCCTTCCCTTCAATCTAATCCGATTGTACTATAGTTTTAGAAAATACGCCTATTTTTTATGAGCTTATGATACAATTGAGTAATGAGAAAAGCATCATGAGAGCGTTCACCAGGTGGACGTGCGATTACGGGATGGTGGGGAAACAATAGATGGAGAATATTCTGCTGTGGGGTTTTTACCTATTGACCTTTTACGCGTTTCTCCCTGGCTTCGTCAGCCGAACGTTCGGTTTCCGCGTCTTTAAGCGCGGGCGGGCCGAATGCGAAATCGCACTCACGTTCGACGATGGACCGGATCCCAGATATACGCCGCTGCTGCTCGACCTGCTTGCGCGGTATGGAGCGAAAGCGACGTTTTTCGTTGTCGGGATCCATGCGGAGAAGCACCCTGAGCTGCTCACGCGCATGCAGGACGAGGGGCATATCGTGGGGATTCATAATTATGTACACAAGACGAATTGGCTAATGCGGCCGGGTGCCGTGAAGAAGCAGATTCACCGGACGTCCGATATCATCAAGAAAGCAACCGGGCAGCGCCCGAACTATTACCGCCCTCCGTGGGGGATCGTCAATCTGTTTGATTTTTCGAAGCACGGATATTTGCAAATTATACTATGGTCGGCCATGTTCGGCGATTGGCGCAGCCGTCTCGGAGCCGGGCGCCTGACCGATCGAATGATGAAAAAGCTGCGGCCCGGCGAGATCGTGCTGCTGCACGATCGCGGCACGACGTTCGGAGCGGACGAGGAGGCGCCGCTCCAAATGCTGGAGGCGCTCGAGACGTATATGAAAGCGGGACTGGATCGCGGTTACCGATTCGTTACCGTCAAGGAGATGATTGCAGTGACGGATGAAGCAAAGAATGCCGTCGGCGCGGATAAGCGGGCGGGCGGCGCAAACACAAGGACGCTCGGGATTTTCAAGCGAATGGCGGTTTCGGGGTGGATGGCCTGGGAGCGCTGCTTCAACGTGCTGTTCCGGATTGTGGATGTGGGCGACGGGGCGATTTTTCACTATCGGATCAGGCCTTATTACGGGAAAACGCTTGTGCTTGACGACGGGCGGACAATCGAAAACAAGGATAAAGTGATCGAGCTGCATTTCGACAACTCGAAGCTGCTCAAGGTGATGCTCCATTCGCGTTCCGTGCTGCAAACCGCGATTCAGCTGATCCGTGAGGTTGACAAGGCGCTTCCCAAGCTGGCCGCGCATATGCAGGACCGCAAGGAGTTTGAGGAAGTCAAGGGCCTGTACGGAGTCAGCATGATGCATCGGGGGCCCGAAGCGTTCGGCTTCAGTGTGTTGGCTATGCCTAGGGGGTTGTTCAGTCTCTTCACGCACTACTATTTGCGGCTGCTGCTGATGGTGCTGCATCCGGGCGGCAAGGAACGGCTGCGCAACAAGCAGGCGACGCTGGTGCCGCACATTATGGCGATGTCGATGGACGAATTCAACCGGCGCTACGTCACGGCAGGCGGTCCGACGGAGAAGCTGTGGAAGGAACCGGCCGCCGCTCCAGC
>NZ_KK082184.1:5287-10731 GCF_000598065.1 Paenibacillus darwinianus | reverse complement strand
GGAAGGAACCGGCCGCCGCTCCAGCGGACACCGGCATGGCGGCGGTACGGAGGCAGCCGGCGCTCGAAGCGGACAAGACGTTGTATCGGGTGCCGAGGTAGCATTTGAATACAGAATTGGGGTGAAAAAAGCCTCCCGAGACATCATGAGGTCTCAGGAGGCTTTTCGGCGGGTTGAAATATTAACATGAATTCGGAATCAAGCAATGACAAGAACCCGACGCCATGCGTAGCCACTGTGATTGAGAAAGCGATGATGAGGGAGTATAAACAAAGCCGGGATAGGAACGAACAGGCAGGAAGTTGATTCTGATTCTGTTGTACATTATGCTCTATCATGTAGAGGATAACACTTCTGCAGGGTAGTGATTGCTTCTACCTTTTCGTAAAGCGGCTTATGATGGAGGTGCATTTGGATTATCAGTGAGGAGGGCGCGCATGCGGGAAACAGTTTCCGATGAAGTGCTGATCCGGCGGATCGCGGCGCGGGATGCGCAGGCATTGGAGCAGTTGTACGACAGATACGAACGTCCCGCATATGCATTTGTCTTCCGGATGGTGAAGGATGTTATGGCTGCGGAGGAAGTTGTGCAGGAAATGTTCGTTAGGATATGGAATATTGCGGATAGGATCGATACGGATGGGGGCCGAGGCAAAGTCAGTACGTGGATGTTCGCGGTGGCACGTAATCTGGCGATCGACTGGCTGCGTAAGCGGGGAAGCAAGCCGCTTGAGGCGCTCGAGTACGATGAATGGGAGCGTGTCAAGGGTCAGGTGGAACAGGAAACGACTGAGCACGCTGTGGAGCGAAAGCTTCTCGGCGAACAGTTGAAGGCGGCGCTCGAAGAGCTTAACGAGGATCAGAAGCAAGTGCTTGAGTGGATTTATTATAAAGGTTATACGCAGCAGGAAGTGGCGGACCACGAACGGATTCCTCTCGGAACGGTGAAAAGTAGGGTCAGGCTGGCGTTGAATCAGCTGCGTAAACGATTCGACGAATTTGTTCGAGAGGGGGTGTGGCCGTGACGGCGGCGATCGAAAGCTTATGTGACTGGACTGATCTTTATGCGATGGGCGGATTGACAAGTGATGAGAGAACAATGTTCGAGGAGCATATGGCAGGCTGTAAGAATTGCCGCGAACGCCTGATGGCGGTGGCTCCCATCATCCACGCTCTCCCTTGGGCCGTCGATTCGATTGAACCGCCCGCAGGCATGAAGGATCGCGTGCTGGCCCGTGTGCTTGGCGTGCATGAGGCGGCGGAAGCGGGTGAAGATTCCCAACTGTTGGCGGCAAAGAAGCTAACGGATCTGCCGACGGCTACAAAGTTGGAAACTGCCAGCACGTCGAAGGGAATCGCCATATACCCGGTTGCCGCCCGGAGCCGGGTTCTAAGCTGGTTTACGGGGGGATTGGCAGCGGCGGTGCTGTTGTTGGCTATCACGTCCGGTTTGCTCCTTCAGCGGGTTGATCGGCTTGACCAAGAGAGGGAGGCGCTCACCGCACAGGTGGCCGAGATGCAGCGTCAGGCAGGGGAAGATACCAGTACGGGTTCGCCATTGGTGGTTAATCGGGTGATCAATCTGAGTCCGATGAATGATCTGGTGGCAAAGGGACTTGCGACGATCGTAATCGATAATAAAGGTATGCATCTGATTGTTCAAGCGGAGCAGCTTCCGGAGCTGCAGAACGAGGAAGCGTTCCAGGTATGGTTGCTGAAGGGTGGACGACCGGTTAACGCCGGCACTTTCCTGACGTATGACGGCACAGGCGCGCTCTACTACTCCTTCGAGTCCGACGACTTCGATC
The DNA here is from genome assembly GCF_000598065.1 of Paenibacillus darwinianus. Classification (GTDB taxonomy): domain Bacteria; phylum Bacillota; class Bacilli; order Paenibacillales; family Paenibacillaceae; genus Paenibacillus_I; species Paenibacillus_I darwinianus. Next base: position 8,923 of record NZ_KK082184.1, on the reverse strand, counting down.
AAATTGCCATTACGAAGGAGCCGGATGCGAAGGGCCAGACGCCGCGTGGAGAAGTGGTGCTTGCTGCGGCGTTACCCGATGTGTAGCTGTTAAATTAATCAAAACCGAAAGAGCCGTCCGAATGATGGACGGCTCTTTCGGTCCGATATTGTGAAACTAACAAATGGGGTTAGATTTTCATAACGCCACCCATGCTGGCGTTGGTTACGAGATGCGAGTAGCGGGCCAGATAGCCGCGGGTGATCTTCGGCTCGAAGCCTTTCCACGCCGCGCGGCGCGTTGCCATCTCCTCGTCGCTGATAAGCAGCTCGATTTTGCGGTTCTCCAGGTCCAGTTCGATGATGTCGCCGTCGTTGACGAAAGCAAGCGGTCCGCCCTCCGCAGCCTCAGGCGAGATGTGCCCGATGCTGATGCCGCGGGACGCGCCGGAGAAACGGCCGTCGGTGATGAGGCCGACCTTCGCGCCCAGACCCATGCCGACGATTTGCGACGTCGGAGCAAGCATTTCCGGCATGCCCGGGCCGCCCTTTGGTCCTTCATAACGGATGACCACGACGTGGCCTTCCTTGACCTTGCCGTTCGCAATGCCGTGCAGGGCGTCATCCTGCGAATCGAAGCAGATGGCAGGGCCCTTGTGGTAGCCGCCGACCGATTTGTCGACCGCGCCGACCTTGATGATGCAGCCTTCAGGGGCAAGGTTGCCGAACAGAACGGCGAGTCCGCCGCGCTCGCTGTGCGGGTTATCCAGCGAGTGAATGACGTCGGGGTTCAGGATCGGATGTCCTTCCGCGTTCTCTCGCAGCGTTTTGCCAGTAACCGTTACTTGATCGCCGTGGAGCGCGTCGGGCTTCTTGAGCAATTCGTTGATAACGGCACTGACGCCGCCTGCCAGGTGCACGTCCTCAATATGCCAATCGGACGCAGGCGCGATCTTCGCCAGATGCGGCACACGGTCGGCCACTTCGTTAATGCGGGAGATCGGGTATTCGAAGCCGGCTTCGCGGGCCAGAGCCAGCGTATGAAGCACCGTATTTGTCGATCCGCCCATTGCCATGTCCAGCGCAAAAGCGTTGTCGATCGATTCGATCGTCACGATGTCGCGCGGCTTCAAATCCATCTTGATCAGCTCCATCAGCTGGCGCGCGGATTGCCGGACGAATTCGCGGCGTTCAGGCGCTACGGCCAGAATGGTGCCGTTGCCCGGCAGCGCGAGACCGAGCGCCTCGGCCAGACAGTTCATGGAGTTGGCGGTAAACATGCCGGAGCAGGAGCCGCAGGTCGGGCAGCCGAACTGCTCAAGCTCTTGGAGGCCTTTCTCGTCGATCTTGCCCGCTTGATAAGCGCCGACACCTTCAAATACGCTCGACAGAGAAATGGAGCGGCCGTCGGACGTTTTGCCGGCTTTCATCGGCCCGCCGCTGACGAAAATGGTCGGGATGTTGACGCGCAGTGCGCCCATCATCATGCCCGGCGTAATTTTATCGCAGTTCGGGATGCATACCATGCCGTCAAACCAGTGTGCGTTCACGACCGTCTCGACGGAGTCGGCGATGATCTCGCGGCTCGCAAGCGAGTAACGCATGCCGATGTGGCCCATGGCAATGCCGTCGTCCACACCGATCGTGTTGAATTCGAAAGGCACGCCGCCCGCTTCGCGGATCGCTTCCTTGACGATCTTACCGAATTCCTGAAGGTGCACGTGACCCGGAACGATATCGATATATGAATTGCAAACCGCGATAAACGGCTTGCCGAAATCTTCTTCCTTAACGCCGGCGGCGCGCAAAAGACTGCGATGAGGCGCGCGGTCAAAGCCTTTGGTGATCATGTCTGATCTCTTTTTTTTAACGGCCAAAATAGTCCCCTCCTATGTTCATGTCCATATCCTAGAGTTTATCACATTGAGCGCGCATTTGCTAGATTGCCGAGACATGTGGGCGGCAGTGCGAAACATTGGGAGTAGAGACAGCATACACGTTACATTCATGTAATGTACAAACAAGATCCCCTCTCGATCAAGTTTGGAAATGATTTTTTGTGTCATATAATATGACGTAAAATGATTTACAACTTCACGGCCTCACACTATAATGATAGGAAAATGACGAAAAGAGGTGCGAGGGCATGCAGTTGACAGAGCGCGAAAAGGAGAAGCTTCTGGTGACGATCGCCGCAGACTTGGCGCGCCGCCGGCTGAAGCGCGGGGTGAAGCTGAACTATCCCGAGAGTGTGGCGCTGATTACGTCCGAGATTCTGGAAGGCGCCCGCGACGGGATGAGCGTGGCGGAGTTGATGGCGTTCGGGACCCGCATTCTGAAGAGCGAGCAGGTGATGCAGGGCGTGCCGGAAATGATCCATGAGGTGCAGGTGGAGGCGACGTTCCCTGACGGAACGAAGCTCGTCACGATCCATCATCCGATCGCGGGCTGACAGCCACCCGGCGGATCGCAGAACATTCGGTGCAGGGGAGACGGGTTTATGATTCCAGGGGAATACCGAACAGCTTCAGGGGCGATCGAGCTTAATGTCGGCCGCAGGAAGCTTGAACTGATTGTCGTGAATACGGGCGACCGGCCGGTGCAGGTCGGCTCGCATTTTCATTTTTTTGAAGTCAACCGGGGCATGTTGTTTGACCGCGAAGCGGCGTTCGGCATGCGCCTCGATATACCGGCCGGCACGGCCGTCCGTTTCGAGCCAGGGGAAGAGAAGCCGGTAGGACTGACCGAAATCGGCGGCTTGAAGCGGTCATTCGGCCTGAACGGGCTGAGCCGCGGAGAAGCGGTGAACGGCGCGATGAGCGAGCAGGTCCGAGAGCGACTGAAGGCGTGGGAAGGTGAGCGGAGTTGAGCGGAATGGATCGAAAAAGCTATGCGCAAATGTTCGGCCCGACGAAGGGCGACGCCGTAAGGCTGGCGGATACGGAGCTGTGGGCGGAGATTGAGCGGGATTATACGGTCTACGGCGACGAGTGCAAGTTCGGCGGCGGTAAAGTAATTCGCGACGGAATGGGCCAGTCGAGTGGAGCGCTGCGCAGTGAAGGCGTACTGGATACGCTGATTACAAACGCGGTCATCATCGACTATTGGGGCATTGTGAAGGCGGATATCGGCCTGCGCGACGGCGTCATCGTCGGTATCGGCAAAGGCGGCAACCCCGATCTGATGGACGGCGTGAGCGCCAATATGGTGGTCGGCGCCAGCACGGAGGTGATTGCCGGCGAAGGGAAAATCGTGACGGCGGGCGGCATCGACAGCCATATTCATTTCATTTGTCCGCAGCAGATCGAAACGGCGTTGTCCTCCGGTGTCACAACGATGATCGGCGGCGGCACGGGGCCGGCGACCGGCACGAACGCGACGACATGCACGCCGGGCGCGTGGCATATGCGGAGGATGCTGGAGGCGGCGGAAGCTTTTCCGATGAACCTCGGTTTTACCGGTAAAGGAAACGCGTCGTTCACCGGGCCGCTGATCGAGCAAATCGAGGCTGGCGCGATCGGCCTGAAGCTGCACGAAGATTGGGGAACGACTCCGGCGGCCATCGATGCGTGCCTCCAGGCTGCCGATGCCTATGACGTGCAGGTCGCGATCCATACCGATACGCTTAACGAATCGGGTTTCCTCGAGGATACGCTCG
>NZ_KK082184.1:0-5187 GCF_000598065.1 Paenibacillus darwinianus | reverse complement strand
TTCATACCTATCATACCGAAGGGGCCGGCGGCGGCCATGCGCCCGACATTATCGCCGCAGCGGGCGAAGCGAACGTGCTGCCTTCCTCGACGAATCCGACCAGGCCGTTCACGGTGAATACGATCGAGGAGCATCTGGATATGCTGATGGTTTGCCACCATCTCGACAGCCGCATCCCGGAGGACGTCGCGTTCGCCGACTCCCGGATCAGGCCGGAGACGATCGCGGCGGAGGATATATTGCACGATCTCGGCGTATTCAGCATGATCAGCTCCGATTCGCAGGCGATGGGGCGGGTCGGCGAGGTCATCATCCGGACGTGGCAGACAGCGGATAAAATGAAAAAGCAGCGCGGTCCGCTGATGCCGGACACGGCGAGCGACAATTACCGGATCAAGCGGTATATCGCGAAATATACGATCAACCCCGCCATCACGCACGGCGTCTCGCACTTGGTCGGCTCGCTCGAGCCGGGCAAATTCGCCGATCTGGTCGTGTGGAACCCGATGTTTTTCGGCGTCAAGCCGGATCTTGTGCTGAAGGGCGGCAGTATCGCTTACGCGCAGATGGGTGATCCGAACGCTTCGATTCCGACGCCGCAGCCGGTGTTTGGACGTCCGATGTTCGCCGCTTTCGGCAAGGCGAAGCATCAGAGCTCGATTACCTTCGTCTCGCAGGCGGCGTATGACCGCGGAATTGGGCAGGAGCTCGGGCTTCAGAAACGGGTGGAGCCGGTCAAGGGGTGCCGGAGCATCGGCAAGAAGGATATGATTCACAACAATGCGACGCCGAGGATCGAGGTCGATCCGGAAACGTATCGGGTAACGGTCGACGGCGAGCCCTGCACCTGCGAGCCGGCCGTGGAGCTGCCGATGGCCCAGCGCTATTTTCTTTTCTAGAGGGGAGTGGCGGCTTTGCGTTTGATTCCATGGCTGGCGATGCAGCAACTGCTCGATTCGGCGCTGCCGATCGGCGGGTTCTCGCACTCCTTCGGACTCGAGACGATGGTACAGGAGAAGAGAATCTCGACCGCGGATCAGCTGGAACGGTATGCGGAAACCATGCTGCTGCAAAGCTGGGCGACCGGCGACGCGCTGGTCGTCAAAGCGCTGTATGAAGCCGCCGAGGAGGGCGGCGATTGGGAACGCGCCTGGCGCATCGAGCGGCTAGTTCACATCCAGCGGATCGGGTCGGAATCCCGCGCAGGCACGGAGAAAATGGGGAAGAGGCTGCTGCAGCTTGCAGCCGCCATGCATCCGCAGCTTGATTGGGAGCCGCTGCAAGCGGCGTACCGCGCAGGCGCTTGTCTGGCGACGCATTCGTTGGTCCACGGCTTTGTCTGCTTGCGGCTCGGAATGCCGCTGGAGCAGGCCGTGCAGGGTTACTTTTATGCCTGTATCGTAACTTGCGTCGGCAGCGCGCTTCGGCTGATGTCCATGGGACAAACCGAAGGGCAGGCGATGATCGCCAGGCTGGCGGCGCTTACGGAGGAGGGGTGGCGGATCGCCGACTCGCTGATGCCCGAAGATGCCTATGGCAATGTGCCGATGGCGGACATCATGATGATTCGCCATGAGACACTTTATTCACGATTGTTCATGTCGTAGATGTAATCCCAGTATCATCACGCATATTTGAAACGGAGGCGTTGGCTATGTGTCAAGGAACAGGAACGGGACATCACCATCACGAATGGGAGCAGCCGGCAGTCGACCGGTCCCGCCCGCTGCGGATCGGCATCGGAGGCCCAGTCGGATCCGGCAAAACCGCGCTCGTCGAGCGGATCGCCAAGGCGCTCAGCCATAAATACAGCATGGCGGTCATTACGAACGATATTTATACGGCGGAGGATGCGCGCATTTTGCTGCAAACCGGGTGTCTGCCGGAAGAGCGGATCATCGGCGTCGAAACCGGCGGCTGTCCCCATACGGCGATTCGCGAGGACGCTTCGATGAATTTCGAGGCGATAGACGAGCTCGAAGCCCGCATCGCGAATCTGGATTTTATTCTGATCGAAAGCGGCGGCGACAACCTGGCGGCGGCGTTCAGTCCGGAACTTGTCGACCGGTTTATCTACATTATCGATGTCGCGCAGGGTGAGAAAATTCCGCGCAAGGGAGGTCCCGGCATTATGCGGTCCGACCTGCTGCTCATCAATAAGACGGACCTGGCTCCGCACGTAGGCGCGAGCCTGGACGTGATGGCGGAGGATACGCGAAAAATGCGCGGCAGCCGCCCGTTCATTTTCTCGAATTTGTTCGGCGGCGAGGGCGTCGGCGACATTATGCACTGGATCGAACATGAGCTTGCGCATGCCCGCGGCGTTTCGCATTCCCACTGACGGCAAGGAGCGGGACGGCAGCCGGACGTCCGTGCTGCGTGCATCGTTCGCCCTGCGCAGCGGCCGGACGATACTCGAAGGCAAGTACCAGACCGCTCCGGTCAAAATCGCCAAAACGTTCGATACGCCCCACGAGCTGGCCGCGATTGTCATGGATGCCTCCCCCGGCATGCTGGCAGGCGACCGCTATGTATTCGAATGGAGCTTGGAGGCCGGAACCCGGCTGTATGTCACGAACCAGAGCTACACGAAGGTGCATCCGTGCAGCGCCGGCATCGGCGCGGAGATGGCGCAGAGGTTCGTCGTCGGCGACGGAGCATGCGCGCAATCGATGATGCAGCCTGTGATGCTGTACAAGGATGCCGACTTCAGGAGCGCTACTGAGGTCGAGCTCGGAAGGGGCGCCGTTTGGATGCAGGCCGAGGTGCTGTGTCCCGGACGGCTGCTGCGCGGCGAATCGTTCCTGTACAGACGGCTGGACAACCGGCTGACCGTGCTGTACGGCGGGGAGCCGATTTTCCACAGCAGACAGCTTGTGCTCCCGGCGGAGCAACGGCTTGCCGCTGCCGGCGCATGGGAGGATATGACCCATGCCGGTACATTCTATGCGTTCTCGGACCGGATCTCCTCCGTGCAGCTCGATGCCGTGCGTGCGGCGCTCGAATCGGGCGGCCCGACTGATCCGGCAACGGTCATTGCGGGCGTCAGTCTTACGTACCGGCACGGATTGGCGGTCGTTGCGGCGGGAAGGACGGCCTGGCAACTGCAGCGGACGCTGCATGCGGCGTGGTCGGCGGTGCGCGAGTCGCTCGATGGCCTTCCGCCGTTTGTTTTATGTCAAACGTAACGGATCGGCATAAGAAGACCTGGATTCCCGCTGTGGATTCCGGGTCTTTTTCGCGTGTGTGGCGATAAGGAGAAAAGATTTACAAATAAATTGTTTAGTGCTAAAGTATTTACTGCTATACATAGAAGGAACTAATTTGACAGGCAGGTGAACGATGAACGACGATCGCAACGAACCTAACACACCGGACGATAACGGTCCCGAGGCCGTGACCGAGACGGAACTGTCGAATCTGGAGGATGCTTTTCGGCGTCTCCAGCGCAAGCTTGTGGCGGAGTGGAACAAGGATAATCGCCATGGTCTGACCCATACCCAGGCGGGCATTCTCATCAAGCTGGAGCATTATGGTCCGCAGAAGGCATCAACGCTGGCCGAGATGCTTTCCGTCACCTCGGGCGCGATTACCGGCATTGCCGACAAGCTGCTGGAGCTCGGGTTTATCGTGCGCGACCGCGACGAGATAGACCGCCGGGTCGTGCAGCTCGGCATCTCCGAAAGCGGGCGCGCTGTCGTCGGGACGATTATGGCCAAAAGGCGGGAGATTCTGAACAGGATGTTTTCCGGCTTGTCCCGTTCGGAGATCGTGGAGTTGACTGCCATTTACGAACATATTCTGCGCAACATGGAACAAAATGAAGCGAAGACGCATGCCGGAAACTGAAAATAGGTAGTCGGAAATGCGGTCAAGAAGGGAGCCGGTAGGCGTGGAGCATTTGGATCATCGAAAAAAGCTGACCATCATGTCGGCCGTTATCGCCGCGATGCTGTTTGCGGCGCTCAACCAGACGATTATCAGTACGGCACTGCCGAGGATCGTCGAGCGGTTGGGCGGGATGGAGTATTACAGTTGGGTATTTACCGTGTTCATGCTGACCACCAGCATTACGACCATTCTGGTGGGCAAGCTGTCGGACATCTACGGCCGCAAGCCGTTCATTCTGATCGGAATCGGCGTTTTCGTGCTCGGTTCGCTGCTGTGCGGCTTGTCGGGCACCATCATACAGTTGATCATTTACCGGGGAATTCAGGGTCTGGGCGCCGGGATGATCATGTCGACGGCGTTTACGGTGATCGGAGATTTATTCGCGCCGCGCGAACGAGGCAAGTGGCAAGGAACGATGAGCGCCGCCTTCGGGCTTGCCAGCGTGTTCGGCCCAACGCTCGGCGGGTATATCGTCGACCATATGGAATGGCACTGGGTGTTCTGGGTGTTCCTGCCCTTCGGTATCATTGCCTTCGTCATGATCTGGGCGTTGTTTCCGAAGGTGCCGCGAAGACAGGGCGAGACCGTCGATTACGCCGGTTCGTTGTTTTTGGCGCTGACCATGGTACCGGCGCTTCTCGCCTTCACTTGGGCGGGCACGAAGTATGAATGGAATTCGGCGATGATCCTCAGCTTGCTTGCCGCGGCCGCTGTGATGCTCTTGGTCTTCATTCTGGTAGAACGACGCGCAAGCAGTCCGGTGCTGCCGCTCGGGTTGTTCGGGAACAGCATTTTTACGGTGTCGAATGCGGCGAGCTTTCTGCTCGGAGCCGGCATGTTCGGCGCCATTATGTATATGCCGTGGTTTGTGCAGGGCGTGATGGGGACGTCCGCCACGATGTCCGGCTATGTGACGATGCCGATGACGCTCAGTCTTGTTCTCGGTAGCGCGATCGGAGGTTCGATTACGACACGAACCGGGAAGTACAAGCTGCTCGCATTGTCTGGAGTCGTCATTATGTCGCTCGGCATGTACTTGCTGTCCACGATGGGTCTCGGCACGTCGACCTTCGAGGCGATCATATACATGATCGTGACCGGTCTCGGTCTCGGTGTGGCGATGCCCGTGTACACGCTGACTGTACAGAACGCCGTCGACCAACGTTTGCTCGGTGTGGCTACCGCCTCCTCCCAGCTGTTCCGCTCGCTTGGCGGCACAATCGGCGTGTCGATGATGTCGACCGTTTTGGCGAACCGGCTCGCATCGCGCATGCAGGAGGCGGCCTCCGGCGCGGC
>NZ_KK082183.1:3787-14751 GCF_000598065.1 Paenibacillus darwinianus | reverse complement strand
AGCGGGCATTGGCCGAGGCTCGCGCCATGATCAAGGAGAAGGCGCCCGCCATGGAGTCGATGCTCAGGCTGTATTCCCCCGCCGGCCGGGCTGCGCTATTTGAGTCGCACGCCGTCTACCCGCAGCTGGAAAAAGCATTCGCCCGCAGAATTCGGCTTGCCAGCGGGGCTGATCTGGTCTGGGACCAGACGGAAGCGCTGACGGTTATCGACGTAAACACAGGCAAATATACGGGCTCCACCGATTTGGAGGAGACCGCCTTTCACACGAATATGGAAGCGGCCGAAGAGATCGCCCGGCTGCTGCGGCTGCGCGACGCCGGCGGCATCGTGATTATCGACTTTATCGATATGACCGATGCCTTGCATCGCGGCCGGGTGCTGGAGAGGCTCGAGCAGCTTTTGCGCAAGGATCGGACGAAATGCCATGTCGTCGGCTGGACCAAGCTGGGCCTGCTGGAGCTGACCCGCAAGAAGATGCGCGAGAATGCCGCCGGCCGGCTGTACGAGCCGTGCGCCGCGTGCCGCGGCAGCGGCAGGATCTATACGGGCTTGCCGGCGGCCGGGCGGTAACGATTGGGGGAAGGGAAATTCGGAATCAGGCTTGAACCGGCTGCTTCGGTATGCTATAATCTTGCAGTGTATGTTTAGTGCTTGTTGCTATGCATGCTACAACCGCTCCGAGCGGGTACCGAAGCGCGATCGTTTATTCGAGAGCCACCCGGGTCAGGCGAGTCTTAGACATGAGGAGGTGCACCATCCATGTACGCAATCATCGAAACAGGCGGCAAGCAGTACAAGGTTCAAGAAGGCGATGTTATCTATATCGAGAAGCTGGGCTTGAACGAAGGCGACAGCGTAACGTTCGATCGCGTTCTGGCCGTATCCAAGGCTGACGGTCTCGTAACCGGATCCCCACTCGTATCGGGGGCGAAGGTTTCCGGCAAAGTCGAGAAAGAAGGCAAAGGCGCGAAGATCATCGTTTATAAATACAAAGCCAAGAAGAATTACCGCCGCAAGCAAGGCCATCGTCAACCGTACACGAAAGTGACGATCGGCAAAATTGAGGCGTAAGAGGGTTACGGGATGATTACCGTCACGTTGACCCGGCGGTCTGCGGACCGTGCCATCGTAGCGTTTGCCGTAGAAGGCCATGCGCGATTCGCCAAGCCGGGCAAAGATATCGTGTGCGCGGGCGTATCCGCCGTCACCGTCGGTACGGTCAATGCGATCGAGTCGCTGGCCGGCTTGGAGCTGCCTGCCGCCATGCGGAACGGCTGGCTGCAATCGGAAATTCCGGAGACGGGAGATCCGGCAAAGGACGATCGGGTTCAACTTCTGCTCGAATCGATGGTCGTCATGCTGGGAACAATTAGTCAATCTTACGGCAAGTATGTCGTTATGCGTGAAATAATGCTTTGAAGAAGGAGGACACCACCATGTTGAAGCTGAATCTTCAGCTGTTCGCATCGAAGAAGGGCGTAGGCTCGACGAAGAACGGTCGCGACAGCCAATCGAAGCGTCTCGGCGCTAAGCGTGCGGACGGCCAGGTCGTAACGGCCGGCAGCATTCTTTACCGCCAGCGCGGCACGAAAATTCACCCGGGCAACAACGTAGGCATCGGCAAGGACGACACGCTCTTCGCGAAAGTCGAAGGCGTCGTGAAGTTCGAGCGTTGGGGCCGCGACCGTAAAAAGGTCAGCGTTTATCCGGTTGACGCGGCGCCGGTTGCCGCAGCCGTCCAAGCATAAGATCGCATTTTGCCCGGCCTGGCGACAGGCCGGTTTTTTTGCTTTTGCGTTGTTCTTCCGCTTCGCGAAGCAACCGGATTTGGTTTGTCCACAAAACGTCATTTTTTGGCTTTAACCGTGGACTTTTGAAGACGGCATGCTATACTTGTTGGGGGTTTAGCCATGTTTGGAACGGAGAGAGGACATGCTGATGAATCGTTGGCGGACGATACGATATTATGCGGCCGGCTCGGTGCTGCTGCCAATCGCCGCAGTATGGTTTTGGCAGGAGGAACTGTGGCCTTCGGGACTGCTGCTGCTGTGGTTGTCGGCGGCTGCCGCGATCTGGATTGCAGCTGACCGGAAAGGCCTGGCCTACCGTGCGGAACGGGCGCTGACCGCCACTGAGACGACGGCGATCCGGATGCTGGATCACCACCGGCACGATTGGATGAACGAGCTTCAGGTGTTGTACGGCTACATTCGGATGAATAAACCGGATAAAACGGTCGAATGCGTGGAGAAAATAAGGGAACGTATGACGGCTGAGAGCCGGATCGCGAAGCTGGGGATTCCGTCCTTCGTCCTGTTCGTGCAATCGTTCCGAACGGTGACGAACGCGATGCAGCTTCAGGTCGACGTTGCCGACGAAGTGAATTTGGCCGAGCTGCCGTTGAACGGCGTGAAGGTTGCGGATACGCTTACGGATCTGATCAATGCCTACCGCTTCGGCATCAAGCCGGGCGGCGGCGACGCGGCACGCTTGTCGATTAAGCTGCACCGCAACGAAACGGCTCTGCTCGTCGAGCTGCAGTATGAGGGAGAACTTCTGAACGCGCAGGAATTATACGCCAAATGCAAGCAGCGACTGAAGAAATCGCCGCTGCACGCAGATCGGCTGGAACCGGATATGTTGACGGCAGCGCTGCGCGCCGATCTGAGCCGATGAACGGAGGAATAAGATGTTTGTAGACAAAGCGAAAATATTCGTCAAAGGGGGGGACGGCGGAGACGGGCTGATCTCGTTCAGGCGTGAGCTTTACGTGCCGGAAGGCGGTCCCGCCGGCGGAGACGGCGGCCGGGGAGCCAACGTCATTTTTCGGGTGGATGAAGGCTTGCGTACGCTCGTCGATTTCCGCTATCAGAAGCATTTCAAGGCGCCGCGCGGCGAGAAAGGCAAAGTGAAGGGCATGCACGGTGCCGGCGCGGAGGATATGATCGTGCGCATCCCGCCGGGCACTGTCATTATCAATGACGATACACAAGAAGTTATCGCCGATATGACCCGCCACGGACAAGAGGTTGTTGTGGCCAAGGGCGGACGCGGCGGACGCGGCAATATCCGGTTCGCGACCGCTAATAATCCCGCGCCCTATATCGCCGAGAATGGCGAGGAGGGCGAGGAGCGCTGGGTAGTTCTGGAGCTGAAGGTCATGGCGGATGTCGGGCTTGTCGGCTTTCCCAGCGTGGGCAAGTCGACGCTGCTGTCGGTCGTATCCGCAGCGAAGCCGAAGATCGGCGCGTATCATTTTACGACGATCACGCCGAATTTGGGCGTCGTTGACGTGGGCGACGGCCGCAGCTTCGTCATGGCTGACTTGCCAGGTCTGATCGAGGGCGCTGCGGAGGGCGTCGGACTAGGCCACGAGTTTTTGCGCCATGTGGAGCGGACACGGGTCATTATCCATGTGGTGGACATGGCCGGCACCGAAGGACGGGATCCTTTCGAGGATTGGATGAAGATCAACGACGAGCTCGTGAAGTATAACGCGAAGCTGGCGGAACGCCCGCAGATCATTGCGGCCAACAAGATGGATATGCCGGATGCCGGGGATCAGCTCGAGCTGTTCAAGCAGCAGCTTGAGGAGCTGGCCGACGGCAAGGAATATGAGATCGTGCCGATTTCCTCGCTTACGAAGAACGGCATCCAGGAGCTGCTCTACAAGGCGGCCGACCTGCTCGATGCCTTGCCCGAAGCGCCGCCGCTCGAGGAAGTGTCGGAGATCGAGGAACGCAAGGTGTACCGTTACGAGAAGAAGGACAATGACGAGTTCACGATCCGCAAGGAAGAGGGCGTCTATATCGTCGAGAGCGCCAGCATCGAGCGGTTCATTAAACGGACGAACCTTACCTCTTATGATGCGGTTATGCGGTTCGCCCGCATCATGCGCAACCTCGGCGTCGATAAGGCGCTCCGCAAGGAAGGGGCGAAGGACGGCGATCTCGTGCAGATCGGCGACTACAGCTTCGAGTTTTTCGAGGGTGCGGATTATTATTTCGAGTAGGGCTCCGGTTCGGGCAAGGATTTAGGAAATATACTGCGCCGATTCGGATGAATGGATTTTAAAGCCTGAAGAAGCAACTTTTTCTACCCCCTGTGCGCCAGAGACGCAAAAGGGGTTTTTTGCATGGCAAAAAGAGAAAGCAGTGCACAAAAACGCTGCTCTCCATGGTAGATGCTGGCGCTTGTTTTGGCGCTGACAGCAGGCCTTGTGTCCGCCTGCTCCGGTGCGGAAAGCCATACGGCAACCGACAGTGCTGCCAAAAGCAGCAACGAGGCGCGGCCTGAGACGTCGGCCGCGCGTTCCGAGGCGGCGGAGCAGATGGGCAATCAATCGGGGACGGGGCGGAAATCAGGCGCGTCGAACAGCGCCGCCGGCCCATCCTCCGACGGAGGGGCGCTTGCGACGGAAACGGACGGCTTCATGCCCCGTTCGCGTTCGCTTTTTCAGCCGGGCATCAAGTATAATGAAAGACGAACTTTTTCGGCTGTGCCTATTGCGGCATCGGCACCGTTACCGTTATAATGTCCACTAGGGAAGAACATATGTCTTTACTGGGAGGACGAATGATGACGGAACGTTATTATGTCGTCCGCGAGGACATTTTACCTGAAGCGATCGTGAAGACGATTCAAGTGAAACAGATGCTGCAGCGGGGAGAAGCGGAAACCGTGCACGAGGCGGTGGAACGGGTCGGCATGAGCCGGAGCGCGTTCTACAAGTACAAGGACGGCATTTACGCGCTCAACCAACTGGAGCGGGAACGGATTGTCACGGTGTCGATGGACTTGGAGCACCGGTCCGGCGTCTTGTCCAAGGTGCTCGGATTCGTTGCAGGCTCGGAGGGAAACGTGCTGACCATCCATCAGAGCATTCCGCTGCAGGGACTGGCGAACGTCGTCATCACGGTTGATACGGCGGGGATGGCGGTTCCGCTTACGGATATGATCGACGGCATTCGCAACCAGGAGGGCGTCCGCAAGGCGAGCGTCATCGGGCAAGGCTAGAAAATGTAGCGTGGAGGAGAAACTATGAAACCTGTCAAGGTAGGATTGCTCGGGCTCGGAACGGTCGGGACGGGAGTCGTGCGCATCGTGGAGGGGCATCAGGCGGATTTGTTTGGCCAAGCCGGCTCCCCGATCTCGATTGAAAAAATAGCGGTAAAAAACATGGCGAAGCTGCGCAATGTAGCGATTGACGCCGGCAAGCTTACGGAGGATCCGTGGGATGTCATCAACGATCCGGAAATCGACGTAATCGTCGAGGTCATGGGCGGAATCGACCAGACCAAGGCTTACATTCTGGAAGCGATCGCCCGCGGCAAGCATGTCGTAACCGCCAACAAGGATCTAATGGCGCTGCACGGGCCGGAAATTCTTGCGGCGGCGCGCGAAAACCGCTGCGACGTGCTGTATGAGGCGAGCGTAGCCGGCGGCATTCCCATTATCCGCACGCTGATCGAGGGTTTCTCTTCGGACCGGATCACGAAAATAATGGGCATCGTTAACGGGACAACGAACTACATTCTGACCAAGATGAGCCGCGAAGGCGCGTCCTACCATGACGTCCTTAAGGAAGCGCAGGAGCTCGGCTATGCCGAGGCCGACCCGACCTCGGACGTGGAGGGCCTCGACGCGGCCCGCAAAATGACCATTCTCGCCACGCTCGGTTTCCGCGCGAATGTGGCGCTGGAGGATGTGTCGGTCAAAGGTATCTCGTCTGTCGGAAAAGACGATATCGCGTTCGGCAAACGGCTCGGCTATGAGATTAAGCTGCTCGGCATTGCGGAGTCGCAGGATGATTTCATCAGTGTATCGGTGCAGCCGACGCTGGTCAAGAACAGCCATCCGATCGCAGCGGTGAACGGCGTGTTCAACGCGGTGTATGTATACGGGGAAGCGGTCGGCGAAACGATGTTCTACGGACCGGGCGCAGGCGAGCTTCCGACGGCGACGTCGGTCGTGGCGGACCTTGTTACCGTGGTGAAGAATCTGAAGCTGGGCGTCAACGGGATGCAGGCCGCGTCGGTATTCAAGGAGAAGAAGCTGAAGACCGATGCGCAAATTTCCTATAAAAACTTCCTCCGGCTGCATGTGGAAGACAGGGCCGGCGTATTGGCCAAAATCACGCAGGTGTTCGCCGAATATGAAGTCAGCCTCGAGTCGGTCATCCAACAGCCGAGCACGGAGCATTCGGAGGCCGAGATCATCGTCATTACGCATAATGCGAGCAAGGCGGCGATGAACGGCGTACTGCAAGCGTTCGAATCGCTTGATGTGATCCGCAACGTGAAGAGCGTCTACCGTGTGGAAGGCTAGGCGGGAAAAGCTCCGTCCTGCGGCTTGCGGTGATCAAACTTAAAGGAGTTCGTTTGTTGTCATGAAACTTACAGAACGGCGAGTGTTGGCGAAGGTGCCCGCGAGCACGGCGAATCTCGGACCGGGCTTCGATACGCTCGGCATGGCCTTGTCGCTATATGCCTGGATCGAAATGGGCGTGTCGGAAACCGGGACGGCCATCGAGCTCCACGGCCGGAATTTGCGCGGCTTACCGACGGATAAAAACAATTTAATCTATAAGGTCGCTCAGCTGGTATTCAATGAAGCGGAGGTCGACATTCCGGAGCTGCATATCGCGATGTACAGCGATATTCCGCTGACCCGCGGGCTCGGTAGCAGCGCCAGTGCCATCGTCTGCGCGCTTGCGGCGGCGAACGCGCTGATCGGTAGTCCGCTCGACGACGACCGGCTGTTCCAGATCGCCACCCGGCTGGAGGGGCATCCGGATAACGTCGGCGCATCCGTATTCGGCGGAATCGTCGTCGCATCCTGGGACGGGAACCGCGCGTCACATATCAGGCTGGAGCCGTCTCCGGATCTGGATGTGCTGGTCGCGATCCCGGACTTCCAGCTGTCCACGGAGAAGGCGCGGCATGCCTTGCCGGACCGGTTCCCGATGGCCGACGTCGTCTTCAACGTCAGCCGCAGCTCGCTGCTCGTCGCCGCGCTTGCCACAGGCAACCACGGCATGATCCGGACCGCCATGCAGGACCGGATGCACCAGCCGTACCGTGCGGCGCTCATTCCCGGCATGGCTGGCATTTTGGACGGGGCGGCCGAGCGCGGCGCTCTGGGCGCGGCGCTCAGCGGAGCCGGGCCGACGCTGCTCGCGCTGATCGAGTCCGGCAGCCCGCGCAAGCAGGAGCTTGAGCGGTTTCTGCTCCAGACGCTCGCTGCAGAAGGAATCACGGCGGAGGCTTTATGGCTGAAGCCTGCTGCGGCGGGGCCGGAACTGACCGTGACGGACGGCGGGGCTGCGGCGGAACTGGCCCCGCTAATGGAACGGATTAAAGGAGAAGTAAGGGTATGATAAAAGCAGCGTTACTGCCGGCGGGTTCAACCTCCGACGACGCGGCGCGTCAATTGTTCGGCGGCGCGCAGGTCGAATACCGGTATCATCAATTGATTGCCGACGTGTTTTTGTCCACGGTGAACGGGCACACCGATTACAGCGTCATTCCGATCGAGAACACGATCGACGGCTCGGTAAGCCTGCATACCGATTGGCTTGTCCACGAGGTCGAACTGCCGATTCAGGCGGAATGGGTCTACCCGTCCGTGCAAAATCTGATCGGCCGCAACTCGGAGAGTCTGGACGGCAGCGGCGAGCTGGATTACGACCGGATCGTCAAGGTGATGAGCCACCCGGTCGCCATGGCGCAGTGCACCCGTTTTCTGCGCGAGCGCCTGCCGCACGCCGAATTGGAGAACGTCAGCAGCACGACGGAAGCGATCCGTATGGTGAAGGACAATCCGGGCGCCGGATGGGCCGCGATCGGCCAGCGCAGCGGCGCGGCGCTGCACGGGCTCGACGTATTGCTGGAAAGTGTTACCGACCACAATAACAATTATACGCGCTTTCTCCTGGTCGGGCACAAGCCGTTCAAGGCGCGTGAGCCGGACGCTTTTAAGACAACCATCCAGATTACGCTGCCGGAGGACTACCCGGGCGCCCTTCACCAGGTGCTTTCCGCGTTTGCCTGGCGCCGCATCAACTTGTCGCGCATCGAATCGCGTCCGACGAAAAAGCAGCTCGGCAGCTATTACTTTTTGATGGACATCGAAATGTCGCTGGATACCGTCCTGCTGCCCGCCGCCATCGCCGAGATCGAAGCGATCGGCTGCCAGGTGCGCATTATGGGAAGCTATCCGAGCTTTGCGGTCATTCGCACAAATCCGGAGGTGTAAGGAAGAGCATGGCTGAGCAATGGATCTATTTGAACGGGGATTACGTCACCAAGGAAAACGCGAAGGTATCGGTTTACGATCACGGGTTTCTTTATGGGGACGGCATTTTTGAGGGTATCCGCATTTATAACGGCAACATTTTTAAATGCAAGGAGCATCTGGACAGGCTGTACGATTCGGCCCGTTCGATCATGCTCGACATTCCGCTGTCCTACGAGGACATGCAGGCTGCGCTCGTGGAAACGATCCGCCGCAACGGCTTGCGGGACGGCTATATCCGTCTGATCGTCTCCCGTGGTCCCGGCAATCTCGGACTCGACCCGAAACGCTGCCCGTCGGCATGGGTCGTTATCATTGTCGAGCAGCTTGCGATTTACCCGGAGGAGGCGTACCGCAGCGGATTGGTGTCCGTCTCTGTCTCGCAGCGCCGGAACATTCCTGATGCGCTCAACCCGAAGATCAAGTCGCTTAACTACCTGAACAACATTCTGGTCAAAATCCAGGCGAATCTGGCCGGTGTCGGCGAAGCCATCATGCTGAACGCGCAGGGTTATGTGGCGGAAGGTTCAAGCGACAACATTTTTATTATTAAGCAAGGCGTCGTCTACACGCCGCCTTGCTACATCGGTGCGCTGGAAGGCATTACGCGCGCCGCGATCATGGAGCTGTGCGCCAGGCTCGGCTATAAGCTGAAGGAAGAGCCGTTCACGCTCCACGATGTCTATGTGGCGGACGAGGTGTTCTTTACCGGCACCGCCGCCGAGGTCATTGCCGTGCGCGAGGTGGACGGACGGATGATCGGCAAAGGCGAGGCCGGCCCAATCACGACGCATCTGCTTGAGGAGTTCCGGAAAATCGTCGACGTCGACGGCGTCAAGGTGTTTGCGTAAGACGCAAGCCGATCATAAGAAACAATCGTACCGCCGTTGGCGGGTATGCGCGCGATTCATTCGCGGCGACCCGGACGGCGGTTTTTTGCCGTCGTGTCGGGACGGCCGCATTTTTTTTGAATATAGGGGACACCAGCCCACCGTCTGCATAAGATGTAAGGATTGACGGGGATTGCGACGGCTTATGCGCCGCGATCGCCGCGAACGAAGAACGTGACGGGAGGTTATGTGGCTCGTGAAAATCCACATGGTCAAAAAAGGCGATACGATGTACGCAATCGCGAAAAAGTACGGCGTCGGCGTCGAGCAGCTTTTGCAGCTGAATCCGGACATCGCAAATCCGGATGTCATCGACGTCGGCACGAAAGTGAAGGTGCCGAGCGGCGGCGGAAAGCCGAAACCCTCTGCCGGCGATTGGATGCACCAGCATCTCGTGAAGCAGGGGGATACGCTGTGGAATCTGTCCAAAGCGTGGGGCATTCCGCTCGCAGATATGATTCAGGCGAACCCGCAGTTGAAAAACCCTAATGTCCTGATGACCGGCGAAATGGTCAACATACCGAAGGCGGTTTCCTCTCCGTTCACTCCGCTTGCGCTGCCCCAATTGCCGGATCTGCAGCACATGCCGCACGGCTTCCCGGCGACTCCGGGACACGGTAAAGCTTATACCGGCCCGATCGTTGGAAAAGCGCCGACCGGCCCCATAACGCCGCCGCCGAAAGCGCCGACGGCCAAGGTGCCGCCGGCAGATATAGCGCCTGCGGCGCCGCTTCCGACGCCGCATGAGGCGATGCCGTACGACGTCGATCTGTTCAAGCAATTCCAGATTCCGGCGACAGAAGTCTTCTCCTTCTGTGATTTTCCGCCGCCGCCTCAACTGACGATACCGTCGGCGCTTGAGTGCCCGCCATCGCACCCGTTGATGTACCAGACGCCGGCAATGACCGGTGTTTACCCATGTCCCCCCGGAACGGTTCCGGTAAGCGATTGGACCGGCGCTTTGCCGCTGTCGGCGCCGCAGACAGCCGCTCCGTTCATGCCGCAATTCGGAGTGTCGGCAGGCGGATATGGATCGTTCACGGGGCATGCCGATGTGACGGCGGGTGTGCAAGGATTTGCCGCGCATCCAGCGGGATTCGGCGCTCCTGCGTTTTTCCCGGCAGCGATACCGGGGTATCAAGCAAGCGGTCTTTTCGGCCCGCCTCTGCAGCCCTATTACGGACCGGGTCCGGTCGCCGGCGCAGCGCCCTTCATGGCCGGGACTGCGGCTTATTCTTACCCGACGTTCGGGGCTTACGTGAAAAAGCCGTGTACATGCGGCTGCATGAAACGGGAGGAAACGGAGGGCGGGAAGACCGGCGCAGCCATTGCCGGCCGTGAAGAGGATGAATCGGTAAAAACCGGTGTGCGGGGCCAGACGGCGGTTAAGGAGTCTTTCGCCAAAAAACCGGCTTCCAAGGCATCCGTCAAGTCTTCCGCTTCCCGTCCGGCAGCCCGCAAGGCGGAAGCCAGAAGACGGTTCGGTCAGCCTTGGCTGAACCGGTAACCTGCCCCGGCAGGCAATGCCCCGGCCGCATCGGCGACCGGGATTTTGCCGTGGAGTTTGGCGATTCGCTTCCGCATAATCCGATCAACGGCAGGAAACAATAGGGAAAACAGTTAAAGGGGAGTTCCCTGTGATGGGATTCAGCCTGTGGAAGCAACTTAAAAAAAGGCTGCGCCGCGGCAAACGGCCGGGTTGGCAGCTTGCGGCCCTGCTGATCGGAGCCGCTGCAGTCTGCGGCTCGGCGGCGGCGGCGGCACCCGTTGAAGCCGC